>JBBSQJ010000037.1:0-23970 GCA_038257965.1 Propionibacteriales bacterium
CGCTCAGGTGATCGACGACGTCGCCGGCAAGACGCTGGCGTCGGCATCGACCATGGAGACCGACCTGCGCGCGGCCTCCGGCGACAAGTCCGACAAGGCCAAGCTCGTCGGCGCCAACGTTGCGACCCGGGCGAAGTCCGCCGGGGTCGAGCAGGTCGTCTTCGATCGCGCCGGTAACAAGTACCACGGACGCATCGCGGCACTCGCCGACGGTGCGCGTGAAGCCGGCCTGGACTTCTGAGCCGACGATCACACGGCCCGAGGCTGCAAGCACCTCGGGCGGAGAGAGGTAAAGCGATATGAGTGGAACCCAGCGCCGCGGTGGCGGTGCCGGTGGTGATCGCCGGGGTCGCGACGATCGTCGCGGCGGCCAGCAGGAGAAGAGCAACTACATCGAGCGAGTGGTGGCCATCAACCGGGTCGCCAAGGTCGTCAAGGGCGGTCGCCGGTTCAGCTTCACCGCGCTGGTCGTGGTGGGCGACGGCGACGGCACGGTCGGCGTCGGCTACGGCAAGGCCAAGGAGGTGCCGGCCGCGATCGCCAAGGGTGTGGAAGAGGCCAAGAAGCACTTCTTTCGCGTACCGCGAGTCCAGGGCACCATCCCGCACCCGGTCCAAGGTGAGAAGGCCGCCGGTGTGGTCATGCTGCGTCCGGCTTCGCCGGGTACCGGTGTGATCGCGGGTGGCTCCGCCCGTGCAGTGCTGGAGTGTGCCGGCGTGCACGATGTGCTCGCCAAGTCGCTCGGCTCATCCAACGCGATCAACGTGGTCCACGCGACGGTTGAGGCCCTCCAGTCGCTGGAGGAACCCGAGGCGGTGGCCCGTCGTCGTGGCAAGCGGGTCGAGGATGTCGCTCCGGCTGCCCTGCTCAGGGCCCGCGCCGAGGGGATTGCGTGATGGTGCGACTCAAGGTCAAGCAGGTCAAGTCCTCGATCGGTGGCAAGTCGAACCAACGCGACACTTTGCGCTCGCTCGGCCTGAAACGGATCGGCGACGAGGCCGTCAAGGAAGATCGTCCGGAGATCCGCGGCATGCTCGCCACGGTGACCCATCTGATCAGTGTTGAGGAGGTCGACTGATCATGACTCTCAAGGTTCATCACCTCCGTCCGGCTCCCGGGGCCAAGACCGCCAAGACCCGCGTCGGTCGCGGCGGGGGCTCCAAGGGCAAGACCGCCGGTCGGGGCACCAAAGGCTCCAAGGCCCGCCAGAACATCCCCGAGAACTTCGAGGGCGGCCAGATGCCGATGCACATGCGCGTGCCGAAGTTGCGTGGCTTCAAGAACCCGTTCCGGGTCGAGTACCAGATCGTGAACGTGGCGCGTCTGGCCGAGCTCTTCCCCGAGGGCGGCACGGTAGGCGTCGACGAGCTCGTCGGAGCCGGCGCGGTCCGAGCCGGTCAGCCGGTCAAGATCCTCGGCAACGGCGATCTCGCGGTGGCCCTGCAGGTGTGCGCGCACGCGTTCTCCGGCAGTGCCAAGGAGAAGATCGCCGCAGCCGGTGGGAGCATCACCGAACTGTAGGCAATCACGGCTCGTTCTGCGAAAGTGGGCGTGAACCGCACGTTCTGATCATCGGAACGTGCGATTCACGCCACTTGCGCGTGCCGGGTCGTTCGACACCGCGATCGGTCAGTCCGGAGACAGCGCCTCGAGGCCGTACGACCGTGCAGCTGCGTTGAGCCGTTCGTCGTAGCTCACGATCCCGTCGAGATCGTCGCCGAGCTCGAGAGCCGTGGCGATGTGGATGGCATCGAGCGAGCTGAGGGATGGCGGTTCGAGCCGACCAGCCGAGTCGAACACCGACGGCGGGGCGGCGAGCAGGACAAGACTGTCCAGCACTTCTCGTACGCGACCGGTGGTCTCCGGGGCCACCCGCCGAACGGCACGCATCAATTCGGTCCTGGCAAGATCGCTGCAGACCACCGGCTGGCCGGTCGCGCGCAGCCAGCTCAGCAATGCGTGCGTCTCCGGCTCGGCGGAGACGAGCTTCACCAGCGCCGATGTGTCGATGTACCACGCCACGGATCAGTACCGATCGCCGTCCCGCATTCGCCTCAGTTCATTCGACATGTCACCGATGTCGGATGGCGGCGCGAGCTGATGGAAACTGCGGCGCGCCGGCCGTGCCCTCCCGGCGGCGAGAAGTGCGTCGAGTCGGGAGGCGGGCAGCGGGATGAGTTGAGCTACGGCCCGCCCGCGGTCGGTGATGGTCACCGGCTCGCCTGCAGCTGCCTCGGCGACCACCGCCGAGGCGTTCTGTTTGAGCGCCCGGATCCCGACTTCGCTCATGTACTACATTGTAGCTCTTGCCCTGGTCGTCAGGCGGTCAGCGCTGAAGCCAACCGCCTGGCCATGGTGGGCGGTGCGGACAAGCCGACGACGGCGATCATCGACAACCACGACCAGCCGGTGAGCGAAGTCCTACCGAGCACAGAAGGGACATGTCTCCGCGGGGCGCCCACCTGGACATGGTGGTTCCGCGCCGAGGCACGGTGATGACACCCTCCGGAGAGCGCCGGTCGATGAGCTGCAGGTTCTGGTTCGGTAGGCGTCTACCGGTGCACTTCCGCGACGTGCCTGGGCCGGCGTCAACTGGTCAAGGTTCATCCCATGACTATGTGATTTGGTGGTGACGATGACCACCGACGTGCCAGACACCGAGCCAGTGCGCTCGCGACTAGCTGCGCGCGGGCTCGGCTCGGCCCTTACGGTGGTCGTGGTCCTTGCCACGGGGCTCACGGCGTTCAACCTCAGGCCGGCGATCACCAGCGTCGGGCCGTTGCTTGCAGAGATACGGGCGGAGCTCGGGATGAGCGGGGGAATGGCTGGCCTGTTGACGGCCTTCCCGGCGCTGTGCTTCGTCGCCTTCGGCACCTTGGCGCCACGGTTGCTCCGGCGACTCCGGCCGGCGACGGTGCTGTGTCTTGTTGCGATGGCAATCGCGGTGGGCTTGGCCCTGAGGCCGTACGCCGGTGGCGGCACAACAAGTTTCGTCGCGCTCAGCGCACTCGCCCTGGGTGCCATCGGGATCGCCAACGTCGTGATGCCCGTGGTGGTCAGGCGCTACTTCCCGCGTCGGATCGGCATGATGACCGGGTTCTACTCGATGGGGCTGACCGCGGGTGCCTCGGTGGCTGCGGCAACGACCGTGCCGATCGCCAGCGCGGCCGGTGGTCAGTGGCAGGCGGGCCTGGCCTTCTGGGCTCTACCGGCCGCACTAGCCGCCCTCGCCTGGCTGCCGTTGCTTCGCCACGATCGGCGGCGGGACAGGGAAGCGGACCGCAGCCGAGCCGCCGCTGTGCGTGCCCCACCCGGCACCGCAACCGGGGCCGGGGTCGGGGTCGGCTTCGGTGGCACTGTGAAGGCCGACGGCCTGCGCGTGCTCCGCAGCAGGACCGCCTGGACGTTGGCGATCTTCTTCGGTCTGCAGAGTTCCGGTGCCTACATGGTCATGGGCTGGCTGCCGCAGATCTTCCGCGACGCCGGCTTCTCGCCGGAGACGGCCGGGCTGTTGTTGGCCGCTATTCCGGCGGTCGGTGTCCCGCTGTCGTTCTTGCTCCCGTCGCTGGCCGGCGGGATGCGCAGCCAGGGCGGACTGGTGCTCGCGCTCAGCGTCGTCGGCCTGGTGGCCTACGCAGGAATCGGGCTTGCGCCGAGCGCCGCGCCATGGCTCTGGGTCGTGCTCCTCGGCGTCTCACAGGCCACCTTTCCGGTGGCCCTCACCATGATCGGCCTGCGCGCCCGAACTCCGGCCGGGGTGGTCAAGCTCTCCGCGTTCGCCCAGGGAATCGGCTACCTGCTCTCGATCGCCGCGCCGATCTTCGTCGGCGTCCTGTACAGCCGCACCGGCGGGTGGGCGATCCCGATCGGCTTCATGGCCGCCCTGCTGATCCCGCAGGCGGTCACCGGCTACCTGGCGGGGCGGCCGCGCTGGATCGAGGACGAGGCTGCCTCCACCACCCGGTGACGATGGCTCGATCGGCCCGGCACGATCGGAGTAGATCGGGTGGCATACTCCCGACCGGATCTACTCCACTGACTGTTGCGCCTACCCGCCGCGGGCACCCCCGCGGCCCTCCGGTGAGTCCATCAGGTCGGCGGCCAGGAGCTCCTCATGTGCCCGGAGCAGCGGGTCCCCAATGTGCCCTGAGCCTGTCGAAGGGCGTTTTGAAGGCGACACCGAATCGCTCACGTTGTTTCACCTCGAGCTCGAGGCAATCCGTCCGGTGCGCCGCCTCCTTTGAATGTTCGGGGCGCAGTAGATCAAGCTGGATCGGCAGCCCGACGAGCTGATCGTCGGCAGGGAGTGGCCGTGCCGGTGAGGCATTACACAGTGACGGCGGAGCGCGCCGGCCGTTGATGGTCGCTGCGGTGTGCGGAGATGCCCGGGCCGCTGTCGCAGGTGGCGCGCCTGGACCGGGCCGACCAGATCCGAGGGCCGATCGCCTTCGTGGCCGATGTTCCGCTCAAATCGGTCGAGATCGAACTGCGCGTCGATCGGGGTCGAGCGCTAGGTCGTCAGCCGGAGATGTTGTGTCCGGCAGTTTTGGACTACGATAATGTAAGACGAGTGAAGGGCCCAGGCAAAGGACCCGAATTCGAGTGGACCCAGTCTGCTCGCCGCCATCGGATCGGACGGGCACACGTGCGACGAGTGATCGATGCCATCACGCCGAATGAGGGTCGTCGAGCCGGCGCCGACCGTGAGCCGGTGTGGTACGGCCGCGATGACCGTGGCGTCTGGCTGACCGTGGTCGGGCCGAGATCCGGCCGGGAGTGGTCTTGATCCTTCATATCGAGCCCGACTACGAGAGGAGGAGGCCATGACGAAGATCAGCGGCGAACGTGACCGCGATCTCGACCGAGAGCCCGCCACCCTGGCCGGCGGCACGGTGCTCGACGAGGCAGGCGCGCAGGCTTGGGCCGAGGAGATCTTGGCACGGGTGCCGCGGCCTGGCCGGCCGTCGCTCGGATCGCTGTCGTCGACGTCTCCCAAGGTCCAGGCGCGACTGTCCCGGGAGCTGCACGAAGCCGTGCTCGCCGCGGCGAGGGAGGAAGGAGTGAGCCCGTCGGAGTTCATCCGCGAGGCGTTGGCCGAGCGGGTGGCGCGGCGGCCGTAGGGACACGGTCCTCGAGCCGACGGCGTCATTCCTCGACCTCATCTGGGCGATCGTCGAGCTGGCACCGCGGCCGTCACGCAGGCCCGAGCGGGTCATGCTCTGGTCGCCGGTAGCGCCAGCGACCACGCTGAAGCAGATCGAACGCGACCTGGAAACGCATCCAGACGCCGAGCTCGCTGATCTGCTCTCGCGGCGGACGGTGGAGTGGGAGTCGATGGTCGAGCGGCAAGGGCGTCTGCTCGACGCGCTGCAGGAGTGGGTTACCGAAGAGATCGAATGGCAGGGCGAGACGGTCGCGTCCATGAGCTGGCTGCAGGCGAATCTGGAATCGCTCGAGAGGCAACGCACCGGTTGGAGCGGCAACCCCGGCTCGCGGCACTGCTCGGACGCTGAGTTGCTCGGCGGGTTTGGTGGTGGCGGCGATCCTTGGGAGTTCCTCGAGCGTGGACGTGTCGGCGCGGTTGGTAGGGGTTCCACGACTCGATCGAGCCGCTGCGCGTCGTCGGAGAAACTCACCGCCCTGGTTGCGGTCGTGTGGTCTAGCCTGGCATGAATCGGTCCGCTCGCCGCGATCCTGACAGGGGGTGGGCATGCATCTTCGCGTCCTGGGCAGCGTCGAGTTGGTGGACCAGAACGGCGCGCCGGACCCGTTGCCGCCCCGGCTTCGACGGCTGCTGGCCGGGCTGCTGGTTCACGCCGACGCGATGGTCTCGATGGACAGCTTGGCCGACATCGTCTGGCCGAGCGAGCCACCAGATCATCCACAGGCGTCGCTGCACAACCTGTTGGCGCGGCTCCGTGGGAGGCTGACAGGGGCGGGCGCCGAGGTACGCCTGCTGAGTAGGCCGCCTGGCTACTCGTTGCTGGCGTCCCGCGACGATCTCGACGCGAGCCTGTTCCAGGACCTGGTGGACGAGGCCCGACAGGTGAGCAGCCAGGGCGAGGATCCGGCCCGCCTCGATCACGCCGTCCGGCTTCTGGACCGTGCACTCGATCTGTGGCGAGGTCCGGCGTACGCGGAGTTCACCGACGACGACTTCGCTCGGCCGGAAGGCGCCCGATTGACCGAGTTGTGGCTCGCCGCCACCGAAAACCGGATCGACGCGGCGCTCGACCAGGGTCGTCCGGACGAAGCCCTGGATCGACTCGAGAAGCTGATCGCGGCCGAACCGTTGCGCGAGCGACCGCAGCTCCAGCTCATGCTGGCCCGCTACCGGACCGGTCAGCAGGCCGCCGCGCTGGACGGCTACCAGCGCTATCGCCGCCTGCTCGACGAGGAGCTCGGGGTCGAACCATCGGCGGAACTGGCCTGTCTCCAGGCCGCGATCCTTCGGCATGATCCCGGCCTGGCAACCCCCGCGGTCTCGCCGCATCCGACGACCCGCACCGCCCCCGCGGCCGCCCGGCCGTTCGAGGGCCACGACGTCGAACGCGAATCGTCGCCGCGGCGCACCGACGATCCGACCCCGGTCCTGCCGCAGCTCGTCGGCCGTGAGGCCGACATCGCGCTGCTGGACAGGCTGGTCCGCCCAGGGGCGGTGGTGACACTGGTCGGGCCGGGCGGGGTCGGCAAGACCAGTCTGGCGAGTGTCGCGGCCGCCCGCCTGCGTAGCCGGTTTGCTGATGGGGTCCGGGTCTGCGAGCTCGCCACGCTCGACGACGTCGACAGCGTTGCCGACGCCATCGGGACTGCGCTGTCCGTCCCGGGTCGGCCGGGTGGTTCGACGATCGATCGGCTGGTGGAGTTCCTGCGCCCCGCGCGTCTGCTGCTGGTGTTCGACAACTGTGAGCACGTCCTTGGTGCCTGCACCCCCCTGGCCGCCGCGCTGTCACGAGCCTGTCCCGGGGTGGCCGTCTTGACCACCAGTCGTGAACCGCTCGGACTGCCCGACGAACTGGTGACTCCGGTCGCGCCCTTGAGCGTGGAGGCGGGTGTCGCCCTCTTCGTCGAGCGGGCCCGGAACGTCAGCGCCGGCTTCGACCCGGACGAGTCCGGGATGGACTCGGTTGCCGAGCTCTGCAATCGACTGGATCGGCTACCACTGGCCATCGAGCTGGCGGCCGCCCGGATGCGGGTGATGAGCCCCGACGACCTCGTACAACGGCTCTCGTGGCGGTTCCGGCTGCTGCACGGGGGTGCCCGGACGGCTCGCCATCAGACCCTTCGCGCGCTGGTGGACTGGTCGTACGACCTGCTCGAACCGAGCCAGCGAGTGGTCTTCGACCTGCTCTCGGTGTTCGCGACCGGGTTCAGCCTGACCGCTGCCGAGCAGGTGGTCACTGCTGTGCCGGGATTGGAACCGGCCCTCGATCGGACAGGAGTGGCCGAGGCGGTGCTCGCCCTCGCCGAACGATCGATGACGGTGGCCGATCCGTCGTCCGGCCCCACCCGCTTCGTCCTGCTGGAGACTCTTCGCAGCTATGCGCGCGAGCGGCTGGTGGCGGGGCCGTACGCCGACGCCGCTCGTCGCGCGCATGCGAGCTACGTCTCCGGCTCGGTCACCGAAGCGGCGGCCGGGTTGTTCGGACCACGGCACGGCCCGTCCGTCGAGCGGCTCGATGCGCTGATGGACGAGATCCGCGCAGCGCATGCCTGGGCTCTCGCCAACGACCTCGACCTGGCCGCGCTGCTGGTCACCGGCCTCTCGCTCTACGTCGAGACGCGGATGCCCGCGGAGGTGCCGCGCTGGGCGGAACAGACCCTCGAGGCCGTCCGGGCGGCCGGTCCGGGGGAGACGGCGCCGCGCGCCGCGGGACTGTGCGCGGTCGCGGGGGCGGGTGCGCGCTTCGCCGGTGACCTGCCCAGAGCCCGGCAGCTGATCGAGCAAGGGCTCGATGACGCGACCACAGCCGAGGACGCCACATACCTGCGCTTCCTGCTGGCGGAGGTCTGCCTCTTCGAAGGTCAGCTGGAGGAGGCGGGAAGGCTCGGTGAGGAGCTTGCGGCCGCAGCCACGTCCGGCGCTTACGGCCCTTACGACGCGTTCGCTCAGGTCGCGCAGGGGGTAGTCCCGCTGGTCCGGGGGTATTGCGGCGACGTCGCCGGGGGTCTGCGCACGGCCGACGAGCTCAGGATCCGCGCGGAGGATGCGGGCGATGAGCTCGGTGCCGCGTGGATGCGCTACATCCAGGGCGAGCTGGTGCTCGACACGGATCCGGAGCGAGCCGGGATCGTGCTGACCCAAGCCCTGGAGGTCGGCCGTCGACTCGGCGACCGGTATCTCACCGGTGTTGCTCTGGTGTCGGCGGCCTCCGTCCTCAGCCGGCACGGTGAGCCGACCGAGGCCGCGGCGCTGTTCGGCGATGTCGTCGAGCACTGGCGACAGGCCGGAGACTGGACCCACCAATGGACGACGATCCGCAACGTCACCGATCTGCTCACTCGGATGCATCGTGACGATGCCGCCGCAGTGCTGCTCGGTGCGCTGGACGTCCGACCTGCCGGCGTCTTCGGGGACGAGGCCGGCCGGCTCGCGACCATCCGCTCGGTCTTGGTGGAGCGGCTCGGCGCCGATCGGTTCGCGATGCTGACGGAGCGCGGAGCGGGCCTGGACGACAATCAGGTCGTCGACCGAGCCCGCTCGGCCCTCGCCGATGACCAGTGAGGGACCACCCCGAGCCGGCAGGTGCGCGGCTCAGCTCGAAAGGAGGTAGAAGCGCCAGAACCCGAAGTCCTGGGCAGCCAAGGTCGTGACGTCGGTGAAGCCGGCCGACCGGGCGTACGAGCGCAGCGTCGAGGGGCGCATCACGGTGCCGGTCCCGACGCTGGGCCGGTGCGACAGGCCGTCGGGCAGGCAGACAAACAGGCTGCAGCCGTACATGAACTTCTCGATCTCGTTCCCGGGTGCGGTGAAGTTGGCGTCGACCGCCTCGTCCATGATCACCACCGGCCCGCCGTCGACCACTGCGGTCCGCATGGCCGACAGCACTTCGACCGGCCTCGGCATGTCATGGATGCACTCGAAAGCGAAGGCGGCGTCGAACGGTCCGTCGCCAGCCACTCCGTCTCCGTCGGCGGCATGGAACCGCACGCGGTCGACGACCCCAGCTGCCGCGGCATTGCGCCGGGCGAGCTCTACCGAGGGGTCGTCGTTGTCGTAGCCGTCGACCTCCAGTTGCGGGTACGCCTTGGCCAGGGCGATAGCCGACCAGCCGGCGCCGGTTCCGACGTCGGCGATCCGGGCGCCCGGCTGGCTGAGCACCTCGTGCAGCTCGGGCAGACCGGCGAAGGTCGTCGGCAGCTGGTCGAACCACGGTCGGTTGAGGTCAGCCTGCGCTTCGCGGGCGTCGGCGCCGAGTTGTTGCCAGCTGACACCACCGCCGGTCCGGAAGGCCTCGATCACCGCCGGCATCTGGGCACCACTGGCGGCGAACATCCGGGTGAGCGGCGCGAGATAGAGCAGGCTGTGCTTGTCGGTGAGCACTTCCGCCGGGCCGGGCGGGAGAGCGAAACGGCGCTCGTCCGGCTCGCCTCCGCAGTCGTCGACGTCGAGGATGCCGACCACGGCCTGCTGCTCGAGCCACTCGCGGGCGTAGCGCGAGGAGGTGGCGGTGCGGGTGGCCAACTCGTCGGCGGTGGCCGGCCCGTCGGCGGCCAGGCTGCGGTACCAGCCGAGCCGATCGCCGAGGTAGATCGACATGCTCTCCGCCCAGCCGAGGGCGGCGGCGAAGACACGTTCAGCGAAGGCGTCGGGCGTGAAGGTCGCGGTGTTGTGGGTCGTGATGGCTGCGGTCGGGGCGTTGGCCGTGCCGTGGGTGGTGGTCGATCCGGTCGGGGCGACGACCGGGTCGTCGGTGGTGGTCATGGCGAGCTCCTTTCGTGAGATCTGTGCCGAGGACGCTAGAACCGACCTCTGCCAGGCCACTGTCGCCTCGCTGTCAGGGGCCCGGAAACGTCGTCGCGGTCAGCGAAGTGGCCGGCGAACTTCTCGGTGACTTCCCTGCGGCAGCACGGAGACAACGACCCCCCGGCGGCTTCGCGGGATCTCGGGCGTTCCCGCGGGAACGCCTGGAGAGGTCAAGCGGCTGGGGTGGGGTCGAGGGCCACTCCCGTGATGCGGTGGAGCTGAGCGGCCATCGCTGCGACGGCGTCGCCGGCTTCGTCGGGCGTCTCGTGTCGGTCAGCCCACGCGGATGCCCTCGTCGGCCAGGTACTCGCGGGCCCGGCCGTGCTGGCGGTCGCTGGAGAAGGCATGCCACTGTTGGGCGAGGTCTTCGTCGTGGACGAGGTCGCGGAACCGGCGGAAGGCGCCCTTGCCCTGGATGGCCCGCTCGAGCCGCTCCCGCAGTGCCGTGTCGCACTGCCGCTCGGCGAAGGCGGCCATGTCGCGCCAGCCGTCCCGCGATCCGATCGGCTCGAACCGGAGCCAACGCTCGGGCTCCGCCTCCACGTCGATGGCGGCATCCTCCCCCACGATCAGCGGGGCGGTGGCGCTGTCGCCGTACACTTCCCCGGTGGCCAGGTCGACGTAGCCTCCAGCCGACAGGCCCGGGTCCCCTTCCAACTCGATGCCGAGCAGGTCGAGGTCGACGGGCACCATCCGCCCGGCCAGCGGCTCGCCGTGCAGCCGCGCCAGCAGGTCTTCGGCCAGCGCCTGGTCACCCGCGCCGTCGCGCCGGGTCAGCCGATCGATGACCGCCAGTGTGACCGGCTCCGCGTCTTGGCGTCGCTGCTCCAGTGCCATCGCCATGCCGGCCCCCACCTGTTGCAGTGCGTCGTCGATGTCGCGCCCCGCCACTGCGGTGAGAAAGCGGTCCGCGTCCTCCGCTGCAATGGCTCCGCGCAGTTCGGACAGGTCGAGCTCGAGCACCTGCTTTTGTGCGGGCCAGGCGCGAAGCAGCATCGGGTGCGGCCGACTCGGTCTTCGCGGGGTACGGCTCTCCCCGTCGTCGGCGGCCCACCGGCGGCCATGCTGGTCCGGAATGGTGCCCCAGCCGCGATAAGGCAAGGGCATGTCGGGGCGGAAGCCCAGCACCTCCACGGGGTCGACCTTCTCCTTCCCCACCATGCAGCGGTGCGTCCACTCATCACCGAGGTCGAACGTGAACTGGAACTCCGCACCCGGGTCAAGGGTCTGGGCGACCTTGGCCAGGACCATGTCGATCGGCGCGACGATCGGCGCGACGATCGGCCCGGCCATCGACCCCGTCAGCTCGGTCCCCGTCTCCTCGTCGGTGACCACCCGACCATCGGGAAGGGTGAACATCGACACGTGTGCCCGGTCCCACCGGGCGAACGCATCGTTGACGGCGTTGGCGAGGTCCCCGAAGGTGTGCGACGGGCCGACGGCGAAGATCCTCCCGGGCCACGGCCACAGCTCCTCGCCGCGCCCGCCGAGCAGTTCCACCGTGATCGACAACCAGGTTGGTGCCATCCGCTGAGGATGTCACGCGCGACAGCCGGGGCGTCCGGGCCTGTGGTGAGTCGAGCGCGGGCGGGACTTCCTCACGGTGATTGCCAACTCGGACATCAGATCGTCGAGCGGCCGGGTCTCGCGCCGACGGGTGCGGATTCTCCCGGCAGCGGATCAGTGCAGCTTCTCGGTCCGGAGCCGGAGGGCGTTTCCGATCACCGACACCGATGACAGTGACATGGCGGCGGCGGCGATGACGGGGGAGAGCAGCACGCCGAAGTACGGATACAGCACGCCGGCGGCGATCGGTATCCCGGCGGCGTTGTAGACGAAGGCGAACACCAGGTTCTGGCGGATGTTGCGCATCACCTTCTGCGACAGCAGTCTGGCGCGGGCGATGCCGCCCAGATCGCCGTGCAGGAGAGTGATCGCCGCGCTCTCCATCGCCACGTCGGTGCCTGTCGACATGGCCAGGCCGATGTCGGCCGTGGCGAGGGCGGGCGCGTCGTTCACACCGTCGCCGGCCATGGCCACGACCCGGCCCTGGTCGCGCAGCCGGCTCACGATGTCGCTCTTGTGGTCGGGCAGCACCTCGGCCTCCACCCGGTCGATGCCGAGTTGGCTGGCGACTGCTTGGGCGGTCACCCGGTTGTCGCCGGTGAGCATCACGACCTCGATCCCGTCGGCGACCAACTGCCGCAGCGCGTCGGCCGTGGTGTCCTTGATCGGGTCGGCGACGGCCAGGATGCCGGCGAGTTCGCCGCCGATGGCAGCGAAGACCACGGTCGCGCCCTCGGCACGGAGCCGGTCGGCCTCGTTGTCCAGGGCCGACGTCGCGATCCCGTGCTCGGCGAGGAAGGATCCGCTGCCCAGCAGAACTTCCCGGTCTTCGACCGTGCCGCGAACCCCGCGCCCGGCGGGCGCGTCGAAGTCGTGCACCTCCGGCAGTCCCAGACCACGCCTGGTCGCCGCCTCGACGACGGCCCGACCCAGCGGGTGCTCCGAGGCTCGCTCGACTGCGGCGGCCAGTCGTAGCAACTCCTCCTCGGCCGGGCCGCCTTCGGCGGTGACCACACGAGTGAGGGTGGGCCGACCCTCGGTCAGGGTGCCGGTCTTGTCCACCACGACGGTGTCGACCTTTTCCATCCGCTCGAGCGCCGCGGCGTTCTTGATCAACACGCCCACGCCGGCACTCCGTCCGACGCCGACCATGATCGACATCGGCGTCGCCAGCCCCAGCGCGCAGGGGCAGGCGATGATCAGCACGGCGACCGCGCTGATCAGCGCATGCGCCAGCCGCGGTTCGGGCCCGACCAGGGCCCACACCGCGAACGTGACCACCGCGACCGCGATCACGGTCGGCACGAACACCGCGGAGACGCGGTCGGCGAGCCGCTGGATCGGGGCCTTCGAGCGTTGCGCGTCGGCGACCATGGCGACGATCCGCGACAGCACGGTGTCGCCGCCCACCTTCTCGGTCCGCACAGTCACCGAGCCGCCGGTGTTGATGGTCCCGCTGATCACCGTGTCGCCCGCACGCTTGGTCACGGGCATGGACTCGCCGGTCAGCATCGACTCGTCCACCGCCGACCGGCCGTCCTCGACCATGCCGTCGACGGGCACCTTCTCGCCGGGCCGCACCCGCAGCAGGTCGCCGATTCCCACGTCCTCCAAGGCGATCTCCGTCTCGGAGCCGTCGTCACCGATCCGCCGGGCCGTGGTGGGAGCGAGTCGCAACAGCGCCTTGATCGCGCCGGACGTGCGGTCCCGAGCCCGCAGTTCGAGGACCTGCCCGAGCAGGACGAGCACGGTGATCACCGCGGCCGCTTCGAAGTAGACGTCGACCCCGCCGTCCATCCGTCGGAACGCGGCCGGGAAGACGGCCGGCGCCACGGTGGCGACCACGCTGTAAAGCCACGCGACGCCGGTTCCCATCGCGATGAGCGTGAACATGTTCAGACTGCGGTGCCGGACCGACGCCCAGCCGCGGACGAAGAACGGCCAGCCGGCCCACAGCACCACCGGAGTGGCGAGCACCAACTGGATCCAGTCCGAGACACGGCCCGGGATCGCGTCGCGCACGGCAGGGACCAGGTGGCCGAGCATCTCGAGGGCGAACACCGGAACGGCGAGCGCCAACCCGATCCAGAACCGCCTGCTCATGTCGGCCAGTTCCTCGTTGGGGCCGTCGTCGGCGGTGACCGCGACCGGTTCAAGGGCCATGCCGCAAATCGGGCACGAACCAGGGCCGGGCTGGCGGATCTCGGGGTGCATCGGGCAGGTGTAGTCGGTTGCGCCGCCGACAGGGTTATCGACGACAGGGTGATCGACGCCAGGATGATCCACGACGGGGTGATCCACGACAGGGTGATCGACCTGGTCGGTGACGTCGGCCCCGTGTTCGCCATGCCGTACGTCCTCGGCACTCTCGCCCCCTCGACCGACGAACGCGTCGCGGCAGCCGAGCGAGCAGAAGTAGTAGACGGTGCCCTCCCGCTCCGCCTTCGCGGCGGCCCGGTCCGGATCGATCCGCATACCGCAGATGGGGTCGGTGACGAGGGCGACGGCGCCGTGACTGTTCGTACGCATACACCCAATATACCCCCGGGGGGTAATCAGACCAAGTGCTGGCTCATGAATCGTGCTTTTGCCGCTGGGAGGCGAACCGCCCAACAACCACGTCGCGCCAGGGCGCCCCGCGCTGATCCCGGCAGGCTCACCGGGGGTCGTTGCTGGATCTTCGCAGATCCGTGACGTGCTACTCGATCTCGACGCCGGGCTTGGTGGCTGCCCAGGAGTGCGGCACGTTCCGCGACGAGTCGTGGTGGTGCCGCTCGGTCGAGCGCATCTGGGGTTTGACGCCGACCACGGGGCAATCGGCGTTCAGCAAGATGGCCTGCGCCGTGCTGCCCGCGATGAGCTTGCCGACCGGGTTGCGTCGGCGGATGCCGATGACGATCAGATCGGCGTGGATCTCGGCAGCCGTCTCCACCATCGCCTCGGCGGCAGGCTTGCCGTCGGTAGGCTGGAGAATCTCGTGCGAGACCCCCAGCTCGCTCAGCTGGGCCTCCAGCGCGTCCATGTCGGCCGACGAGGCAAACTGAGGATCGGCGTAGTCCCCGTTCTTGCCTGTGTTGAGCACGGTCAGACCGGCGTCGTTGTGCTTGGCTTCGGCCATCGCGTAGTCGAGCGCGGCGATGCCTTCGGGCGTCGGGATGTATCCGACCAGAATCTTCATGGCCACCACTCTAGGGAACGTGTCGCGGCTTCGGCCCTACCGCGACGCTCGGCGGCCGCCGACCCGACTCCGCGCACCCGCGGGTCACTTCGCGCACGGGCGCCGATGCGCGAAGCAGCCCGTCGGTGCGCGAAGTTGCGTCGATGGGTGAGCGTGCTCGAGTGGGCAACTGTTGGCCGACGATGTCTGGTCGACGGCCAGTCCTTGATAGAGTCAGGCGGTCCCAGGCTCTCGGGTGGGTGTTTGCGCGCTCACGTACGTTCGGGGACGGTCCTGACAGACCTGTGATCGGCGGAAGAAGTAGAGGAGGGGCGGAGTGCTCTCAGCGTTCGCCAACGCATTCCGGACCCCAGACCTGAGGAAGAAGATCTTCTTCACGTTGATGATCCTGGCTGTCTTCCGGTTGGGTTCCATCATCCCGGTGCCGAATGTCAACGTGAAGCAGGTGGACTTCTGCCTCAAGCAGGCCACCTCTGGCGATACGCAGGGCCTCTACTCGCTCATCAACCTGTTCTCCGGCGGCGCTCTGCTGCACCTGGCCGTCTTCGCGCTGGGCATCATGCCCTACATCACGGCGAGCATCATCCTGCAGTTGCTCACCGTGGTGATCCCGCGGCTGGAGGCGCTGAAGAAGGAAGGCGCGTCCGGCCAGACCGCGATCACCCAGTACACCCGCTACCTCACCCTGGTGCTCGCGGTCCTCAACTCCACCGCGTTCGTCACGCTGGCGGTCAACGACCAGTTGTTCACCGGCTGCACAGGCATCGTCTACACCAAGGACATCTTCCCGATCGTGGCGATGATCCTCACCATGACCGCCGGCAGCAGCGTCATCATGTGGATGGGTGAGCTCATCACCGAACGTGGCATCGGCAACGGCATGTCGGTGATGATCTTCACCCAGATCGCCGCGACCTTCCCGAGCGCGCTGTGGGCCTTGCGGGTCGCTCGGCCGGGGGCGAACGGCTGGATCGTCTTCCTGCTGGTGGTCGCGCTCGGCCTCGTCGTGATGGCCGGCGTGATCTTCGTCGAGCAGGCCCAGCGCCGGATCCCGGTGCAGTACGCCAAGCGGATGGTCGGTCGTCGAATGTTCGGCGGCACGACGACCTACATCCCCATCAAGGTCAACCAGGCCGGCGTCATCCCGGTCATCTTCGCAGCGTCGTTGCTCTACCTACCTGCGCTGTATGCCCAGTTCCGCCCCGATTCGGCGGTGTCGACGTGGATCCAGACGAACTTCGTGCGCGGCGATCACCCGGTCTACATGCTGACCTACTTCTTGCTGATCGTGTTCTTCTGCTACTTCTACGTGGCCATCACCTTCGATACCGAAGAAGTGGCCGACAACATGAAGAAGTACGGCGGTTTCATCCCCGGGATCAGGGCCGGCAAGCCGACCCAGAACTACCTGGCCTACGTCTTGTCCCGGCTGACCTTCCCGGGCTCGATGTACCTGGGTCTGATCTCCTTGATTCCATCGGTGGCGTTCATCTTCCTCGACGCCAACCAGAACTTCCCGTTCGGCGGCACGTCCATCCTCATCATCGTCGGCGTCGGTCTCGACACGGTCAAACAGATCGAGAGCCAGCTCCAACAACGCAACTACGAAGGGTTCTTGCGCTGATGCGACTGCTCATCATGGGCCCGCCGGGGGCCGGCAAGGGCACGCAGGCCAAGCTGATCGCCACGCGGTACGGCATCCCCGCCATCTCCACCGGCGACATCTTCCGCGCCATGCAGACCGCCCAAACACCCCTGGCCGAGCAGGTGCGCGAGACCATGGCCTCCGGCGGCTACGTCAGCGACGAGATCACGAACGAGATCGTGGCCGACCGGCTCTCCCAGGCCGACTGCGAGCCGGGATTCCTGCTGGACGGTTATCCGCGCACCCTGCATCAGGTGGACAATCTCGATGCCCATCTCGCATCGGTGGCGCGGCCGATCGACTCGGTGATCTCGCTGACGGCCGACGAGGACGAGGTGGTGGGCCGACTCCTGAAGCGGGCGCAGATCGAGGGCCGCGCCGACGACAGCGAGGACACGATTCGCACCCGCCAACAGGTCTACGCCGAACAGACGGCGCCTCTGCTCGACCTCTACTCCCGGCGAGGACTGCTGGTCGAGGTCGACGGGCTCGGCGCCGTCGACGAGGTGTCCGACAGGATCTTCGCCGCCCTCGACGGGCGCTGAACGGGGCCGTTCTCCCAGCAACCCGAACCGAACCACCGCAAAGTGGGCACCAACGACAACGACACGCCGACGAAGGCTGTCATCCGCGCCCACTTCGGCGTCAGGCCAGGCCGGGCCCGGCGTCAGGCGATCGCGGGATCGGACAGCGGGTGGGGCTGATCCTCGGAGTTCGCCGCAGGGGTGACCAGGCCGGCCGCACCGTCGACGGTGATCAGATCGCCGGTCCGGATCCGGTGGGTCGCGTCGGGGACGCCGACGACGGCCGGGATGCCGTACTCGCGGGCGACTACCGCACCGTGTGAGTTGCTACCACCCATCTCCATCACCAGGCCGCCCGCAGTCAGGAACAGTGGTGTCCAGCCGGGGTCGGTGGACGGTGCCACCAAGATCTCGCCCGGCCGGAGGTGAGCGCCGACCGGATCGAGAACGACGCGGGCGGTCGCGGTGACCGTCCCGGCCGAGGCGGGGCTGCCGAGCAGTGCGCCCTCCGGCGCATCGACGGGTCGCGACGTGGCCTCCGGCTCGGTTCCGTCGCTCAGCAGGATCCGCGGGATGTGCCGACGGCCGAGCTCCGCGGAGTACGCCGCTTTGTTGATCTCCACGATCGGCCGGAGATCTGCTCCGGACAGTCCTGAGCGGGCTTCGGCGATGTCGACGAAGTAGATGTCGTCGGCCGCCGCGAGCGCACCTAGGCGCACCAGGGTCTCGCCGACCCGCTCTAGCTGGGCCCGAAGCAGAGCGAACTGCAGGATCAGCAAGAACTTCGGGCTCTCCCGGAGTCCGACCAGTCGTCGGGCGCGATCGAGTGCGAAGCCGAGCAGCCGGCCGCGAAGCGAGGTGGGCCCGCCCACCCGACGGACCAGCTCGGCGACCATGGTCTCCGCCGACGCCTCACCGGCCGCGAACTGCGCCGTGGGGGCGCGGGTGGGGTCATCGAGCGCGAGATAGTTCCGGATCACTCCGAGCAGGTGTCGCGGGTCGTCGCGCCAGCGCGGCATCCCGAGGTCGATCTCGGCGACGGCTCGATGGCCGTAGCGGAGGAGGAAGCGGGCCAGGCCGCGCTGAGCGATCCGTGGGAGTTCACCGTCGGCGTAGGCGCGGGCCAGGTCGTCCACCGGGGCCTGGAACGCGGCAGCCGAGCCCGGGTCGGCGCGCACCTGCTCGGTCAGCTGCCACAGCTCGAGGTCCATCTGGGTGGTGACGTTGTGCGGAAGTCCGCGCAGCACCGTCTGCACCTCCGTCGGCGTGGCTCGCTCCCCCACGAGCCGTCGCGCAAGGCTCAGCATCGCCAGGCCGGGGATGGCGTACGCGAGGATGCGCGGCATGACCAGAAACGCGTCGGTCGCCAGCGAGTGCTGGACCAGATCGAGCCGGGCTTCGGGCGGGGCTCCGGGCGGCGCCTGGAGTCGACCCCTGAGCCGCGCCTCCTCGCGGTCGATCCGGCGGACTGCCGATGAGGGCGAGACCAGGGCGACAGCGGCGTGGAGTGGCAGCCTCGTCCGCACCAGCACGCGCGCGACGACTCGCACGAAGGGGCCTAGGTGGATCGGCCGAACGGCGAATCGCGGTTCCTCGACCAACATCTGGACCACGGACGCCGTTCGTGCCTCCATCACACGGAGGCCCGCGAAGACCAAACGTCTGGCCAGCGGGTGGCGCAGGGCGTCGGTGGCATCCACGAACGGTCGCATCCCCGCGATCTGGAGGCCGCTTGGTCCGGCGAGCGGATCGCTCGGTGGTGCCTGCAGGGCGAGGGTGGCCACCGAGGAACCGATCAGTCGGATGGTCGCGAGGCCCATGGGCGTGATCGGGCGGGTCAGCCCTTGGGCCAGGGACACGCAGAAGAATGCGCGGTCGTTGTCACGATCGGGCCTGGCCAGCAGCGGATAGAGGGTCGTGACGGGCCGGGTCTGGGTCAGCCAGAGCTTGCCCGAGGGCTCGAGTGCCCACTCGGTGTCCTGGGGGGCACCGTAGCGGCGTTCGACGTCGGCGCCCAGTCGGGCGAGCGCCGCCGCCTGGGCGTCGGTCAGGCACGCGTCCGCGCTGCCGTCGGTCCGCGCGACTGACTCGGTGCCACCGCCGGCCCGAGATCGTACGGCCAGTCGTTTGTCGCCGAGCCGTCGCTCGACGATCGCACCGCTGGCGGTGTCCACGACCAGGTGATCGGGATTGACCGCCCCGGACACGACCGCCTCGCCCAGCCCCGGGGTCGCATCGATGACCGCGCGTCCTCGTGTGCCGGCGACCGGATCGGCGGTGAACATCACCCCGGCAGCCTCCGCGTCGACCATCCGCTGCACGACCACCGCCAGGGCCACACCAGCCGCGTCGATCCCACGACCGGCCCGGTAACTCGTGGCCCGGTCGGTCCACAGTGAGGCCCAGCACCGGCGTACGGCACCGATCACGCCCTTCGCGCCGATCACGTTGAGGTACGTGTCCTGCTGGCCGGCGAAACTCGCACCTTCGAGATCTTCGGCGGTCGCGGACGAACGAACGGCCACCGGGACGTCGGCGCCGAGCGCGCGGTAGGCGGCCGTGATCTCCTCGATCAGCACCCGTGGCACTGGGGCCGCCTCGATCAGCGACCGCGCTCTTGCGGAGAGAAGGTGAAGAGCTCGCTGGTCGTCACCGGGAGTCGCAGCCAACTCCTCGAGCAGCATGCCCAGCCGGTCGGCGACCACGTCGCGGTAGGCGGAGGTGGTGACGCAGAAGCCCGGTGGCACGGGAAAGCCCGCCCGCAACAGCACACCGAGGTTGCGTGCCTTACCGCCGACCTGGGCCAGGTCGGCCGCCGAGCCAAGATCTACGACACGGGTCATACCGGAAGGGTACGGCTGTTCGAGGAAGAATTCAACATCCGATGAATTACGGTCGGTCCATCCGGCAGGTAGCCTCAGGTGGCGTGTCCGCACGCCAGCAGCCGAGCTATTCGCCCACCCGTCGCGGCGATGTCGTCGAGCAACTGCACGGTCGGGAGATCGCCGATCCCTATCGCTGGCTGGAGGATCCTGACGCGGCGGAGACGGTCGCCTGGGTCGCTGCTCAGAACGCGGTGGCCGAGTCGTATCTCTCGCGGCTGCCGATCCGGGAGTGGTTCGCGCAGACCATGAACGCGGTGGTGGGTCGACCGCGAACCGGTGTGCCGCTTGTCCGCGCGGGACGATACGTCGTGACCCGCAACGACGGCAGCCAGAACCAGGACGTCTGGTACATCGCCGACAGCCTTGCCGGGCTCCTCGACGGCGGTCGGGTGCTGATCGATCCCAACACCTTCAGCGCGACCGGCACGGACTCGGTAAATTCCCTCACGATCAGCCTGGACGGCGCGCTCGCCTGCTACGGCCGCAGCGAGAGCGGCAGCGACTGGGCGACTTTCGTGTTGCTCGACCTCGCCAGCGGTGTGCAGGTGGCCGATGCTGCGATCCAGACAAAGTTCAGCGATGCCTGCTGGCTGCCCGACAGCCGGTCCTATCTCTACGTCGACTTCCCCCACAAAGGGCACCCCGACGGCACCCGACCCGATGCCAACGGTGGAGCCAAGTTGCGCTTGCACCGACTCGGGCAGCGGCAGAGCGACGACGCGGTGATCCTGGACTTCCCGGAGAACGACCAGCTGATCATGCGGCCCGAGCTCACCCACGACCGGCGTCTTGTCGTCGTGTCGATTGTCGAAGGCACCGAGAACCGCAACCGGCTCTGGGTCTACCCCGTGCTCGACCAGGCCGGCCCGAGCCGGTTGGGTGAGCCGGTCCGGCTGGTCGACGCTCCGATCGCGGAGTTCGACTTCGTGCGGGTGGCCGGTTCGAGACTCGTGCTGCGTACCGACCTGGAGGCCCCCCGCGGCCGGCTGGTCAGCTGCGATCTTTCCGCATTCGAGCTGACCGGCTTGGCGGAGTTCATCGAGCTCGTCCCTGCCGGCGAGGAAACCGTCGAGCTGGCGGTCGCGGTCGGGGAGACGATTGTCACGAACTCGCTGCGCGACGCCTCGCCGGTTCTGCGGCGCTATGCCTTGGACGGCACGCTGCTCGGTGAGCTCGACGTGACGGGCGGTGCGGTCACCGCGATCGACGGTGACGTCGACACGTCCGAGGCGTTCGTCGGCATGTCTTCGGTAACCACGGCGACCCAGGTGTTCCGGATCGAGGGGGCGACCGGATCGGTGTCAGCATTGCCCGATCTCGTGCGCGGCGAGGCGGGCTCGTTCGAACCGCCGGCGATCAGGATCGAGCGGCGACGGGCGGGCAGCCAGGACGGCACCCTCGTGCCCTACTTCTTGATAGTGCCCGAGGGCGTCGATTCGAGCACCCCGCAGCCGACGCTGTTGTGGGGGTACGGGGGCTTCAAGATCCCGATCGCCGCGGACTACCGCCCGGGCTGGTCCGGATGGCTCGCTGCGGGCGGAGTGTTGGCCATCGCCAACCTGCGTGGGGGTGGCGAGTTCGGCACCGAATGGTACGAGCAAGGGCGGCTCAGTGCGAAGCAGAACGTCTTCGACGACTTCATCGGGGTGGCGCAGGATCTGATCGACGCCGGCGTGACGACGCCGGCGAAGCTGGCGATCCACGGTCGCAGCAATGGGGGACTGCTGGTCGGCGCGGTGCTGACGCAGCGGCCCGAACTGTTCGCGGCCGCCGTGCCGGGCGTCGGGGTGATGGATCTGCTGCGCTTCCACCTCTTCACCATCGGCGCCGCGTGGAAGTCCGACTACGGCGATCCGGACGATCCGGACCAGTTCGCCGACGTCCTGGCGTACTCACCCTTGCACAACGTCCGGGTCGGTACCTCGTATCCCGCGACGCTGGTGCTCACCGGTGACCACGACGACCGGGTCGTTCCGCTGCACAGCCACAAGTTCACCGCGGCACTGCAGCATGCTCAGGCCGGCGACGCACCGATCCTGACCAGGATCGAGACAGCTGCCGGGCACGGGATCGGCACGTCGTCGGCGATGGTGGCGGCCGAGTGGGCGGATCTGCTGGCGTTCTGCGCGGAGCACACGGGATTGCGCAACTGAAGCTTCCCCGCCCCCACGGGGCCGGGGGCTCCGCGCGCCGGGGAATCAGCCGGAGTCATCCTGCTCCATGTAGAGGACTTCCCACACGTGGCCATCGGGATCGGCGAAGCTCCCGCCGTACATGGGACCTTCCGCCAACGGGTCGAGCCAGGGCTTGCCACCGGACGCGAGCGCCCTGCCGACCAGGGTGTCGACCTCTTCGCGGCTGGCGGCGGTCAGGCAGTTGACCGATGACGTTCCGGCCGCCGGATCGGCGACCGGCCCGGCGACGAAGTCGGCGAACCGGTCGCGGCCGAGCAACATGACGAAGATCGTGTCGGAGATGACGATGCACGCGCACCGGGAATCGCTGAACCGCTCTTCGGCCTCGAAACCCAAGCCGGTGTAGAAGATTCTCGCGGCAGCCAGGTCGGAGACGGCCAGATTGAGGAAGATCATCCGGTTCATGTCGTGGGGACTGGGCGCACGGCGCAAACTGATCGGGTTCGAGGCCTCGTACCTGTCGGTGTCCGCCGGTATTTTGGTCGCCATGACTGTTCTCGGTGCCGAAGCGACGTTTGAGGAGCTTGTCGAGCCGTTGCGGGGTGAGCTCACGGCCCACTGCTACCGGATGATGGGTTCGGTCCACGACGCCGAGGACCTGGTCCAGGAAACGTATCTGAGGGCATGGCGGGCCTTTCACGGGTTCGAGCAGCGCTCATCGGTGCGCACCTGGATGTACCGGATCGCCACCAACACCTGCTTGACGGCGTTGGAGGGCCGGGCCCGTCGACCGATGCCGACGGGGCTCGGTCAGCCCGCCTCCGATCCGTTCGGAGCCCTCGAAAACCGTCCCGAGATCAGCTGGCTCGAACCCATGCCGGATGCGGTCGTCTGGGGCCGACCGACCCAGGATCCAGCCGATCAGGTCGTCAGCCAGGAGAGTGTGCGGTTGGCTTTCGTTGCGGCGCTCCAGCACCTCACGCCGCTGCAGCGCGCCGTGCTCATCCTGCGAGACGTGCTGGCCTGGCCGGCCAGCGACGTGGCAGGCGCCCTCGACGTCTCGGTGGCCGCCGCCAACAGCGCACTCCAACGGGCCCGGGCCCACGTCGACACGATGGTTCCCCAAGAAGACAGCCTCGTCGATGACCGAGCGCGCGAACTGCTCGACGGTTATGTCGCGGCCTTCGAGCGCTACGACGTGGAGCGGATCGTCGAACTGTTGACGGCGGACGCGACCTGGGAGATGCCGCCGTTTGCGGGTTGGTACTCCGGGGCCGAGGCGATCGGTGAACTCATTCGAAAGAACTGTCCTGCCCAGCGAGCCGGCGACATGCGTCTGGTCCCGACCGCGGCCAACGGTCAGCCCGCATTCGGCATGTACATGCGTGATCTCGACGGCGTCCACCGGGCCTTCCAGCTCCAGGTACTGCGGCTGTGGGACGGGCGCGTCGCTCACGTGTCCGCGTTCTTCGACATCTCGTTGTTCGACGCATTCGGTCTGCCTCGGGAGCTGCCGGAATGAGTTGTCCGGGCGCTGTCCGGCCTCGGTCCGGTGGTACGTTCCAACTTGGGTAGACGCACCCGCAATGTGGGTGATCGTCTTCCTGGATCAGACGCGGTGATGGTGGCGTACTGGTGTTGTGCCGGCCTCCGACCTCCACGACAGCGCCCCAGACGGCCTGAGCAGCCCCCGCTCCGAGTCGCCGCGACGCCGTGCGGGTGCCCCCGCGGACGGTCAGGACCAACGGTCGACCCGGCAGGTCATCGTCGGAGGTCGGAGGCGGCACCTCTACCTGGGCGGGCTCGCTGTCTGATGCCGTACGCACCCATGTTCACGACCTACCCGGTGATGCTCCCCGGGTCGACAGATCGAGCTCGCCATGAGGAGCCGATCGGTCCGGCGCGGACCGCCGCGAGTCGAGCGGTGCGACACGATCGACCTGGTTCGGCGACGGCGATGCGACCGAGCGGACCCAGCGCCTTGCTCCCGCCAGCGTGGCCGGTGCGCTCTGCGACCGTGATCCGCTGAGTGGCACGCACGGACGCGAGCGTTCGACCCTCGGCCGCGGA
>JBBSQJ010000038.1:0-23865 GCA_038257965.1 Propionibacteriales bacterium
CGTCGCGATCCGAAACGGCGGTCGGCGCATCCGGGCGTCCGGGCTCGTCGGTGCCGTGCAGGTCCTCGCCGAACTCGTCAGCAACCTGGACCTGCTGGCTCGGCTCGACCGGATAGTGCACCACGATGGCCGGCTCCCAACCCGCACCGCGTGCGCTCACCGACTCCGGCACGGCACTCGCGTCGCTCAGCCCGCCGTACGCAGTGGCTGACTCCTCGGCCAGACCCGGAGCCACGACATGGTCCGATCCGTCGTTGGAGTCGGCGGGCTCGGCGGATCTGTTGGGTTCGGCGGAACTGGCTTCGTCGGAGCTGGGTTCGGCGGGGTCAGGCGTGTGGCTGTCGGTCGACTCGACACCATCCTCCTCGGGGAGGGACGCGACGGTCTCGGGATCGGCGGAGGAGGCAGGGTCGGTTGCCGGACGGAGCGGCCGCAGCCGGGTCAGGTGTTCTGGGTCGGCGAGCGGCTCGGGCGGAGCTGTCCGCGGCTCCTGCACCGCTCGGACGATGGCCAGCTCGTCGCTGAGGTCCAAGGTCGGCTCGACGTCGTCGTCACCACTGCCGCCGTCCCCCTCCCGACGCCCCCGGCTCGGCTGCGGGCCGTGGGCGGCGGACTGCTCGCCGAGAATCCAGCGGGCATCGTCGTTTCCCGCCACCGAGAACCGGCCGCGGACGTCGTAGAAGAACAGCGCCTTACGCTCGACCTCGCCCGAGAGGTAGCCGGCCGTGACGCCCCAGCGCCCGTCCTCCATCCGGCAGGAATCCCAGCTCAGCGACTCGACGTCCACTCCGCTACCGGTCAACCGCTCGGTGATCGTCAACCGAAGGTTGCGATGCCCCGACGTCTCGCCGCGTCGCCGTACCGAAGATCCCTGGGCCTGGGCGGCGATGTACTCGCGTTCCGCGATCACGGGGGCGGCGAATCGCTCGACCCGGTCCAGCGGGATGCCGGCCACCTTCGCGACGTCCTCCAGCGACTCCCCGGAGCGGATCCGGGTCTGGATCTCCCGTGGCGTGAGTGCGCTGTCCATCTCGATCTCCAACTGTCCTAGGCGTGGCCGGTCTCCGTGCACCGCCGCGCGGAGGCGGTCGTCGGCGGCCAAGGCCAGCTGCTCTCCGCTATCTGTGGCGACGATCAGGAACCGTCCGTCGGGGTTGAGCCCGACCAACTGTGCCCTACGCATCGTCGTCCGGGCACATCGGCGGGCCTACTCCTTCTCGATCTGCTACCCCGGCAAACCTACTCTGTCGAGGTCGTCTTCTGCCGCAATGACCGGGCACGCCGCGCACCCCTGCGGCCCACCGCCGCCTCAATCGCGGAAACTGTGAAGGTCTGGCAGTCGACACCCGGCGTGTCGCTGCAACGCTTGCACAGTTTCCGGGGCGGGTGGCCGTTTTCTCAGCCGGGTTAGTGTCGCCCTATGACGGCAGCATCTGCACTGCACCCGGCGCCGGCCACCCTCGGCCAACTGCTGGAATCCGGATACGCCCCGCGGACCGTCAAGGAGGAGATCCGCGCCAATCTCCTCACCCGGCTCCGGGCTGGCGAGACCGCCTTCCCCGGCATCGTCGGGTTCGACGACACCGTCCTGCCCGAGCTCGAGACGGCTTTGCTGGCGGGCCACGACCTCATGCTGCTCGGCGAGCGTGGCCAGGGAAAGACGCGCCTGATGCGCACCCTGGCCGGCCTGCTGGACGAGTGGAGTCCCGATGTCGCCGGCTGCGAGATCCACGACGACCCCGTACGTCCGGTATGTGTCCGCTGCACCGCGCTCGCCGCCGAGCTCGGCGCCGACCTGCCGATCGTCTGGCGGCACCGCGACGACCGCTACACCGAGAAACTCGCCACCCCGGACACCAGCGTCGGCGACCTGATCGGCGACGTCGACCCCATCAAGGTCGCCCAGGGCCGGACCCTCGGCGACCCGGAAACCGTGCACTACGGTCTGGTCCCCCGAGCCAACCGCGGGATCTTCGGGCTGAACGAGCTGCCTGACCTGGCCGAGCGCATCCAGGTCGCCTTGTTCAACGTGTTGGAAGAGCGGGACATCCAGGTCCGCGGTTACTCGTTGCGGCTGCCACTGGACATCTTGCTCGCCTCGACAGCCAACCCCGAGGACTACACCAACCGTGGGCGGATCATCACCCCGTTGAAGGACCGGTTCGGGGCCGAGCTGCGCACTCACTACCTGAGCGAGACCGCCGACGAGGTCGCCCTGCTCCAGCAGGAGGCAGCCACGGTCGCAGAAGTCGGTGACCACTTGCTGGAAGTGGTCGCCGTGCTGACCCGGAGCCTGCGCGAGTCGGCCTCGGTCGACCAGCGCTCCGGCGTCTCCGCGCGAGTCCCCATCGCCGGCATCGAGGGGATCTCAGCTGCCGCGCTGCGCCGGTCGGCTCGGACCTCCGACGACGACCCCGTCGCGCGGATCGGCGATGTCGGTGTGGTGATCCCGACCCTGCTCGGCAAGATCGAGTTCGAGATGGGGGAAGAAGGGCGTGAGCGTGCTGTGCTCGAGCACCTGCTGCGGATGGCGACCGCCACCGTCTTCCGACAACGCCTGTCCGGCCTCGACCTGTCCGGCTTCACCGCCGTCTTCGCTGAGGGCGCGATGGTGGAGACCGGAGAACTCGTCCCGGCGACCGAGCTGCTCGCCCAGATCGGCACGGTGCCCGGGCTGTCCAAGGTCTTGGACCGGCTCGGTTACGGCGACGATGCCAGCCGTGGTCAGATCGCGGCGGCGGTGGAGTTCACACTCGAGGGGCTGCACCTGACCAGGCGGCTGGAGAAGGAGATCGTCAACGGACGCACCGTCTACGGGCCGGCCTGATCGTGGCCCCATCGGCTGAGGAGCATCCCGACCGCGCTGCCTACGGCAGCAGCGGTTCCGGGCACGGACGATTCCGGTACGGGCCGTGGCGCGGCGGCCCGGATCCACTGGCTCCGCCGTATGACGTCGGCGCGGCCGTCGACCGGCTCGGCGAGGAGGTGCTCGCCGACGGAACGCTGCGCGACGCGCTGCAGCGTTTGATGCGCGAGGGGCTCGACGGCCGCGGAGGGCTGGACAAGCTGCTCGAACGGATCCGCAAGCTTCGCGCCGCGGCCCGTCGCCGCGGCGATCTCGGCGGAACACTGGACCAGATCCGTGCGGCCCTCGATCAGGCACTGGCCGCCGAGCGCGAGCAGCTCGCCGGCGAGGAGGGCGACGGCGCCCGGCTGGCCGAGATGGAGCTCGCCACCCTGCCCGACGACACGGCCGGGGCCGTCCGCGCGCTGTCGGACTACGACTGGCACTCACTTGTTGCCCGGCAGGTCTACGACTCCATCCAGAACATGCTCCGGGCTGAGACGCTCGGCGCGCAGTTCGCCGGCATGAAGCAGGCCCTGGAGAATCCTGACTCGGACGCGATGCGGGCGGTCAAGGACATGCTGGCCGATCTGAACTCGCTGCTGGCGGCGCACGCCCGGCAGGAGGACACCACCGACCAGTTCGCCGACTTCATGGCCGAGCACGGTGACTTCTTCCCGGAGAACCCGCAAGACGTCGATGAGCTGATCGACGCCCTGGCGCGGCGGCAGGCCGCCGCTCAGCGGATGATGGCCTCCCTTTCACCCGAGCAACGTGAGCAGTTCGCTCAGCTGATGAGCCAGGCGTTGGCCGACGCCGACCTGGCCTCGGAGATGGCTCAACTGTCGGACAACCTCCGGGCATTGCGGCCAGGTCTGGACCGCGACTCTGCGGTCGACATGCGAGGTGACGGCCCCTCCCTCGGCTATGGTGAGGCGGTCGAGGCAGTGGCCGAGATCGCCGATCTGGAGGCGCTGCAAGCGCAGCTGTCCCAGAACTACGCCGGTTCGACGCTGGACGACGTGGACGTGGAGCTGGTCGAACGCCGTCTCGGGGCTGGTGCCGCGCGGGATCTGCAAGCCCTGCGCGAGCTGGAGCGGGAGTTGGAGAAGCAGGGCTACCTGCAGCGCGGGGACGACGGTCTGCGACTCACGCCTCGCGCCGTACGCCGGTTGGGCCAGACCGCGCTGCGCCGGGTGTTCGCCCAGATCGAGGCGGCCGGCCACGGCAACCACGAGGACCACCGGACCGGTTCGGCCGACGAGCCGACCGGGCTCACCAGACCGTGGGCGTTCGGCGACGAGTTGCCCATCGACGCCCCCCGGACCGTCTCGAATGCGATCAGGCGATCCGGCGTGCGGTTCGACAGGCTCACTGCACATCCGGGCCCGATACCCGATGCCACTATGCGCCCTGGGTCGTCCCGCCCGAAGGTGCGCCCCGAGCTTGTCGAAGGGCGGTTCGACGGGATCACCGCACCCGCACGGCCAACTGCGGTCCGCCTCGCAGTGGAGGACTTCGCGGTCACCGAGACCGAACGTCGGACCAGCGCTGCGGTAGCTTTGTGTGTCGACTTGTCGTTCTCGATGGTGCAGGACGGACGCTGGGGTCCGATGAAGCAGACCTCACTT
The DNA here is from genome assembly GCA_038257965.1 of Propionibacteriales bacterium. Lineage (GTDB taxonomy): Bacteria > Actinomycetota > Actinomycetes > Propionibacteriales > Propionibacteriaceae > Microlunatus. The sequence continues at coordinate 4,477 of JBBSQJ010000038.1, forward strand.
GCGCTGAGCCACCTGATCGAGACCCGTTACCGGCAAGATGCGCTGCAGGTGATCGGCTTCAACCGGGTGGCTCGTCGGCTCAGCCCGGTCGAACTGGCCGAGGTCCAGCCGGAGTGGATGCAAGGCACCAATCTGCAACATGCCCTGATGTTGGCGGGCCGGCACGTCCGTCGCCATCCCGACGCCGAACCGGTCGTACTGGTGATCACCGATGGTGAGCCGACGGCCCATCTCAGCGGCGACGCTCATCTCAGCGGACACCCGGGGGCGGTGTTCCACTGGCCGACGACGCGGGAAACAGTCAAAGCCACGATCCGGGAGGTCGACGAGCTCGCCCGCTACGGCGCGACGATCAACACGTTCATGCTCGGTGAGGACCCCGGCCTGGCCAGATTCGTGGATGCCCTGGCAAGGCGCTGCGGGGGACGCGTCTTCACACCGGACATCGGCCGGCTGGGGGAGTATGTCGTCGCCGACTACCTGCAGGCGCGCCGCGGACGGCGCTGACCTGTCCCTGACGGCTGTTCACCCGGTCCGATTCTGCTGTGGTCCACTCGCACCGCCCGGCCCGAGCACTCGTCACTGCCCGGCACCGGACGCGGCGCGCACTGCGACGCCCCGAACGCTGAAGAGGGAGCGCTCGATGGTGTCCAGACTGGTTCGCGCGGCGCCGGTCATCACCGACTCCGAACCCAGCCGCGAGGTGCGGACGTCCGGCACGACCAGGCACTTCGTCATGAGGTGACGGCGCACGGCCATGGTCAGGACGTCTCCGGCCATGGCTGCGGCACCACCGATCACCAGGCATCGGGGATTCAGCGTCAGCACCACCGCAGCCAAACCCAGCGACAGTGCGCGGCCGTAGGAGTCGAACGAGGCCAGTGCCCTCTCGTCGCCGGATCTTGCGACGGCCACCAACCGCAAGAACTCGGGGTCGACCGCGTACCGGCCGGCACCGGAGGAGCTGAGCGGATGGTCCCTGACTGCCGCCCACGCGAGCTGGGACAGCCAGCCGACCTCGCCCGCGGCGCCGTCGCTACCTCGATGGAGCCGTCCCCCGAGCAGGATCGCGATCCGGATCCTTCGTCCGGTCTGCACCCAGACGGCGTCGTCCAGATCACCCGACGAGCCGCGCCAACGCTCGCCGACCGCCGAGAGATTCGTGTCGTTCTCGACGGTCACCGGGCAGCCGAAGCCCGGCGCCAGCGCGTCGCGGAGCGAGAAGTCAGACCAGTCCGGCAGCACCTTGCAGACCGTGATCGAGCCGTCCGGGAGGACCACCCCGGGGGTGCCCACCGTCACAGCCCACAACGAAGACGCAGACTGACCGCACTGCTCGAGAACGCGACCGGCAGCTTCGTGGACCGCGTCGAGCCGGACCGCCCGGGACGACGACGCCGGAACCGTGACCTCGACGGTGCCGAGCAGGGACCCAGACAGGTCGGTGAGCATCGCCTGGATCGAGCGTCGGTCGATGTCGATCCCCATCGCCGACCCGGCGTCGGCCCGGAACCGAAAGGTCCGCGCCGGCCGGCCGACTGCTCGACCGATCGTGGGCGGAGGTTCCTCGGTGATCAGCCCGTCGCGGACCAGCCCGTCCAAAACGGCCTCCGCCGTGCGTCGTGACAGGCCCGTGCGCTCCATCAGCTGGGAAACGGTGAGTCGCTCGAGGTGGCGGACGGCGCGCAGGGCGCTGGCAGCGTTGATCCGCCGCATGAGCGACGGCTCCGTGGCCACCAGCGGGTCGTCGAGCGCCATGCCACCCCTTTTGGCGCGGATCGACACCTTGCGATATCGGCCCACTTCTGGTGTGATGAGTATCGATAGTAAGTATCGTAATTCCACGATCAACTGTCCACCGGTCAGCTTCTTGTGAACGTCCAGTGGCTGGGGTTCATCGGCACGTTTCAGGGCGGGACGGTGAGTTTCGTGCGGGACAGTGAGTTTCCGTGCGGGACAGGGGGCAGTCGTCGTCCTATCACTGGGAGGTCACGTGTCGGATCCGGTGAGCATTGCGGTCGTGGGGGCGGGCAACCGAGGACAGACGTATGCCGAGTTGATCACTGCCGACGACCGGGCTCGGGTGGTGGCAGTGGCAGACCCGGATCCCGCGCGACGCGACTCGCTCGGCGACCGGGCGGACGTCGCGCCCGATCTGCGGTTCGACAGCTGGGAGTCGATGCTCGCCGGACCGCGACTCGCCGATGCCGTCGTGGTGGCGACCCAGGACCGCTCCCACTACGAACCGGCGATGGCGCTGCTGGACCGTGGCTACCATCTGCTGCTCGAAAAGCCGATGGCCGCGACACCGGGTCAGTGCGACGAGATCGTCGCCCGGGCCGAACGCGCTGGCGCGACGCTTGCCGTCTGCCACGTGCTGCGCTACACGACCTACACGCAGACACTGAAGCGCCTGCTGGACTCGGGCGCGATCGGTGATTTGGTCTCGGTCGAGCATCTCGAACCGATCGGCTGGTGGCACTTCGCGCACTCCTTCGTCCGCGGCAATTGGCGCCGGACCGACGAGTCCTCCTTCATGATGCTGGCCAAGTGTGTCCACGACATCGATTGGCTCAGTCACGTGATCGGACGGGAGGCTGTTCGGGTGTCGTCGTTCGGCGGTCTCTTCCACTTCCGGGCCGACCAGCGCCCGGCCGGTGCTGCCGATCGTTGCGTCGACTGCGTGCTGCAGCAGACGTGCCCCTACTCCGCCACCAAGATCTACCTCCCCTGTGTCGGCGACCCGGCAGCCGAGCGTTGGCCGTTGCAGACCGTCACCTCGGCGCGTACGGAAGACGGCGTCCTGGCGGCCCTGCGGGACAGTCCCTACGGACGTTGCGTGTACGCCTGCGACAACGACGTGGTCGATCACCAGGTGGTGTCCATCGAGTACGACCAGGGCGTCACAGCGAGCTTCACCGCGACCGCGTTCACCGGCTATGAGTTCCGCAAGACCAGGCTCTTCGGCACCCACGGATGCATCGAGGGCGACGGCTCGATGCTCGAGGTGCTCGATTTCGGCACGGGTCGACGCCAGCGCGTCCCGATACCGAGCATCGACGGCTCCGGCGGACAGAGCGGTCATGGTGGCGGCGACGCCGGTCTCATCCGCGCTTTCGTGGACGCGCTGGCCTCCGGCGACTCGGCTAGGCACCTTCCCGACCCGCGTCAGGCGCTCGCTGCCCACCATCTCGCCTGGGCCGCCGAGCGCGCCCGGGTCACCGCATCGGTTGTCGAACTCGTCGGCACCGAACCGTCCTGAGGAGGACCAACCACATGGCCCAGACCTTCCGCGCAGCACCCCGAGTGTTGCGCCACCCCCGCATTCGCGCGGCGGCGACCATAGGCATCGTCGTGGCCCTGGCTGCCGGCGCGACGGCGTGCAGCAGCGGCAGTCCTAGCACTCCCAGTTCCGCCAAGCAGTCGACGTCCGCCGATTTCAGCGAGCATGGACCCATCTCGATGGCGATCGGGAAGGACGTCTCCGGAATGCGGCCGAAGGAAGTGGCCGAGTGGAACAAGTCCCACCCCGACGAGCAGGTCACCCTGATCGAGCTGCCCGACTCTGCCGACCAGCAGCGTGAGCAACTGCTGCAGTACGCCCAGATCAAGAGCGAGAAGGTGGCCATCATGCGGCTCGATGCGGTCTGGACCGCCGAGTTCGCCGCCAACCAGTATGTGGTGGAAATCCCGTCGGATGCCATCGACATGAGTGGCTACCTGCCGCAGACCATGGACACGGTCAAGTACTTCGACAAGGTCTACGCCGTTCCGGACGCTACCGGTGCAGGCCTGCTCTTCTACCGCAAGGACCTGCTGGACGCCGCCGGTGTCACGAAGCCGCCGACCACGTGGTCGGAGATGAAGCAGGCCTGCGCCAAGGTGAAGGCGATGAAGGGTGACTCCAAGCTCGGCTGTTACGCCGGTCAGTACGACAAGTACGAGGGCCTCACCGTGAACTTCTCCGAAGCGGTCGACTCGGCCGGCGGCAATGTGGTGGACGACCAGGGCAAGGCGGTGGTCAACAGCCCGGAGGCGAAGCAGGGACTGGACTTCTTGGTGACGTCGTTCTCCGACGGCACGATCCCGCCGGCCGCGATCACCTGGAAGGAGGAGCAGGGTCGCCAGGCCTTCCAGCAGGGTGAACTGATCTTCCTGCGCAACTGGGCCTATGTCTGGTCCCTTGCCCAGAAGACCGACGGTTCGTCGAAGGTCGCGGGCAAGTTCGACGTGGCTCCGCTGCCCGGGTTGAACGGTCCGGGAGTCTCGACTCTCGGCGGCAACAACCTGGCGATCTCGACGTTCGGGAAGAACAAGGGCACCGCAGCAGACTTCATCGCGTGGCTGAACCGGCCCGAGGAGCAGAAGCTCCGGATGCTGACCACTTCGGCCCCGCCGCCGCTGGAGAGCGTCTACACCGACCCTGAGGTGGTCAAGGCCAATCCCTACATGCCGACGCTGCTGGAGGGGATCAAGAACGCCCAGCCGCGACCGGTCGTCGTCCGCTACGGCGACGTGACCATCGCGATCCAGGATGCGGCGTACAGCGCCTTGAAGGGTGACGTCGATTCCGCCACCGCATTGTCGAACCTGCAGACGAAGCTGGAAGGGCTGCTGACCAGCTGACCCCCCCATCCCGAGTTGTCAGAAGCTCACCTGGCTATGACAGGGCGAGCTTCTGACAACTCCGCTGACTATCCGGCCGGTCGCCGTGCGCGCTCGCGGTCCACGAGATCGAGCAGGTACGTCCCGTAGCCCGACTTGGCCAGCGCCGCCGCCCGCTCGCACAGCTCGGCGTCGCTCAAGAACCCCATCCGCCAGGCCGCCTCCTCGGGCGCACCCACCTTCAGTCCCTGCCGTGACTCCAGCGTGCGAACGAAGTTGCTGGCGTCGTACAGCGAGTCGAACGTCCCCGTGTCGAGCCAGGCAGTGCCGCGGGGGAGCACGCCGACCTGCAGCTTGCCTGCCTCGAGGTAATGCCGGTTCACGTCGGTGATCTCGAGTTCGCCGCGTGGGGACGGTTGGAGGTTCTTGGCGATCTCGATCACGTCGTTGTCGTAGAAGTACAAACCCGGCACCGCGTAGTTGGACTTCGGTCGGGCAGGCTTTTCCTCCAAGGAGATCGCCGTGCCTGTCTCGTCGAACTCCACCACGCCGTACGCGGAAGGTTCGGCGACCCAGTACGCGAACACCGCGCCGCCGTCGATGTCGTTGAACTTGCGCAACTGGCTGCCCAACCCGGGTCCGTAGAAGACGTTGTCGCCGAGCACGAGGGCTGCGGTGTCGCCCCCCAAGAAGTCCGCGCCGATGACGAACGCCTGCGCGAGGCCGTCGGGGGAGGGCTGCTGGGCGTAGGCGATCGAGATACCGAACTGCGAACCGTCGCCGAGCAGCCGCTCGAAGGCCGACGCGTCGTGTGGGGTGGTGATCACCAAGACGTCGCGGATCCCCGCGAAGATCAGGGTCGACAGCGGGTAGTAGATCATCGGCTTGTCGTAGACCGGGACCAACTGCTTGGACAGGCCGAGCGTGACGGGGTGCAACCGCGTGCCGGAGCCGCCCGCCAAGATGATTCCACGCATGCCAGGCACCCTATTGCGTTCGCGCCGCTCCGCGGGTATGCACCCTGAACTGGCGCAGGGCACGCGTTCCGCGGGCGGCCGGGCCGGCCCTTCAACGGGCTCAGGGTGCGTCGTGCGCGACCACTGTCGTCGGTATCGCCAACGCATCTGTCGCCAGCCGCATAAACTCGTGCGGGTGTCTGAACTCCTCGTGACCGGCGGTGCCGGGTTCATCGGATCCAACTTCGTCCGCCATGTGCTGGGCACGACCGACCATCGGGTGACCGTGCTGGACAAGTTGACCTACGCGGGAGACCGCGCCAACCTCGACGGTCTGGGCGACGACCGGTTCGCGCTGGTCCAGGGCGACATCTGCGACGTCGCGCTGGTCGACGATCTGGTGGGACGGTCCGAGCGGGTGATCCACTTCGCCGCGGAGTCTCACAACGACAACTCCCTGCGCGATCCGTCTCCTTTCATCCAGACGAACCTGATCGGGACCTACACGCTGCTGGAGGCCGTGCGCAAGCACGAGAAGCGCTTTCACCACATCTCCACCGACGAGGTATACGGCGATCTGGAACTGGACGACCCGGAGCGGTTCACCGAGTCGACGCCGTACAACCCGTCCAGTCCCTACTCCTCGACGAAGGCCGGCTCGGACCTGTTGGTTCGCGCCTGGGTCCGCTCGTTCGGTGTGCAGGCGACGATCAGCAACTGTTCGAACAACTACGGTCCGTTCCAGCACGTCGAGAAGTTCATCCCACGCCAGATCACCAACGTGATCGGCGGCCTCCGCCCGCGGCTGTACGGCGCCGGACTCAACGTGCGCGATTGGATCCATGCCGACGACCACTCCGCGGCGGTGCTCCTGATCAGTGAGCAGGGTCGGATCGGCGAGACGTACCTGATCGGCGCGGACGGGGAGCAGAACAACCTCGACGTGGTCCAGACGATCCTGGAGCTGATGGGCAAGCCGCGCGACGCGTACGACCATGTGACTGACCGGGCCGGGCACGATCTGCGTTACGCCATCGACTCCACCAAGCTGCGGACCGAACTCGGTTGGGCGCCGCGCTTCTCCGACTTCCGCGCCGGACTGGCCGACACGATTGCCTGGTACGTCGACAACGAGGCCTGGTGGGCCCCCCAGAAGGCCGCAACCGAGGCCAAGTACGCGGTACTGGGTCACTGAAGCCGGGCATGAAGGATTCACGCTGATGACTGACCTCGCCGTGCACGGTACGGACATTCCCGGCCTGCTCGTCGTCGACCTCGACGTGCGCGGGGACAACCGTGGCTGGTTCAAGGAGAACTGGCAGCGCCGCAAGATGCTTGCCCTCGGGCTGCCCGACTTCGGACCGGTCCAGAACAACATGTCCTTCAACGCTGCCGTCGGGGTGACCCGCGGCGTCCACGCCGAGCCTTGGGACAAGCTGGTCAGCGTGGCGACCGGCCGGATCTTCGGCGCCTGGGTGGACCTGAGGCCGGGGGAGACGTTCGGCACGGTCGTCACCGAGGAGATCGGCCCCGACACCGCCGTGTTCGTGCCGCGCGGAGTGGGCAATGCGTTTCAGACACTGGAGCCGGGGACGGCCTACTCGTACCTGGTCAACGACCACTGGAGCCTGGTCGCGAAAGATTCCTACACCTTCGTCAACCTCGCGGACGAGACCTTGGCCATCGCCTGGCCGATCCCGCTGGATCAGTGTGAGCTGTCCGAGGCCGACAAGTCCCATCCGCGCCTGGCCGGCGTGGTGCCGATGCGGCCGGCGGCGACCCTGATCGTCGGTGCGGGCGGCCAGCTGGGTCGAGCGCTGCAGGCGGTGCTGCCCGACGCCGTAGCGGCCACCCGGGCCGAGCTGGACCTGGCCGATCCCGCGGCGGTCGCAGCGTTCGACTTCGCACCGTACGGCGTGGTGATCAACGCGGCGGCCCATACCACGGTCGACGACGCCGAGACGCCGGCGGGCCGGCGCAACGCCTGGTCGACGAACGTCAGCGGAGTCGCCGCGTTGGTCCAAGCCGCGCGCGAGCACCGGTTCACCCGTGTCCACGTGTCGTCGGACTACGCCTTCGACGGCACGGTCGAGCCGCACACCGAGGAGGAGCCGTTCTCACCGCTCGGGGTCTACGGACAGACCAAGGCGGCCGGTGACGCGCTGGTCTCGACCGTGCCGAGTCACTATCTGATCCGCACCAGCTGGGTGATCGGTGACGGCAACAACTTCGTCAAGACCATGGCATCGCTGGCCGACCGCGGGGTCGAGCCGGGTGTGGTCGACGACCAGTACGGCCGGTTGACGTTCGCCACCGAGCTCGCCGACGCCGTCGTGCACCTGCTGAGAAGCGCTGCACCGTACGGGACCTACAACGTGTCAAGCGGCGGGCCGGTGCAGACGTGGGCCGACATCGCCCGCGACGTGTTCGTGGCGCGCGGCCGCTCCGCAGACGCCGTGACGCGCGTGTCGACCGAGGCCTACGGCGCCGGAAAGCAACTGGCGCCGCGACCGCGGCACAGCGTGCTGGCGTTGGACAAACTCATCGGGACGGGATTTTCGCCGCGCTCGGGTCCGCAGCTCCTGCGGGAGTACCTGACTCGGCTCTGACCTGGGTGATCGGGACCGGACCGTTCGGGCTGCGAACCGTCATCACCCCGACGACGAGCAGCAGGGCGAATCCGACCATCGCCGCGAAGCCGCCCTCGGGCCCCCGACCATCGACCGCCCAACCGAGCAGTGCGGCACCGATCGCGACGCCGGAGGCCATCCCCATACTCGTCCAGCCCAGCGCCTCGTTGAGGCGCGTTGCCGCGACGCTCGACTGGATCAGCGCCACCGACGCGATCAGCGTCGGCGCGACCGCCAGTCCGCTCACGATCAGCAGGCCGGCAATGGCGCCGGGGTGATTGAGGAACAGCAGCGGCACCATGGAAGCCGCCAGTGCGATGGCGCCGGTGCGAAAACGACGGCGGGGACCCACCTTCCAGCGGATCGCGCCGCTCACCACGCCGGCGACCAGCGAACCCGTTGCCCAGGCCATCAAGATGGCACCCGCGTAGGGCAAGATGTGGTGCTCGCGGGCGAACGCCACGACGACGACCTCCATCCCGCCGAACAGCGCGCCCAGTGCCGCGCAGCAGACCATGATCGGCACGAGCAAGGGGAGGGACAATCGCGTGGCGGGTGTCTCCTTCACGACCGTCCGTGACGTCAGGGGCGGCTCGGAGCCGCGTTGGATGGCGAGGGCGAGCGCTCCGGACAATCCCAGTACGACGACCACGCCGAGCGCGAACGCCGGATGGATCATGGTGGCCAGGAAGGTCACCAGGACCGGGCCGACGATGAAGACGACCTCGTCGAAGACGGCCTCCAGCGCATAGGCGGTGTTGAGCCCGCTGGGATCGTCGCTCAGTCGATACGTCCATCGAGCCCGAACCGCCGACCCGGCCGATGTCGCGCCGAGGCCGCTCACCACCGCCGCCACACAGGTGAGCCAGAGCGGCAACCCGAGCATGACCGTGACCGTCACCGACGACAGGCCCAGTGCCGCCAGCAGCGAGGCGATGATCAAGACACGGGCCTGTCCCAAGCGGTCGATCCGACGACCCCACCAGGGCAGCACGATCGCCGCGGTGAGCGTCGCGCACGCGGTCACCAGACCGGCCCGACCGAACGAGCCGGTACTCAACGAGATGAGCAGCACGATGCCGAGTCCGGTCATCGACAGCGGAAGGCGCGCCAGCAACCCCGCCAGGGTGAACGCTCGCGCCTTCGGATCGGCGAGCACCGTGCGGTACGCGCTGAACACCCGACTCACTGCCGTCACGACCTAGGATCCCTTCACCTGATACCTGCCGACCGTAGACCCAACCACGGACAGCCCGGAAAACTTCCGGTTCGGCTCTCGGTCGCAAACGACGCAGAGGTCGGCCATCGCGCCGGGCCGGCGCCGGCCCGAGACTGATGGCGATGGTGGGCACGAATGGGCGCCATAGACTCTCCCGGTGATGTCAGATCAGCTCGACCTGTCGCCGTACGACGCCGTCATGCTGGTCTCCTTCGGGGGGCCGGAGGCACCCGAGGAGGTCGTACCGTTCCTGGAGAACGTCACCCGGGGGCGCGGGATCCCGCGAGAGCGCCTCGTGGAGGTCGGAGAACACTACTTCGCATTCGGCGGCCGCAGCCCGATCAACGACCAGTGCCGTGCGCTGTTGTCCGCGTTGCGTGCCGCGCTCGGCGCAGGGGGCAGCACCGTGCCGGTCTACTGGGGCAACCGCAACTGGCCTCCTTTCCTCGACGACGAGCTGTCGAAGGTCGTCGCCGACGGGCACCGCCGGATCCTTGCCCTGACGACCAGCGCGTATCCGTCGTACTCGTCATGTCGGCAGTATCGCGAGAACCTGTTCGACGCCGTCACGAATCAGACGGTTCGAGACGCCGCGCACGGTGAGCCGGTGAGGATTGACCGGATCCGTCACTACGCGGTCCACCCCGGCTTCGTCGCTGCGTCCGTCGATGCCACCGACACCGCCCTGGACGCCCTCGGCGACGTCGCCGGACCGGTCCGATTGGTCTTCGTAACCCACTCGATCCCAGATGCCATGGCCGAGACCTCAGGACCCGACGGTGACGGCTACGTGCGGTGGCACGAGACCGTGGCGACCGCGGTCAGCGGTGACGTCGCCGATCGCCGCGGGGCCGCCCACGAGCACGACCTCGCCTACTGTTCTCGATCCGGTTCGCCCAGCCAGCCGTGGTTGGAGCCGGACGTCAACGATCATCTGCGCGCGCTGAAGGAGGAGGGTGTTGGCGGGGTGGTGATGATCCCCATCGGCTTCGTGTCGGATCACATGGAGGTCGCCTACGATCTCGACACCGAGGCGATGGCCACGGCGGCCGAGATCGGGCTGCCGGCCGTACGCGCGGCCAGCGCCGGGACGCACCCGGCGTTCGTCGGCGCCCTGGTCGATCTGCTGGCCGAGCGCGCCGCCGTGGCGCGCTCCGAGACCGTCGTACCGGCTGTCGTCGCCGGCGGCACCGTCGGACGCTACGAGTGCCCCGGCGACTGCTGTCCCAATGTCCGCGAGCCGGCCCGTCCGGCGCTTTGTCAGGCGTCCTGACGAGCCCCGATCCAACTCACCTTCGCGCAACGTGGCGCGCCTGCTGCAGCGAACTCGACAGCGAGCCGCGGGAGTGGCTCCAAGCCTGCGATTCGCGTTCCAGCGCGCGTGGGGTCCATCTGCGGGCAGGTGGGAATTTTGTGACATGGAACGCGTTATACCGGCCTGGTCCCCCAACTCGCGCGCGACCTTGACAGGTGTGATATGCATGCGCTTCGAGTCCAGGGTTTCCAGATCTGGGCCGACCAGCCCGGGAAGGCAAAGATGGCGACCGATTACGACGCCCCCCGCAAGACCGACGAGGAGCTCAGCGAGGACAGCATCGAGGAGCTCAAGACTCGACGCAATGATAAGAACTCGGGGAAGGTCGACGAGGACGAGGCCGAGGCTGCCGAAGCGTTCGAGCTTCCAGGCGCGGACCTCTCGCACGAGGAACTGACTGTCCGGGTGTTGCCGCGACAGTCCGACGAGTTCACCTGTGCCGGCTGTTTCCTGGTCCGGCACCGAAGCCAACTGGCCGAGGAACGGCCGAACGGCGACGCTTTTTGCTACGACTGCGCGGGCTGATCCCGCGGTCGACCACACTGGCGGCGGCGGATCAGCGACGTCGCAGATCCGCCCCGTCGACGACGGAGGGCCGGCGCAGGCCGGCTCCCGTCCGATCCTCAGATCTTGATCTTGACGGTGGAGTCCGGTGCGTCCAGCCCGGTCTCGTTCTTCCAGTGCCGCGCAGCGAACCGCTGCGCGAACAACTGGGCCACCCCAACCCCGATACCGCTGGCGAGGACCCAGCTGAGGGCCGAGGTCACCGAGGTCTCGGGATTGGTCGGTGATGGAGGCTCTTTACCGGTCACGGTCTTCCAGACGAGTGTGACCAGCTTCTGAGCCACGATGGTCGTGACCGCGCCGATGACGCCGGCGTAGACCTTCCCGACGGCCTTGTTCGTGGCACCCACGGCCATTCCTCCTTGCGCGCCGAGCGCGCTGTTGTCCTTCGCGTCCGTCGCGATGGGAGTTTCCCACTCAGTGGTTACGTTAACCATCATGCGCTTTCGCGAACGGCTGACCCCGCCATTATCGTGGTGGGCGATCGGTGCTCTGGTGGCGGGCACGTTCCCCATCGCCGTGCTGTTCTACCTGGGTCCGGTGTGGGCTCTGGGCGTGGCTGCACTGGTCGTGGCCCTGCTGGTCAGCATCTTGGCGGGTTGGGCCGCGGTGGGAATCCGGATGGATGACGCGGTCCTGCATGTCGGACGCGCACAGATCGAGCTGAGGTATCTGTCCGGAGCCCAGGCGTTGGACGCGGCACAGACGCGATCCAGGAGCGGTGTCGAGGCGGACGCCCGAGCGTACTTGGTGTTGCGTCCCTACATCGCCACAGCCGTCGAGATCGCCATCGACGATCCCGACGATCCGGTCCCGTACTGGCTGGTCTCGACGCGCCGTCCGCGCGCGCTGTCGTCGGCTATCGCCGACGGACGCAGCAAGCGCGAGCCCGGGAACAGGCTCCAGTAAGGTGACCGGGTGATCGACGGCCGCGGAGACCTGTCCGTACGGGTGCTGCGGCTGGATTGCGAACTGGCTCTTCCGGCCTATGCGCATCCAGACGACGCCGGCGCCGATCTGGCATCGGCGGAGGATGTGGTCCTCGAGCCGGGGGAGCGGCGGTTGGTCGGAACGGGGCTGGCGGTGGCGGTTCCCGAGGGTTTCGCCGCGTTCGTCCATCCGCGATCGGGCCTGGCGGCCAGACACGGGATCACCATCGTCAACGCGCCGGGCACGGTCGACGCCGGCTACCGCGGGGAGATCAAGGTCTGCCTGCTAAACACCGACCCGCAGGTGCCGGTGCGGATCAGCCGAGGGGACCGGATCGCTCAGCTGGTGATCCAGCCGGTGGTGCGGGCCAGGTTCGTGTCGGTGGGCGCGCTGGAGGAGACTGACCGCGGCGCCGGCGGTCACGGATCCACCGGTGGCATGCCCGGGACCGCGGCTGGGCCGCCGCGATCCGGGGTCGCGGCCGAGCTGATCGACGTCGAGGCGGAGGGAGTGAGCCGATGATTTTCCGACGACGCAAGAACGCTTCGCCCGAAGAGCCGGCGGAGGAGCCCGTTCAGCAGGCGGAGGCGGAGGCCACCGCCGACGGGAGCGATCCGTCACAGGCAACTCCCGACGAGCAGGTCACTGACCTTTCGTCCACCGAGGATGCGTCCACCGAGGATGCGTCCACCGAGGATGCGACCACCGAGGATGCGACCACCGAGGATGCGACCGAGATCGACGTCGAGGAACTGGACAGCTCGGAGTGGCGAGGAGCGGGGCCGTACGACGTCAGCGAGGTCGATCTCGAGGAGGACCCGCCGGAAGGATTGCCACGGATCGACCTCGGCAGCATCATCGTCACCGGATTCCCCGGCGCCGAGTTGCGCCTGCAGGTTGACGAGGCCACCCAGACGATCGTGTCGGCGATGCTGGCGTTCGAGGACTCCGCGCTCGAGATCGGTGCCTACGCCGGACCGCGGACCGGCGGATACTGGCCCGAGCTCCGCGAAGACCTGGTCGAGGCCACCCACGAGGCGGGCGGATCGACCCAGCTGACCGAGGGCCCGTTCGGTGTCGAGCTGCGGCGGATCATTCCCGTGACCACGCCGGCAGGCGAGGAGGGTTATCAGCCGTCCAGGATGTGGGTGGTCGAGGGACCGCGCTGGCTGCTGCGGGGGATCGTGTACGGGCAGGCCGCGCTGTCGGAGGGCGTCGAGCCACCCGTTTCGCAGTTCCTCACCGCCTTCCGTTCGGTCGTCGTTCGACGAGGCGACCAGCCCATGGGACCGGGTGACCTGATGGCCCTCCAGCTGCCGGAGGACATGGTCCCCGACAGCGCCGAGCCGCCGGGCTGACCGCTGGTCGCCGGGGGAAGGGCGGGTGCGCCGTCACGCAGTCAGATTCGAGCATCACTGCTGCACCCGGCTAACGCATTCGCCGTTTAGATGGGATGCTTGATGTCCGGACGCATGGTGTGCAGGAGGCAACGACATGGGCACCGAGAACATGCTCCAGCGTGCGCTGCGCCGCTTGGCGCAGAGCAACGAGGAGCTCGAGTCGGAGGATCTGCAGAAGGCGGTTCAGCACGAGGGTGCGGTGCCGATCCGCAACTGCGAGGACCGGCAGCTCGTCGACCTGACGGGCACGGTCTCGACGTTGACGATCGCTCCCCGAGCCGGTCACCCATCGCTGGAGGTCGAACTCCGCGACGGCTCCGGTGCCGTCACCTTGGTGTGGTTGGGTCGACGCCAGATCCCGGGCATCGATCCGGGTCAGATGATCAAGGTCTCAGGCCGGATCAGCTGTCAGGACGGGCGACGCCTGATGTACAACCCGAAGTACGAGTTGTTGCACGCCCCCGCTGCCTGATGAGTCGGTTGCTCGACTCGCCTTCCGATCTGGCGCCGTCCGGCCTGGCGCCTTCTGACTTGGCGCCTTCTGACTTGGCGCCTTCTGACTTGGCGCCTTCTGACTTGGCGCCTTGGGATCTGGCGCCCTCTGAATGGGCGCCTTCGGATCTGGCGCCTTCCGACTGGGCTCGGTGAACGATCCCAGCTCGGGCAGCGACGCTGCCCGCCCCCTCGACGACGCAGCGGAGGGCTCACCACCGGAGTTCCGTTATGTGGAGGAGTTCGTTCGCCATGAGCTCTCCAAGACCCTCGGTGGTGCCCGCGGGATGATCGAGTCCGCACTGCCCTTCGTGGCGTTCACGATCTCGTGGGTCCTCACCCGCGAAGGGACCGGCCTGCCACTTTCTCCCCTCTACCTCTCCCTCGGCGCGGCTTTGGGGATAGCGGTCGTCCTCGGGCTGATCCGGATCGTGCAGCGCCAAAGCGTTCGTTTCGTGCTGCAGGCGATCTTCCCGACCGCTATCGCGGCGATCATTGCCGCGCGGACGGGGCGGGCCGAGGACGTCTTCTTGCCGGGTATCCTCTACAACGGGTTCCTGGCCCTCGTCTCGGCCTTCACCATTGCCATCCGCAAGCCCCTGGTCGGGTTCGTCATCGGCGCCGCCATCGGCGACCCGACCGGCTGGATGTCAGACCGCGGTCTGGTCCGGATGACCAGCAAACTGACCGCCGTGCTGGCCGTCCCGTACGTCGCACGGTTCGTCATCCAGTTGCCGTTGTTCTTGTCCGGCCAGATCGTTCTGCTCGGCGTGGCCAAGGTCGTGCTGGGTTGGCCGCTGCTGCTGGCCGCCCTGTTCGTCATCGGCCTGTTGCTCTCCAAGGGCCGCACCCCGATGGAAGGCTCGGCACTTGCCCGCCCCGGCCCGGCAGCAGAGCCGTCGCCGGACTGAGGTAGGGAGCGCTACAGCGAGGGCGAGACCATCGGTGTCGCCTTGACGGTGACCTCGCCGCGCGGGGAGAGCATCTCGGCCAGTTCACGCTCGTAGTCCTGGGCCGTGACGAACAGCAGTTCGTCAGCTGTCTCGAGGGAGCCGTCGGGGTCCGGAGCCTGGGCGTGCCCATCGCGGATGATCGCGACCAGCACGACGTCGCCCGGCCAGTCCAGATCGCCGATCCGCTGCCCGACGCACGGGCTGGCGCTCGGCAGGGTCATCTCGACCAGGTTGGCCTCACCCTCGTGGAAGGTGAGCAGTCGGACGAGGTCGCCGACGGTGACGGCTTCCTCGACCAGGGCGGACATCAGCCGGGGAGTGGAGACGGCGACGTCGACGCCCCAGACCTCGTTGAACAGCCACTCGTTCTTCGGGTGATTCACCCGCGCGACCGTGCGCGGCACCCCGAATTCGGTCTTGCAGAGCAGCGATATGACGAGGTTCGCCTTGTCGTCGCCGGTCGCGGCGATCGCGACGTCACAGGTGTCCAGTCCGGCCTCTTCGAGCGAGGAGAGTTCGCACGCGTCGGCCAGCAGCCATTCCGCGCCAGGCACGGTGTCGGACTTGATGGCATGGGGATCGCGGTCGATCAGCAAGATCTCGTGACCGTTCTCCAGCAGTTCGTTGGCGATCGAGCGGCCGACGTTGCCGGCCCCACCGATGGCTACCCGCATCGTCACTCTCCCTTCGGCAGGTCGCCGAGAATCGACTCGACCTCGGCGAGCCGCGCATCGGTGACCGCGATGTAGAGCAGATCGCCGTCCTGGAACACCGTGTTGCGTTTGGGCACCATGCCCGAGCCGAGTCGGAACACGAACGGCACCCGAGCGTCGGTGGCCCGCTCGATCTGGTCGATCGTGCGGCCGACCCAGGCCCGGCTGACGTGGACCTCCAGCAGTCGCACCGAACCGGACGGGTCGCGCCACTGCGGCTCCGAACCGCCGGGCAGCAGCCGGCGGAGAACCTGATCCGAGGTCCAGCGGACCGTTGCCACGGTCGGGATGCCCAGCCGCTCGTACACCTCCGCCCGGCCCGGGTCGTAGATCCGGGCGACCACATTGTGCACGCCGAATGTCTCGCGGACCACGCGGGCGGACAAGATGTTGGAGTTGTCGCCGCTGGACACTGCCGCGAATCCCGCGGCTTGCTCGATTCCCGCCTCCCCGAGCACCTCACGGTCGAATCCGACGCCCTTGACCGTGCGGCCGCCGAAGTCCGGTCCCAGCCGGCGGAACGCGTCCGGCAAGACGTCGATCACGGCGACGGTGTGTCCGCGCTTCTCCAGACTCCGGGCCAGGGTCGAGCCGACCCGCCCGCAGCCCATGATCACGATGTGCACAGTGGGGAGTCTAGTGGCGCGTCTCACGCACCGGACTTCGAGCATCCACCGTCTGACCAGGCCGGTGGCAGCGCCTGGCCGCGTGCCTGAACGTGGAGGAATCCATGCCTTACGCTTCCAGCGTGGGTCTCTCCGACGTGGGCAAGCGACTCCTGCTGGGTCGCAAGCTTCGCAGCACCCAACTGGGGGAGACGCTGCTACCCAAGCGGATCGCGTTGCCGGTGTTCGCCTCGGACGCCTTGTCGTCGGTGGCCTACGCGCCGGACGAGATCTTGCTGACCTTGTCGCTGGCCGGGCTGGTCGCGTACAGCTTCTCCTGGAAGATCGCGATCCTGGTCGCGGTGGTCATGCTCGTGGTGGTGGCCTCGTACCGGCAAAACGTGCACGCCTATCCCTCCGGTGGCGGGGACTACGAGGTGGCCACCGTCAACCTCGGTCCGAACGCCGGTCTGACCGTGGCCAGCGCACTGCTGGTCGACTACGTGATGACCGTAGCGGTGTCGATCTCCTCCGGGGTGGCCAACGCCAAGTCGATCCTGCCGATCATCAACGGGCACGAGGCGACGGTGGCCGCGGTGGCCGCGCTGATCCTGATGGCGCTGAACCTGCGCGGCGTGCGCGAGTCGGGCACGCTGTTCGCCGTGCCAACCTATTGCTTCATGTTCGGCATCATCGTGATGGTCGGCTTCGGGCTGTTCCGGATCTTCGTCCTCGGCGACAACATCCAGGCGCACAGCGCCCAGTACGGCATCCAGGCCGATCCGCACTATGAGGCGTTCAGCGGTCTGGTCATGGTGGCCCTGCTGGCCCGGGCGTTCTCCTCCGGCTGTGCCGCCTTGACCGGGGTAGAGGCGATCTCCAACGGCGTGCCGGCCTTCCAGAAACCGAAGAGCAAGAATGCTGCGACCACGCTACTGCTGCTCGGCTCGATCTCGGTCACCATGCTGATCGGCGTGATCGCGCTGGCCAACCTGACCAACCTCAAGTTGATCGACACCGGACTGTCCTACTACACCCTGAACGGGCAGCGGGTGGATGTGGTGGAAGAGACAGCGATCGGCCAACTCTCGGCGGCAATCTTCTCCGACTTCAAGCCCGGGTTCTACTTCGTCGTGTTCGCAACGATGATCATCTTGTTCCTGGCGGCGAACACGGCGTTCAACGGTTTCCCGGTGCTGGGCTCGATCCTGGCCAGGGACGGCTACTTACCGCGCCAGCTGCACACGCGCGGCGATCGGCTGGCTTACAGCAACGGCATCGTCGTGTTGACCACCCTGGCGATCGTGCTGATCGTCGCGTTCAAGGCCGACGTGACCTCGCTCATCCAGCTGTACGTCGTCGGCGTGTTCGTCTCCTTCACCGTCAGCCAACTGGGCATGCTCCTGCACTGGACACGGCTGCTGAAGACCGAGAGCAAGCCTGCGGTCCGGGCCAAGATGATGCGGTCGCGGGTGATCAACGCCGTGGGGCTCACGATGACCGGCACGGTGCTGATCATCGTGCTGATCTCCAAGTTCGTCCAGGGCGCCTACATCGCCATCATCGCCATGGCGGTCATCTTCGTGATGATGAAGGGGATCAGGAGGCATTATCAGCGGGTGGCCGAGGAGACCGCCCTGGTCGAGGGCGAGGACCGCATGCTGCCGAGCCGAGTCCGAGCCGTCGTGCTGGTCAGCAAGCTGCACAAGCCCACCCTGCGCGCGCTGGCCTTCGCCAAGGCATCACGGCCGAGCACGCTGGAAGCCGTGACGGTGTCGGTCGACCCGGATGAGACCGAGCAGTTGTTGGCGCGCTGGGAGGATGCCGGGATCCCGGTGCCGCTCAAGGTCGTCGCATCTCCCTATCGGGAGGTCACCACCCCGATCCTGGAGTACGTCAAGAACATCCGGGTCGAGAGCCCACGCGACGTGGTCACCGTATTCATCCCCGAATACGTCGTCGGCCGCTGGTGGGAACAGATCCTGCACAACCAGAGCGCCCTGCGGCTCAAGGCTCGCCTGCTGTTCACGCCCGGGGTGATGGTCACCTCGGTGCCCTACCTGCTGGCGTCGTCACGCAAGGCCAAGGAACGCTTCGAGCGCGACGACGCGGCCGGGACGGCGCGTCGCTACTACCGCAGATAGTCCGGACTGTCTCGTGCTCGTCGAGGTCGATGTCGGACCGGTCGCCCATGGGGGGCACTGTGTCGCGCGGCACGAGGGACGGGTGATCTTCGTCCGGCACGCGCTGCCGGGCGAGCGGGTCCGCGTCGAGATCACCGACACCACCCACAAGAAGTTCTGGCGGGGCGATGCTGTTGAGGTCCTTCACGCGAGCCCTGACCGGGTCGCACCACCGTGCGTGATCTCCGGGCCGGGTGGGTGCGGCGGGTGCGACTTCCAGCACGTGGACATCGGTGCCCAGCGGCGACTCAAGGCGGCCGTGCTGTCGGAGCAGCTGAGCCGACTCGCCGGGATCGAGTGGGACGGCGAGGTCGAAGCGGTGCCTGCGCCTCCGGGCGCGCCTGAGGGGCTCGGCTGGCGCAGCCGCATGCGTTATCAGGTCGACGACGAGGGTCGGGCCGCGCTACGCGCCCACCGTTCGCACGAGCTGATTCCGTTACCGGGCGAGGGTTGCCTCATCGCCCACCAGTCCACCCCGCCCGTGGCCGGCCGGTCGTGGCCACCCGCTACGGACCTGATCGCGGTCGCCTCGAACGACGGACCGGCGCTGCTGGTCGGTGACGAGGTTCAGCTCGGCTCGGATGTGGTGCACGAACGGGCGGCAGGCCGCAGGTGGGAGGTTGCCACGGATGGTTTCTGGCAGGTCCATCCAGCAGCGGCCGACACGTTGGCAAGCGCGGTGCTGTCCGGACTGGCGCCGGCGACGGGGGAACGTGCCTTCGATCTCTACTGCGGGGTCGGCCTCTTCGCCGGCGTCCTG
The DNA here is from genome assembly GCA_038257965.1 of Propionibacteriales bacterium. Taxonomy (GTDB): domain Bacteria; phylum Actinomycetota; class Actinomycetes; order Propionibacteriales; family Propionibacteriaceae; genus Microlunatus. Next base: position 23,802 of record JBBSQJ010000038.1, read on the forward strand.
GCCGACGCGGGCTGCCGGGTGTGGGCGCTGGACGGGCAGCGTCGAGCCATCGAGCAGGCGCGGA
>JBBSQJ010000039.1:0-23387 GCA_038257965.1 Propionibacteriales bacterium
CGGCAGAACCGGCCAAAATGCCCGGCAGACCGAGGCAGTCACCAATCACCTCGCCTCCAGATTCGCACACGGCAAACACCGGGAAGGCCCGTTCGACACCAGCCACCTAGGGCACATGCATGGGAACAGGCTCAGGGCACGTGGATGGGAACAGGCTCAGGAAACATGGATGGGGACCGGCTCAGAGACGAGCGGCCGCCCGTGGTCTGGTTGTCCTCGATCACTGTGGTCGGTGACTGCGTGTCAGCTCGGGGCGAGGGCACCGATAGCGCCGGCCTTCACCGAGATGGCTTCCAGCAAGGTTGCCCAGTCGGCCTCGAAGGCGCGGGCACCGCGGCGTTGCAAGGACTGACCCAGCGCATCGACGTCGATGCCGTGGGAGGCGACCTCCGCCAGGCACTGCTCGGCTGCCGCGTAGTCGGGGTGCATCAGTTCGACCGGACCACCGTGGTCGGCGTAGGCGAGCAGCGTTCCTTCGGGCATGGTGTTGATGGTGTACGGCGCGGCGAGCTTGCCCAGGTAGTAGGTGTCGGGAAAGTCGGGGTCCTTGGTCGAGGTTGATGCCCACAGCACCCGTTGGGGGCGGGCCCCCGCCGCTGCCAGCTTCGTCCACCGCTGTTCGGACAGCAAGGAGCGGTAGGAGGCGTACACCTTCTCGGTAACGGCGAGCCCGAGGCGCCCGTGCAGTTCCGGGGGCAGCAGTGCGTCTGCTGCCTTGTCCCAACGGCTGACGAACACCGATGCGACGGAAGGCACGTCGAGCGGCTTGCCGGCGGCCGCCCGGCGTTCCAGCGCTCGGATATAGGCCTCAGCGGTCTGCAGGTAATGGGTGTCGGAGAACAACAGGGTCACGTTGATCCCGATGCCGTCGGCGACGAGCTGCTCCATGGCGACCAGCCCCGGTGGCGTGCCGGGGATCTTGACCAGCACGTTCGGCCGGCCCGCCTGCTGGTGCAGCCTGCGGGCAACCTCGATACTGCGGTCGCTGTCGTAGGCCAGGCCGGGCGGAACTTCGATCGAGACGTACCCATCGGTGCCGTGGGTGCGGTCCCACACCGGCCGGAACAGGTCCGCGGCCGCCGTGATGTCCTCCAGCGCCACGGCGAACACCAGTTCCTCGGGCTCTCGTGCACCCGCTTCGAGGCGGCGTCGCAACGAGTCGTCGTAGTCGGAGCTGGCGACCATGGCATGGCCGAGAATGGTGGGGTTCGAGGTGAGCCCGGTAAGTGCCAGGTGATCGATGTATCGGGCCAGGGTCCCGTCCCGGAGCATCTTGCGATTGATCGAATCCAGCCAGAGGCTCTGCCCCGCCTGGTGAAGTTCCTGCGCGCGATTCATGAAATCTCCTTTCCGCTGAGCGGCGCTCCTGTAGAGCGTCCGCATCCAACACGACTTGCCGCCCCGTCAACGTGGTCGACGATCGAACCGGACTGGCCGCCGCTTTGACGAAGTCCTTCCGCAGTCATGGCTCCCGCTACCCCACTCGACGATCCCGAAGTGGGGTCATCCGCCACACCCTCCGATCACCGTCTGAGTGTGGCGTGACGGGCCGCACATACGGGTACTTCGCTTCCTCGATCGCTGTCGTGCGGCTCATCGCATGGCACCGGACAGGGAGAGGAACTCCTGCCGCGAGCGAGCGTCGCTGCGCAGCCGTCCCAGCAGGGTGGAGGTCACCGTGCTCGCTCCGGTCGCGTGCGCGCCGCGCATGGTCATGCACGAGTGCTCGGCCGAGATCACCACCCCCACGGCGTGGGGGCTCAGGTGTTCCTGCAGCCAGTCGGCGACCTGCTTGGTCAGCCGCTCCTGGGTCTGCGGACGACACGCGAACAACTCCACAACGCGGGCGAGCTTGGACAGCCCCAAGATCCGCTCACCGGGTAGGTAGCCCACGCAGGCCGTTCCGGTGAACGGCAGCAGGTGGTGCTCGCACACCGACCGGAAGGGGATGTCGCGGGCGAGGACCAGCTCGTCGTAGCCCTCGTCGTTGGGGAAGGTCGTCAGCGCAAACGGTCGTGGCGTGAGCATCTCGGCCCAGGCCCGGGCCATCCGATCCGGCGTCGCCGCCAGGTGCTCGGAGTCAAGCCGGACGCCCAGCGCCCGCAGGAAGTCGGCCGCGGCAGCCGCGGCCGCATCGAGATCCGGCTCCTGCCTTGGGGCGACCACATGCAGCGCCGTCGGTGGTCTCGACCCGGCCGTCGCCACCACCCCAGAAGGTTGCACCGAGGTGCTCGTCAGGCCTGACGGCAAAACCGTGCGGGCGCTCGACCTTCCGGTCGTCATCATCGGACCGGTGGCGCGTCGTGGGACCGGGTGTCCGAGCGGCCCCAGGCGCGGTCGTAGTTGCTGGCGAGCCGTCCCAGGGCCAACGCGGCCAACATGAGTGTGGCGTCGCGCAGCGCCACGTCGTAGAAGCCGGAGTAGGTCAGCAGATTGATCACGATGCCGGCCAGCCACAGCGCCACGACGTAGGCGGCATACCGCGGTTTGATGGCGACTGCGATCCCCGCGACGATCTCGACGGCTCCGACGAAATACATCGCGGTCTGCGCAGAGAAGGGCAGCAGAGCGACCACCCACGGCGCCAGGTAGTCCGGCCAGTAGGTCAAGGTATTGGCGAACTTGTCGGCCCCCATCCACAGCGGCAGGATCACGAAGCCGATACGCAGCAGCCAGAACGCGCCGTAGGCCGGTTCTTGCCGGACACGGGTCCAGATCTGCGCCGGGTGGTGGAGGTTCGCCGCGGGCGACGACGTCACGTGACTCATCAGAACTCCTTCTATCGATAAGATCCACTCCCTTTAGACTCTACCCCAACTGCTGTTTTGTCAATCCACGTTGTTGTTAGATTTCGGGCACGTCGTAGCGCTCGGTCCGCGGGGCGCTGCTCGTGGACCCCAGCACCTTCGCGACCCTGCCACCGCGACATCTCGGCCAGGCCGGCTCCGCCACCGCCGAACGCACGCCCCAGCGGCCAGAGGCCTCGCGCGTCAGCGCCTCGCGGCCGGTCGGTTCCGGACGGCGGCTGGCGTCGGTCAGCTACTGCGAGACCTGGGCTGCCGTCGGCGCGGCTCGTCGGGCTCGCTCGGTCGCCAGCCGCCGCTCCGCCTCCGGCACCACCGAGGTGGACAAGACCATGATCGAGTGTGCAGCGACCGAGTGCTTGGACCGCGCCCGCCAACGTGAACCGGGCTGATCGACGGTGCCGGCCCGGGTGTCCAACCGCACCACCCAGTTGCTGCCGTAGCTCCTGGGCGGCAGATGGAACTCGATCTTGTCGCTGTGTGCGTTGAAGAGCAGCAGAAAATGATCATCGGTGATCCGTCGGCCGGCCTGATCGGGCTCAGGAATCGCGTCACCGTTGAGGAAGACCATCATGCTTCGCACGAACCCAGAGTTCCAGTCCTCTTCTTCCATGAAGGTCCCGTCCGGCTTGAGCCACTCGATGTCACCGAGCTCGCTCTTCCCGCCATGGGCGGCATCGCCGGCGAAGAAGCGACGCCGGCGGAACACCGGGTGTGCCTTCCGCATGGCGATCACGGCCGCGGTGAACTCCAGCAGGGCCCGCTGATCCTCGTCCAGGTTCCAGTCGACCCAGGAGATCTCGTTGTCCTGGGCGTAGACGTTGTTGTTGCCGTGCTGCGTGCGGCCGAGCTCGTCGCCGTGCGCCACCATCGGGATGCCCTGGCTCAACAGCAGGGTGGTGAGGAAGTTGCGCTGCTGCCGGAGCCGGAGCGCCTTGATCCGCGGGTCGCTCGTCTCCCCCTCGACTCCACAGTTCCAGGATCGGTTGTGGCTCTCGCCGTCGTTGCCGCCCTCGCCGTTGGCCTCATTGTGTTTGGAGTTGTACGACACCAGATCACGCAGCGTGAACCCGTCGTGCGCGACCACGAAGTTGATCGATGCGGTCGGTCGACGTTGGGAGTGCGCGTACAGGTCGCTGGAGCCGGTCAGCCGGGACGCGAACTCGGCCAAGGACGCAGGTTCGCCTCGCCAGTAGTCGCGAACCGTGTCTCGATACTTGCCGTTCCACTCCGTCCACAAGGGCGGGAAGTTTCCCACCTGGTAGCCGCCGTCGCCGAGGTCCCAGGGCTCGGCGATCAACTTCACCTGGGAGATCACCGGATCCTGCTGGATGATGTCGAAGAAGGCCGACAACTTGTCCACCTCGTGGAACTGGCGGGCCAACGTGGCGGCCAGATCGAAGCGGAATCCGTCGACGTGCATCTCCAGCACCCAGTAGCGCAGGGAGTCCATGATCAGCTGCAGGACGTGCGGACTGCGCATGAGCAGGCTGTTGCCGGTGCCGGTGGTGTCGTAGTAGTGCTGTTTGGCGCCGTCCACCAACCGGTAGTAGGACGCATTGTCGATGCCTCGGAAGGCGATCGTCGGACCCTTGTCGTTGCCCTCGGCGGTGTGGTTGTAGACAACGTCAAGGATCACCTCGATCCCGGCGTCGTGCAGCGCCTTCACCATGGCTTTGAACTCGTTTGTCTGCTGCCCTGTGGTGCCGGTACCGGAGTAGGCGTTGTGCGGGGCCAAGAACCCGATCGTGTTGTAACCCCAGTAGTTCGACAACCCTTGGTCGACCAGATAGGAGTCATTCACGAACTGATGCACGGGAAGTAGCTCGACGGCCGTGACGCCGAGCCTGGTGAGGTGCTCGATGATCGCCGGGTGGGCGATCCCTGCGTAGGTCCCACGGATCGATTTCGGCACGTCTGGATGGGTCATCGACAGACCCTTGACGTGCATCTCGTAGATCACCGAGTCGTGGTACTCGTGCTTCGGCGGTCGGTCGTGACCCCAGTCGAAGTACGGAGTGGTCACCACCGACAGCATCGTGTGGCCGAGTGAGTCTTGATCGTTGAAAGCGGTGGGGTCGTCGAAGCGATAGGAGAACAAGGACTCGTCGCCGTCGATCATGCCGTCGATGGCTTTCGCGTAGGGATCGAGCAGCAGCTTGGTCGGGTTGCACCGGTGTCCGCTCGCCGGCTCGTACGGTCCGTGCACCCGGTAGCCGTAACGCCGACCCGGCTGGAGCCCGGGCAGATAAACATGCCAGACGTGCCCATCGACCTCGGTGATGCCGATTCGGGTCTCTGCGCCTTCGTCGTCGATCAGGCACAGCTCGACTGCGTCGGCGACCTCGGAGAACAGTGCGAAGTTGACTCCGGTTCCATCGAACGTGGCACCCAGAGGATATGGCTTGCCCGGCCAGGTCTCCATGGAGACTCCTTCACAAGATCACGATGCATTACGGCCGCAACGGCGCGGCCACCGGGACTCCGATCCCGGTCGCGGTGCCCATGCCCTCCCGTTGATCTCGAGCCGGCCTGGCGCCCGTTGGAGCATACAGAGTGGGTCGGGCCCCGGAACGCTTGCTTCGTCGAGAACTCGCGCCCCCTGGTCAATTGTCCGGAACCCGCGAGATACTGCCAACACCCGCCCGCTCCGCTCCGAAGGTGTTCGTCGATGACCCAGCTTCGTCCACTGCCTCGTCTCCTGATCGGCATGATCGTCTCGCTGGCCCTGCTCGGATCGTCGGCGCTCGTCGCTCCGCTGCCGTCGGCCGCGGCGACGACGTACCCGAAATATGGACAGAGCAGCCCTGCGGTGCGATCGCTGCAGAAGAAGTTGGTCGATGCGGGCGTCCTGCGGGCCGACCGGAGAACCGGCTACTTCGGGACGTACACGCGCTCGGCGGTCAAGGCGGTCCAGGGGCGCGACAAGCTGAAGGCGACCGGGAGAATCGGCCCACTGACCATGAAGGCGATCGAGAAGTCGGTCGCCGCGATGACCGGACCGCGCACCTGGTATCACTCAGAGACGATCGGGAAATCCGCCGGGGGTCGAGACATCGTCGCCTATCGGTCCGGCGAGCCCGGAAAACCGGTCGTCGTCGTCACCGCCACCATGCACGGCGAGGAAGACTTCGGCCAGTACGTGGTCCGCGGGCTGATGGAGGGCAAGAAGATCACCGGTGTGGACCTGTGGCTGCTGCCGGTGCTCAATCCCGACGGTCTGGCAAGAGACCGGCGTTGGGTGGCGAACGGCGTCGACCTCAATCGCAACTTCCCCAACCGATTCGTCGTCCGGGCCAATTCCGGACCAAAGGCCGGCTCGGCCAAGGAGACCCGGGCGATCATGAAATTCCTGGACCGGGTGCAGCCGGCCTACCTGGTGTCGTGGCACCAACCGCTCTACGGCGTGGACTCCTACCGGGTGAAGGACAAAACCTTGATGAAGCACCTGTCCAGCGGACTGAAGCTGCCGATCAGGTCGTTCGACTGTCACGGCAGCTGCCACGGCACGATGACCGGCTGGTACAACACCAACCACGACGGCGCGGCGATCACGATCGAGTACGGCTCGACGGCCCGCTCCCTGAAGCGCATGAAGGGCGCCGACGCAAATGCGGTGCTCGCCGCGGTCGGGGGCACGCACGCGCGTTGAGGGTCTTGGCTCGGTCGTGGCCGGCGAAGCGGTCGGTTCCTGTTGGGCCCGCCGGTGAGAATGGGCGGGTGCGTCATGAGGCTTCCGTGCTCCATCTCGACCTCGATGCGTTCTTCGCCTCGGTCGAGCAGCGCGACAAGCCGTCGCTCCGCGGCAAACCGGTGATCGTCGGCGGTGTGGGTCCACGCGGCGTGGTCGCCACCGCGTCGTACGAGGCGCGTGTGTTCGGCGTGCGCTCGGCCATGCCGACCCACGAGGCACGCCGACGCTGTCCGCATGCGGCGTTCCTGTCCGGTCGATTCGGCGCCTACCGGACGGCGAGTGAGCAGGTGATGCGGGTACTGCGCGAGTTGTCTCCCCTGATCGAGCCGCTGTCCATGGACGAGGCATTCGTCGATCTGGCGGCAGCCGCGCGACCGGTGGACCTGTCATCGGCGGGACTGGAGTCCGAGCTCGGTGCGCTCCGGCGCAACGTGGCGGAGGCGACCGGTGGTCTCAGGGCGTCGGTGGGAGCCGCGAGTTCGAAGTTCATGGCGAAACTCGCCAGTGAGTTGGCCAAGCCCGACGGCCAGCGAGTCCTCCAGCCGGGAACCGAACTGGACCTGCTGGCACCCCTGTCGGTCAACGTCCTTCCCGGCGTCGGACCGGTGACGGGTGAGAAGCTTCGTCGACTTGGCCTGAGGACCATCGCTGACCTGAGGGCGATCTCGGTGGACGAACTGGCGCAGACCATCGGTCGGTCTCACGCCCAGGGGGTGATCGAGTTGGCATTCGCCCGAGACGACCGTCCGGTGGTCGCCGAGCGCGAGGCGAAGTCGATCTCGGTCGAGGACACCTTCGAAACGGATCTGGTCGATCCGACGACCCTGCAGGGCATCGTTGATCGCGACGCGCGTGCCGTCGCGGCCCGGTTACGCGCCGCGAGCCTGTTCGCCCGGACCGTGTCGATCAAGGTCCGGCTGCACGATTTCTCTACGCACACCCGAGCCCGCAGCCTGCTGAGCGCCACCAACGATGCCGATGTCATCGCCGAGATCGCGGCGTCGCTGCTGAGCGCGGTCGACGTCACCGGCGGAGTACGGCTGCTGGGCGCGGGCGTGGCCGGGCTCACCGACGTCCTGCAAGAAGGCCTGTTCGATGTAGAGGCCCCGCTCGGTGACGCCGAGGTCGACGAATCCGACTCCCCCGAGCCGGTCGCGTCGGCCGGCGTCCGGCAACGCACGGGCTGGCCGCCGGGTGCGGATGTCCATCACGATCGTCACGGCCTCGGCTGGGTCTGGGGCTCCGGCCTCGGTCGAGTCACGGTCCGCTTCGAGAGCCGCAACACCCCACCGGGACCGGTCCGGACGTTCACCCTGGACGATCCGGATCTCCATCTCCTCTGACCCCTGACCCTTCATCCCCGGAAACTGTGCAGTAGTTGCAGCGACACGCCGGGCCGATCTGTCGCTAGCGCCCACTTTCCGGGGATGTGCGGCAGGGCAGGGTCCGGGGCGACTGCGACGGGACTACGCGGTCCGGTCGGCCGCCGCAGCGACCAGCCCGGCGAACAGGCCCTGGTCGTCGGCGGTCTCGGGATGCCATTGGACCCCGATCCTGAACCGCTGGGCCGGATCCTCGATCGCCTCCACGGTCCCGTCGGCGGCCCAAGCCGCGGCCACCAGGCCGGGATGCGCACGGACCGCCTGGTGGTGATGGCACGAGACTCGCACCTGTGCCCCGATCAGTCGGTGCAGCAACGAGTCGGGGGCCACCGCGACGCTGGTTGCACCGTAGGAGTCCACCCCGGGAGCGTGCTCGTCGTGTCCGACGACGTCGGGCACATGCTGTTCCAGCGCTCCACCGACGGACACGGCCAGCAACTGCATTCCGCGGCACACGCCGAGCAGTGGCAGGCCGGCCTCGTTCGCCGCGTTCAGCAGCGCCAACTCCCACTCGTCGCGGTCGAATCGCCAACCGACGGTCCGCGGATGGGCCTCGGCACCGTAACGATCGGGATCGACGTCGGAGCCGCCGGAGATGATCAGGCCGTCCAACCGGGCGATCAGCGCCGGCGCCGCGGTGGCCCGCTGCGGTGGCAACAGCACCGGTGCTCCGCCGGCTGCCTCGACGGACCGCGCGTACGCGGCGTGCAGCACATCGGCGGTGACATTCCACATCCGGAATCGCGTCTGCTCGCGGTAAGTACTGATCCCGATCACCGGCGCAGTGATCTGCGGCTCGGCACCCGGCGGATGGTCGAGCGGAAACGTGGCGTTCATGGTGGTCTCACGCAGGCCGCCCGGCTCTCGCTGTGAACCATGAACGTGCCGGGGTTGACGAAGCTCGACTCGTCGGAGGCGAGGACGAGCGCTGCGCCGAGGATCTCCTCCGGTTCGGCCAACCGGCCCATCGGAACCTGCACCAGGCACCGCGCCGCCCGCTCGGGACCGGACGCGGCAGGCATCCGCCTGTCTGGCCAGAGATCTGTATGGTCGTGAACGCCACAGCCACCGTGTCGAGCTATCCGCCGCTTGAGACCGTGCACGCCCAGCAGCCGATCGTTGTGTGTACTCATCGACGTCTCGTCCGACTTCTGTCTGGCGCTTCGACGAGCTCAGCGCACGTCCCATGATGTGCCCCTGACCGACACGGCCGGCCCAGCGCACCCCTGACGGGCGGTGCGTGCGCTGACCGAGACGTTCCACCCGCAGGAAGACGCCAGGACGATTTCACACTTGACGTCATGTCAAGGGCCGCCACGCCAGTGGTCGATCCGGTGGTGGTCGGGCTGGAACCCGTGGCCGACGCCCCAGAGCACGGCTTGAGTCCGGCTCGCCACGTCGATCTTGCGATAGATCGATCGGATGTAGGACTTGATCGTGTTCGGCGAGAGGTACGTCAGGTCGGCGATATCAGCGTTGCTCATACCTTGGGCGATCAGTGCCAATACCTCCGACTCACGGTCGGTGAGCCCCTCTCCGCGGCCCGGCCAGTCCAGGCCGTTGTGCGTCCGCGCTCGACCGGGCGGTTCGTTCACCACGACTTCGCCCGAGCTGATCGCCACCAGCGCCGAGACCAGATCGGCGGCCCGGAGCGTCTTGGAGAGGTAGCCGGTCGCGCCCTGCTGACGCGCCTGCTCGACCAGGCCGGGCTGGAAGTTCCAGGTGTAGACAGCCACGTGACGTGATCGGGGGTTGGCGGCCAGCGCCCCGATCTCCTGCTTGTCCGACTCCGGCTGGGCGAAAGAGTCGTACAACACGACGTCGACCGGATCCGCCACCGATCGATTCGTGTCGATCTCGGCGATGACTATCCGGTCCCGGTACGTCTCGAGCATCCGTGCGACGCCGAGCACGACCACTTCGTAGTCGTTGACCAGCGCGACCGAGACGCTCTGGTCACTCGCGGTCGGAGATTCGCTCATGACACAGTACGATAACCCTCCCTAAGGGTGTAAAAAACCACCCCAAGGGGGTGATTTACTAGGTACACAGCAATCGCTCAGCGACAGCACGTCGCGACACTCGGAGAAAGGCAGCCACCATGCTCGGACTCATCATCAGCATCATCGTCATCGGCCTGATCGCGGGGGCCGTCGCCCGGCTCGTGGTCCCAGGAAAGCAGAATCTGTCGATCCTGATGACCATCGTGCTCGGCATCATCGGATCGTTCGTCGGCGGATTCCTCGGCTACCTGCTCTTCGGCAAGGACGCCGGAAGTGGATTCTTCCAGCCCGCCGGCATCATCGGCTCGACCATCGGCGCCATCCTGGTCCTGGTGATCTGGGGGGCACTGCAGAAGCGGCGCGCAACCGCGTGAGTCGAAGAAGCTGAGTCGAAGAAACTGAGTCGGAGAACGCAGAAAGTGTGCGCCTGTGACAGCGAGGGTCGGCGTGTCGTTGTCACAGGAGCCCACTTTCGGGAGTGCGGGCGGGCGCATCAAGACGTCGGCGGGGACCAGTTCGGATCTCGACCGGCGCCACCGAGCACGCGCTCGAGCAAGGTGGCCTCCGCCGACACGGCGACCACCGGTCCAAACAGGCCTCGACGGGCCTCCCCCTCGTGCGGGGTCTGCGACACCATCTCCCAGGACGCCGCGAGGTTCGGCTCGGCCACGTCGAACGGCTGCCGGGTGGCCACCGCGAGATCCCAGCCGTGGAGGACGAGTTCGTTGTTGGCCACCGCCGCGGTCACCGCTGCCGGCATGGTGATTCCCCCGGCACGAGTCATCCCGTCCCAGGCCGCGGGCTCGCGCCACGCCTGCGCCAACTCGGCCAGGTGAGCCGACGCACTCTCCCGCCAGTTCTTCGGCAGGTCGAGTGCCGCCCCGGTCGGCGGCGTCGACGTCGTCGGGCCGTCGATCTTGGCCGCCGCATCCCGGAAGGCCACTGACAGGCCGAGGACGTGGGCGACCAGCTGACCGACCGTGGTGTCGGCGCACGGAGTCGCCTCCTGCAGCTGTTCGTCTTCGATCCGCTCGATGAGCCAAGCCATCGTCTTCGCAGGTGCACCTAGGTCCAGCACGACCATCCCTTTCATCCTGGAACACTGTTCGGAAGGCTTGACCCGGTCACCAGTCGAGAGTCATCGGGCGGTCGGCAGGAATTCCGCCAGAATCCCGACGTAGGAGCCATAGCCGTGTGACGGAGCGGACTCCAGGTCGTCGGCCACAGGGCATGCCGGAGCGGGAATCGGGTAGCTGTACCCCATGTCGATCAGCAAGGGCGACGAGGTCGCCTGGAACACCTCGCAGGGAAAGACCCACGGCACCGCCGTCGAGAAGCGCACCAAGCGGTTCACCTTCGCCGGGCAGCAGTTCGCAGCCAGCAACGACGAGCCCTACTGGATCGTCCAGTCGGCCAAGACGGGTGCGAAGGCTGCGCACAAGGAATCGTCGCTCGAGAAGCGCTGACCTCGACCGGTGCGTTGCTTCGTCGAGACGCGCGTGTCGGCGCGTGCGGACAGCCGCCTCGCCGAGCGTGAGATGTCGGTGCCCCGGGAGCCGACCCCTGGCCGCCCGTCGAGCACAATGGCGGCATGTGGGTGGGATGGATCGAGTTCGATCTGCTGCTCGGCGCGGTTGGTTCGCTCAAGGAAAAGCGCTCGATCGTACGGCCCCTGGTGGCCGAACTGCGACGAAAGTTCGAACTCAGCGTCGCCGAGGTCGACCATCTCGAGTTGCATCGGCGATGCGGCATCGGCGGCGCCGTGGTCGGCAACGACGCCGCTCACGTCACTCAGGTGTTGGACAGTGTCGAACGACTTGTCGCCGCCCGGCCGGACCTCGAGCTGCTCTCGGCCCGAAGGGCATTACGCACCTCCGACGACTGACGACCGATCCTTGGGCGAGCTCAGCGCACATCTGCACAGAGCGAGGTCGTCGACGTCGGAGGACCAACCGACACAGCCGGTGTCAGACGCGGCGACGGTCACAGCGCCCGGCTGCCGGTCGCATCCTCAGCGTCGCGTTCCCGGCGGCCCGCACCGGAGGAACCAGACCGGCACGGCGACCGCGGCCTGGCAGGCCAGCAACAGCACCATCGGCAAGACGTACGCGCTGATCACCGGCGCGGGGGCGATGCCGGGCAGCCTGAGCCGGGCCACGCTCAGCAGCAGCAGATTGACCGCGAAGGCGATTCCCACCGCAGCCAGAGCATGACCTGTCAGCTGACCTCGCTCCGGCTTCAGCACCAGTCCGAGGCCGGCACCGGTGACCAGGCCCGCCAACACCGGCACCACCAGCGACAGCGTGGGTTGGCCGCGGACCACCTGCGCACCCAGCACGGCCACGACTATTCCGCCGGCGAAGCTGCCCACGAGAATGCCGGGTACGACGACCAAGATCATTCGGGCGATCACCCGCGGCCACGACAGTCGTTCCGAGCCAACCGGGACGTGCTCGCCATAGGCGGGAACCCGAGGTCGCGGACTACTCATGGTCATCGACGTTACCCGGCTTCGCACTCGGGGAAGTCGACCGGCCCTCGCCTGCCGTCGCCACCGGGCAGACCCAGGTAGGTGGCGTCGACCGCCTTGGAATCACTGGTCTCCAGGCTCAGGTCGATACCGAAAGCGACCCCCAGCTTCACCTCGAAGGCAAACCCGGTCTTGTCGGTGACCTTGTCGTATTCCACATTGCTCACCGTGGCGTTGGTGTACATCAGGTTCTGGAAGTCGTCACCGGGCACGAGTGTCTCGGGGAAGTACGTCTCGGGCGTGACGTAGTAGTTCGGATCTGCTTTCTGCGCCGCGAGCCAGCCGTCGACCAAGGCCCGTTGCTCGGGCGTGGTGACCTCCAACGACGTCGTGGTCACCGTCACCGAGCCGTCAGCATCACTCGTCGAGCCCTTACCGCCCAGATCGGCCTGACCTGCGCTGGCCGAGTCGGTGGCCTTGGCCTCCCGGGTGGTGACCATCGTGACCTTGACGATGTTGTTGTCCTTGTCCCGGGTGATGGCCATGCTCGACCCGAGGACGCCCTTCAGTTCCTGACCGATCGGGCCCAGATTCCCACTGATCTGACCGAACACTTCGCCCCCGGTGGTGTAGGTCGACGAGCCGGTCGCGCTGTCGCGGATGATCGTCCACTTGCCGGAGGTGCCGAACTTCACCCCGGCGTCGGCGAGCTTGAGGTTCGGTATGCCCGACTTCGCGTCCGGGTCGCTGTCCCAGGGCAACGACAACCCGAGCTTGCCTTCGGCGTCGAATGTCGTCTCGAACGTGCTCACCGTCTGCGACGGAGGTTTAGGCGGCTCGGTCGCTCCCTTGATCAACAGATAGATCGAGTACTCGGGATTGTGCTTGAGGATCTCCTGCTCCACCAGGTAGTCGTCCAGTTGCTTGCGCATCGCCTTCGCCTCATCGGCGTCGGCGAACGTCCAGGTGCTGCCGTAGTCCACCGTGAAGCCGGCGCCGAAGTCGACCTTCGCGCCCTCGGCCAGCTTTCCGACCTCGAGCTTGGTCCCGAAACCGCCGGTGGCCCCGAGCGACGCTCCGTCGGTTGCGGTGTAGGTGACAGTGCCATCGCTGTACGTGGTCTCGATGAATCCCGCGTTCTCGCCGAACTTGATGAAGGCGATCTTGACCTCGGAGTTGACCAACTCTCCGTGCTCGGTGACCTTGCACTTCTTCGGTTTCGGGTCGATCCGGGGTTCGGTCGGGTCGGTGTCCGGCTGTTCCGGCGTCACTGCGGCGTCGCACCCGCCGCCCATCCCGACCGCGACCTCGACGGTGCAGATCGCCTGCCGGACGACGACTCCGTACGCGTCGCGGGTATGTCCGCTGCTCGCCGCCGTGCCGCCGATGAGGAGGGCGACCAGCGCGAACGCGGCCGCATACTCCACCGACGCCGAACCGCGGGTCGCGTGTCGGCGTGCTAGTCGGATCAGCCGGGTGATCATCAGGCGAGCAGGTCCCATCATTCATCGCAGTCCTGCTCGAGGCTAGGCGCCGTCGCGGTCGCCGGTCTTGGGTCCGCAGACCCAAGCCGGGGCCCACTTCGGCCTCCGGTCCGGCTGCCGATCAGCTCAGCTCGGGCTTCATCCGCATCGACTCCAGCACCGCACGTTCGAGGTCGGGGTCGTAGCGAGGCGTGAGGATCGAAATCGCCATCGACTGCGGGTAGGGCCAGTGGGCCGCGACCATCCACTCTCCCGAGACCTGCGACCCGGCGTTGTCGGTGATCGTGTAGCGCACGACCTGCGCCGTGGTCGCCCCCTTGACCTCGACGTCGCGAGTCTCCACGACCGTGAACTCGGCCAGCGCCACCTGGCCGCGCCCGATCAGGGTCCCCATCGCCTCGGCTGCGGTGGCATGCTCCCCGAAATCGGGCGAGAACTGGATCTGCTCGACCGACTGCGGCCCCGATCGGAAGCCCTGGGTCCACGGGGGGTCGACCGGTGTCGGGGTGTTCCAGGCGGCCGGCCGAACCGCCGTCAGCCCGCCGTCGGTGACCTCGACGTAGGCCGGTGCCGACGGGTCGGTGCAACCCGTGACCGCGAGCAGTGCCCCCACCAGAAGGCCAGTCAGCAGTCCACGAAGCGCTCGCGATCGCATAGGGTCCCCCCGTTGGTCCTCGCCACTCGGCCAGGTCGGTCGTCGCACATCGTATGAGCAGAAGGGAAACTGCCGAGATGTCTTGGCTCTACCTGGCCTGTGCACCGGTTCTGTCGCTGCCTGCCGCCTGGTGGCTGGGTCGACGCCGTTACCGACTTCCCGACGACTCGATCCACACGACTGCTCCAGCCTGGCTCCTGCCACTGATCACCGCCGTCGCCACGGTGCTGGCCAGCCCGTTCTTCGTCGGTCGCAGCGCCGTGGAGATCATCACCTACTCCTGCGCCCTGGTGTGGGGAGGTTTGCTCGCGTTCATCGATCTGGACGTACGTCGGCTGCCGGACCTCCTGACGCTGCCGGCCTACCCTGCTTGCGCAGTCCTGCTCGCCGCGTGCTCGGCCGTCACCGGCGACTGGGCGGCGCTAGCTCGCGCGGCAGCCTGCGCCGGAATCGCGGTGGCCGTGTTCTTGGCCATCGCGCTGCTGGCGGCGGGTTCGGGTGGCATCGGCCTGGGCGACGTGAAACTGGTCGGTGTGCTCGGCGCGTTGCTGGGCTGGCAGAGCTGGTACAACGCACTGCTCGGCCTGGTCACCGGGTGCATCCTGGCCGGCCTGCAAGCGGGCGTGCTGTTGATCTCGCGACGCGCGGATCGTCGAAGCTTTGTCGCGTACGGCCCCGCCCTGATCGTCGGCGGCTACCTCTGGGCCGCCCTCCCGCCACCCACCTGATGCCAAAACTTTCTTCACCCGATTTCTCACCCGATTTGGAAATTTGCCCCCGAGTCTGCCTAAGTTGTTCGCCAGCACATGGCTCGACAACCAACGGGGGACCTGCCGATGCGTGCGGAACGCTGTCAGCGAGCGTTGCTCGCTGCCTGCTCACTGCTCGTGGGCCTGGTCGTCCTCCTCCTCCTCCCTGCGCCCACCGCAAGTGCCGACGAGTCGACCAAAGTGCTGCTGGTGCTCGACGTCTCCGGCTCGATGAACGAAAAGATCTCCTCCGGTGGCACGAAGTTCGCGGCGGCGAAGCGCGCACTGAAGCGTGTCTCCGCGGCTCTGCCCGCAGGCACCCAGGTCGGCCTGCGGGTCTACGGTTCGCAGATCGCGGAGCCGAAGGCACAGAACCCGAAGGCCTGCACGGACACCAAGCTGGTGCTGCCGGTCGGGCCGCTCGATCAGTCGAGGATGAACGCCGCCGTCGACTCGCTGACCGCCAAGGGCGAGACGCCGATCGCGTACTCGCTCGGCAAGGCCGTCGACGACCTGGGTGACAGCGGCAAGCGAGTGGTGATCCTCATCTCCGACGGAGAGGAGACCTGCTCCGGCGACCCGTGTCCGACGGCGCGGAAGTTGGCCAAGGCCGGCGTCGACCTGCAGTTCAACGCGATCGGACTGGCTGTCGGCGGCAAGGCCCGCAAGCAGTTGCAGTGCATCGTCAAGGCCGGGGACGGGAACTACTACGACGCCGACAACACCGACGACCTCGAGAACGCGCTTCGTCGGATGACCCAGCGCGCCCTGCGGCCGTTCCAGATCAGCGGCACACCGGTCAAGGGCACGTTCGGCCCGGACGACGCGCCGACGCTCGCCGCCGGCCAGTATCGGGACCGGGTCGACCCGCACGGCACGGAACTGTTCTACCGGATCGACCGAACTCCGGGTTCCACCGTGACCGCATCGATCGGCACCATCGTGCGGCCGTACCCGATGCAGAACGTGGAGACCTGGAATCTGAAGCTCACCACAGCGGACGGCGAGGCGTGCGCCGGTACCGTCACCACGTCGGGCAGCTGGCGCGCGGTGAGCGTGCTCAGCGGATCGGTGTCCAGCAGCCAGGTGGGCCCGACCAGTCACGACTCGCCACCGGTGCCGGCCTGTGCATCCTCACCCACGCTCGTGCTGTCGATGTCGCGACAATCGCCGATGGGCAACGACCAAGACGTTCCGGTGGAGCTGGTGATCGCCGAGGAACCGCCGATCACCAACCTCGCGGACCTGCCCGACCCGGTGACCGGCTACACCGGCAAGGCCAGCGGAGTCTCCCCGACCAAGTCCCGACCCGTCCTCGGTGGAACCTCGTTCTCCAACTCCACCGAGATCCGGCCCGGCACGTGGACCGACACCGCCGCCGTCGGCGAGACGGTGTTCTACCGGGTCAGGCTCGACACCGGTCAGAAGCTGCGCGCCACCGCCACGGCTCCCAACGGCAAGTCGTGGCGCCTGGACAATGGGGAGAACCTGACCACCCGAGTCGTGCTCTACGCCCCCGACCGGTCGTTCCTGACCGTCCAGGAAAAGACCATCACCGCCAACCAGACAGCGACGGTCACGGCCGGCACGCCGCAGGTTCGGGTGCGCAACCGCGAGGTACCCGTGCCACTGAGCTGGCTGCAGCCCAACACCAGCTCAGCCTCGATCGCCGGGAACTATTACGTGGCGGTCCAGCTGGATCCCCTCGAACGGCAGCTGACCGGCCGAGTGACTCCCGTCAGGTTGAGTGTGGCCGTCGACGGTCAGGTCAGCGGTCAGCCCGTCTACGCCGACCTCGCTCAGAGCTCCGCGCCAGCCGACAGCACGCCGACGTCGCCGGCATCGGATGACCCGACGGCGCCGGCCCGAGCCGATCGGGACGCCAACGGTCTGCCGGCCTGGGCTGTCGTGGCCACTGAGGTCGTCATTGCTGCCGGGCTCGTCACGGCCGCACTCATCCTCACCCGTCGCCGGTCTGGACGAGCCGGCGGAGCCGGGCCCGGATGACCCTCGTCGTTGGTAGCTTCCTGGCCTGCACCGCATAGCCGGCGAGCTGCGCCCGCGAACAACCGAACTCCAGAAGGACAATCGTGCTCATCGCCGTATCGGGGTCGTCAGGACTCGACGAGGTCGAGGGAATCCCCGGCACCGACCCGACTGCTCTGCTGCGCGCCGGCGGCGGCCGGTCGCCGAGGCATATCATCCTGCTCGCCCCGAGCACCAGCGAGGCCGAAGCCAAGAGGCAGGCCCACGTGCTCGTCGCCGCCGCTCCGCGAAGCCGGGTCGCGGTCGTCACGCTCGACCATCATCCGCTGACGCTCAGCCTGATCGGTGCTACGGTCACCCGCCAGCTGGGCGTGGCAGCCGACCCCGGTGACGTCGTCGGACTGATCCGACGATCGGCGGCCCGGTCGCGGAGCCTTGTCTGGTATCCGCGGGCCTGGGGTGTGCCGGACCCACGCCCGCATCTCGGCCAGCTGATAACCAGCCTGGTCAGCACGCCGGGGTACTTCCGCGAGATCGGTCCGGAGCCGATGTTGGTGCCGGGCCGCGCCGGCTCTCCGGTCACCCCGACCGACCAGGTGTACGTCGCCGGCGACTCCCCCGCTCTGCTGCATCGACAACTCGGCACGACGGTGCGCAGCGTGCAGACCGAGCTGGACCGGCAACCGTGGACGACCGCATCCGCGGTGGCGATCGCGGTGCTCTGCGGTGCCGACCGTGCACCGAGCAATCACATCTGCCCGCTGTGCGACGCGCGGTTGAACGGCGTCGACTGCCTGTTCTGCGGGACCGTGAACGCAGACCACGCGGCCTCGCCGAGGAGCAGCGCGCTCGTTCCGACTCCCGAGAAGGTCGACGCATGAATCCCCGTCAGCGACGCGGTGTGTTGTTGATCGTGCTGTCGGCCGTCGCGGCCGTCGCCGTCTTCCTGGGTGTCTCCAGCTACGTGGCCAACGTGAACAGTCGCGTGGGACCGATGGTCACGGTGTATCGCGTTACGAAGGACTTGACGGCCTTCACCACGCTCTCCAGCGAGAACACCGAACCCCAACAGGTCCCCGAGCGCTGGGCGGCCGACAACACGGTGCTGAAGAGCGCCGACGTCGACGGCCGGGTGATTGCGGTGCCGATGACCGCTGGTGCCCCGGTCAGTCTGGACGTCCTGGTCCCGCCCAGCGACCTGGATCCGGCCGAACGGGAGATCGCGGTCAATGTCGATGCCGTGACCGGTCTGGCCGGCCGCGTCCGCCCCGGTGACCGGGTGGATGTCTACGCGGTGTTCGCCGACGTGCCCGGGCTGCCCAAGCAGTCCCGCATCCTGGTCGAGAACGTACGGGTGCTGTCGGTCTCCGGCCAGCTGCAGGTCACCGCACCGGACCAGAAGTCCATCCAGAACGTCATTCCGGTGACGCTCGCCCTCCAGCCGTCGGCGGCACTTGCGGTCACCTACGCCAACTCCTTCGCCGCCGAGGTGCGGCTGGTCGGTCTGCCACCAGGTGTGGCCCAAGACCGCAGCAACGAGAAACGCACGTTCGATGCTCGACAACTCGGCGGTACCGCTGTGAAGGAGGGGAAGTCGTGAGCCGTGTCGTGATCGCGGTCGCCGATCAGGCGATCGTCCAGGAGCTGCGCTCGCGGCTCGACCAGAGCGACGTCGAGATAGAGGTGGTGTTCGTCGCCGAGTCGACCAGCGAGATGGTCTCGGCGATCCTCGCCCATCGTCCGGCGATGGCCTTCGTCCACGACCAGCTCGGGCCGGGCCCGGTGATGCAACTGGTGCGCGACCTGACCCTGCGCAACCCGGCGCTCGCGGTGCTGGTGGTCACGACGGCCAACACGGCCGAGACCTTCGACGCAGCCCTGACCGCCGGAGCGCGGGGTGTCCTCACCCATCCGTTCGGTCTGGAGGACCTGAACCACCGCGTCAGCGTCCTGCTGGAGTGGAATTCCACGATCCGCACCGCGATCTCGGACAGCGCCACAGGCGCGGCCTCGGGCGAGAACCGCGGAGCCCGGGTGATCGCGGTGGCCGGAGCCAAGGGCGGCGTCGGAACGACGGTGGTTGCCACCCATTTCGCCTGGGACGCGGTGCGGACGACGCCCCAGATGCGCGTCTGCCTGGTCGACCTCGATATCGAGAGCGGGGACGTGCCGAGCTATATCGACGTGAGTCACCGGGTCTCGGTCGCCGACCTGGCCAAGATCAGCGAGGACCTGACGTCACGCGCGGTCTCGGACACCGTCGTTGTCCACTCCAGCGGACTGCACCTCCTGCTCGCGCCGGGTGAGATCCGCGACAGCGAGTACGTGACCCCGGAGGCTGTCCGGCGGATCGTCGCTCAGCTCCGCACGCTCTACCACCTGGTGGTGATCGACGTCGGCTCGGCGATCACCACTACGCAGGCGGCCGCGGTCGAGTCGGCCGACGTGACGCTCCAGGTCGTGACCGCCGACGTTCCTGCCCTCCGGGCCGCGCGTCGTCAGACGGTTGCCTGGGAGTCGCTGGGCGTGGTCGGCGCCGACGCGGTGCATGTGGTGGTCAACCGGTTCGTCCGCCGCAGCGAGATCCAGCAGGACACGGTCGACATGCTCGTCCTCGGTCGACGCTCGGAGATCTTGATCCCCGACCTGGATCGCGGGCTCGAGCGGGCAGGCAACAGCAGAACGCCGACGCTGGTCAAGAATCAGACCTGGTGGCGAAGTCTGCGGGCGATCGGGAACGAGCTCGATGCCGGCAGCGCCTATCGCGACGCCGTGGCCGTGGCCGCCGGCACGCCGGCCGGCCAGGGTGCGTCGCACGGGAGACCGTCCGTTGCCTCGACCGCGACGTCGACGGAGGCGGTGGCAGGCAACCAGCAACCGGCACGTGCGGACGCGACCAGGCACGCGCTCGAGATCGGCAGGGACCAGTCCGGGAACGCCGACCACAGCGGACCCGAACAGACCAACGCAAAGTCGCGCAAGCGCCGTCGGCTGCAAGCCGATGCCGGCCAGGCCAGCCTGGAGACGGTCGGGATCGTCCCCTTCGCGATGCTCGTGCTGGTGGTTGCGCTGCAGCTGGTCCTGCTCGGCATCTCGTGGGCCTTCTCCGGGATCGCGGCCGACGCGGCAGCCCGAGCGGTGTCGATCGGCACCAGCCCACAGGAGGCGGTCCACGACGCGGTCCCGGCCGGGATGCACTCCAAGGTCGCGGTGAGCGCGTCCGGGTCGTCGGTCACGGTCACCATCAGATCGCCGCTGCTGGTCGGAAACGGCGTGACCAAGAACGTTGCCATCGATGTCGATCACCGCGTCGTCAAGGAGCCCCGATGACCACTCTCACCAACCGAAGCCCCGGCGAACAGGCCACCCGTCGCGACCGCGGGCAGGCCAGCATCGAGTTCGTCGGACTGATCCCGCTGGTGATGATCGCCCTCGTCGGCATGCTGCAGGTGATGGTCCTCGCCTACACCGTCCACGGCGCTTCGCAGGCGGCCCGGGACGCGGCCCGCGCGTACTCCCTGAACGAGTCTCCGCAGGCAGCGGCGCAGGCGAGCCTGCCCGGCGCGGTCAGACTGGTCAGCGTCAGCACGTACGGTCCCGACCACGGGGTGCGGGTCACCGTCGAGGCACCGACCCTGCTCCTGGTCACGGACCGGCTGGTCACCCGATCCGTCACGATGCCATGAGCGGCGCTCCGGTGCGGCGCGAGTTCAGTCGCAGCTTCGTCCGCCGTCAGGTCGACGGCCGGAGCGAGAGTGAGGCCGACGATGCCCAGGTGCGCCGGTTCAAGCAGATCCTGCTCGACGAGGTCGACCTGCAGGAACTGACTCGGCTGCCGGCCGAGGAGCGACGAGCCAGGCTCGAGCGGGTGCTCGCCCACCTCATCTCCCGTGAGGGCGTCATCTTGTCCAGCCGGGAGCGGTCGAGCCTGGTCCGCCGGGTCGTCGACGAGGCCGTCGGGCTCGGGGTGCTCGAGCCGTTGCTCGCCGACGACTCGATCTCGGAGATCATGATCAACGGCCACGAGACGGTCTACGTCGAGCGCTTCGGCCGGGTCGAACGCATCCCGTCCGGGTTCACCTCCGAAGCCCAGTTGCTGCAGACCATCGACCGGATCGTCTCCGCCGTGAACCGTCGCGTCGACGAGGCGAGCCCGATGGTCGACGCACGACTACCGGCCGACGCCCGGATGCCGCGGGGTGCCCGGGTGAACGTCGTCCTGCCACCGCTGGCGCTCGACGGCGCGGCCGTGACGATCCGACTGTTCCCCAAGGCGTACGGCCTGGCCGAGCTCCTGCAGCGCGGCACCCTGGATCGCGAGAGCGCCGAACTGCTGTCGACCTGCGTCCGGGCCAGGCTCAACGTGATCGTCTCCGGCGGCACCGCGTCCGGCAAGACGACCCTGCTCAATGCACTGTCACAGTTCGTGCCGAACCGTGAGCGAATCGTCAGTGTCGAGGATGCGGCTGAGCTGTCTCTCAACCAAGAGCATGTGATCCGGTTGGAGACCCGACCGGCCAACGTCGATGGAAGGGGCGCGGTCAGCATCCGCGACCTGGTCCGCAACGCGTTGCGGATGCGGCCCGACCGGATCATCGTCGGCGAGGTCCGCGGTGGCGAAGCACTGGACATGCTCCAGGCGATGAACACCGGCCACGAGGGTTCCCTCACCACCGTGCACGCCAACAACGTCTACGACGCCTTGTCGCGGATCGAGACGCTGGCGACGATGAGTGACGTCGAGGTGCCGTTCGCCGCCATCCGGGACCAGGTGAACAGCGCGATCGACATCGTCGTACAACTCAACCGCCATGCCGACGGCACTCGTCGGGTGGTGGAGATCGCCTATCTCACCTCGGCGCGCCGAGACGACTACCGGCTCGAGACCCTGACCGAGTTCGATCCGATCGAGCGCTCCTTCGTCAGGCGCCGCCCTCCGGAGAAGCTGATCGCGAGACTGGCCGCCGCCGGGGAGCAGATGCCCGACGGGTGGGACACGCGATGATCTGGATCTTTCTCGCGCTGGCGGCGTTCGTCGCACTGCTCGCCGCCGGGCTGAGCCAGTTCGCGACCAATGCCGCCGACCACTCCCAGATCGTGGCCGGCACGTTGCGCGGCACCATGAAGATCGAGCAGCCGCGTTCCCGCTGGGTCCGGTTCAGCGTGTGGTTCAGCCGGACCCGGCTCGGCCGCTGGCTCGAGCGCGAGCTCGTACTCGCCGGCGTCGGCTATCCGCCGATCCTCGTCTTCAGCGCTGTCGTGGCGCTGACCGTGGCGCTGACCTACGCCTTGTACGAGTTGCTGGCCCCCGCCCTTGCGCTGGTGGGTTTGGTCAGCGGTTTCCTGCTGCTCAGGGCCTGGCTCCGGCGCGGACGGGATCGTCGTCGGGAGCGCTTCGTCCAGCAGATCCCGGAGCTGGCTCGAGTGCTGGCCAACGCCACCAACGCGGGACTGAGCATCACCACCGCCTGGGTGGTCGCCGAGAGCGAGATGGCCGAGCCGGCCAAGACCGAGATCCAGCGGCTCAATGCGGCCGTCCGGTTCGGCGCGTCCCTGGAGGAGTCCATGCTCTCGCTGAACGACCGACTGCCGGCGCGCGAGGTGCGGGTGCTGATGTCGACTCTGGTGGTCAGCGCGCGTTCGGGGGGTTCGCTGATCAAGGCGCTCCGGGACATCTCACTGACCCTGGACGACCGCAAGGAGGTGCGACGCGAGGTGCGCACGACGCTGGCTCAGGCACGAGCGACCGGTGCGCTCGTCACCGCGATGGGCATCGGCATCCTGCTCATGATCAACCTCATCCAGCCGGGAACGGTCGAACGGATGACCCAGACCCTGGTCGGCCAGATCGCCCTCCTCGTGTCCATGGCACTGTTCCTCACCGGCCACGTCATCGTGCGCCGGATGACCAGGATCGAGCGCTGATGCTGGCCTTCTCGACGCTGTGGCCCGCTCTCGGCGCCACCGGAGCCCTGCTGATCTTCGTGCTCGGCTACCGGATGATGCGCGGACGGCCGAGTGAGTACCTGGACGCAGCCGATCTCGTGTTGCTGAAGGAGGAGCGCCGGCGCGAGGCGGCCGGCCGGCGCAGCCCGCGGGGGCGGCGGGGCGGGCGGGTGTCCCCCCGGCTACGGCGGCCGATCGGAGCGGGTGGGGGAGC
>JBBSQJ010000040.1:0-23286 GCA_038257965.1 Propionibacteriales bacterium
CTTCGTCTTGGCGTCGCCCTGGTAGATGGAGATGTAGGTGTTGCTCGGGTCCAGGAACCCGAGGATCCAGGAGTCCCGAGGGGACGGGTCGCCGTTGAGGTCCACTTCGCCGGTCTTGACCCAGCTCACCTGGGTGGGTCGCCAGTCAGGCGGCAGGCTGACCGGCGCCAGAACCGGATAGGGCGCCTCGGATCGCGCCTGGGCGAGCACCGGCTGGTAGTCGACAACGGTGACCGGATGGTCGTCGAGGTTGCGGCTGAAGACGAATGTGATGATCAACACCGGCACGATGATCACCGCCAGCGACCGGATCATGTCGCCGGCGGTTGCATTCTTGGTGCTGCTACGTGCCACGCCCCCATGGTTCCACGCGCGCCGAATCGCCGCGCCCCATCGCTGACCGGACGAGACGGTTGGCGCCCCGGTCGTGAACCCCGGTCGTGAACCCCGGTCGTGGGCGCCGGTCGTGAGCGCCGGTCGTGAGCGCCGGTCGTGAGCGCCGGTCGTGAGCGCCGGTCGCCGGCACGATCGGTGCGCCGCCGTCGCATCGATGGTGCGATCATCGGCTCATGTCCACTCCGGAGGAGGTGCGTACGCTCGCCCGGGCGGCAGGGGTCGGCGGTGACGTGGTGCTGCGCCGGCGGACCGGTGAGGGCGGCTCGATCGACGAATTGATCGTCAACGGTGCGTTCGCCATGGACTCCACCGACGTCTCGACCGAGCAGGCGCTGGCGCGGATCGGCGCTCAGCCCGACAATGTCGTGCTGGTCGGTGGACTCGGTCTCGGCTTCACGGTGGCCGAGCTGCTGATCGGTGACATCGCCCGAGTCGACGTCATCGAGCTCGAGCCGCATCTGGTCGACTGGGCGCGCGCGGGGCTGACCGACACGCTCGCGAGGGTGGCAACAGATTGCCGCACCCGGCTCTACGTGGCCGACGTGGCCGACATCCTGCTCGGGCGGCCGGGATGTCCGATTGCCGGCGACCAGCGGTGGGACGCCATCTTGCTGGACGTCGACAATGGCCCGGATTTCCTCATCCACACCGCCAACGCGCGCATCTACCGGCCTGATCTGCTCGGTGCCGCAGCAGATCGGCTCGCATCGGGCGGCACGCTGGCGGTCTGGTGCCAAGGCCCGGCGCCGGAACTGGCCCAGACCTTGGGTCAGATCGGCGGTCGGGTCGAGGAGCAGCCCATAGCGGTCCTCCGTGAGGGCCGCCGGCTCGCGTACGCCATCTACACGCTCTCCCGCTGACGCCCCGCTTTCCGGCGAAAGTGGGCGCCTCTTGCATCGACACGCCGGGCGAAACTGTCACAAGAGCCCACTTTCCGAGCGCGTACGGGATCATCTGCCCGACCGCGGGCGTGTTCGGCAGGCGACTCCCGCGCCGAACGACCTGCCTCGGTGGTCCAGAATGTGGCGCATGGCTGACGACTACCGCATCGAGCACGACACCATGGGCGAGGTCCACGTACCCGCTGCCGCCCTGTACCAGGCTCAGACCCAGCGGGCCGTCGAGAACTTCCCGATCTCGGGCGTGCCGATCGATCCAGCCCTCATCGCCGCACTAGGTCTGATCAAGGGCGCCGCCGCCCAGACCAACGCCGACCTCGGGGTGCTCACGGCCGAGCGGGGCGACGCCATCGTCAAGGCGGCCGCCCAGGTCGCTTCCGGCGCACACAACGACCAGTTCCCGATCGACGTGTTCCAGACCGGTTCTGGCACCTCGTCCAACATGAACACCAACGAGGTCATCGCCACCCTGGCCACGGACCTCGCCGGCGAGGACATCCATCCCAACGACCACGTGAACGCGTCGCAGTCCAGCAACGACGTGTTCCCGAGCGCGATCCATATCGCGGCCACCCAGAGCCTGGTCAACACGCTCATCCCGGCACTGCAGCACCTGCAGCAAGCACTCGAGGCGAAGGCGGACGAGTTCGCGGAGGTGGTCAAGAGCGGACGTACCCACCTGATGGACGCCACGCCGGTCACTTTGGGTCAGGAGTTCGGCGGGTATGCGGCCGCGATCGCGTACGGGGTCGAGCGGGTCGAGGCGGCGATCCCGCGGGTGGCCGAGCTTCCGCTGGGCGGCACCGCCGTCGGCACCGGCATCAACACCCCTGCGGGCTTCGCCGCCTCGGTCATCGGCATCGTGGCCGAGCAGACCGGTCTGCCGCTGACCGAGGCCCGGAACCACTTCGAGGCCCAAGGGGCTCGTGACGGTCTGGTCGAGGCCTCCGGTGCCCTGCGGACGATCGCGGTCAGCCTCAACAAGATCGCCAACGACTTGCGCTGGATGGGCTCCGGCCCGCGAGCCGGTCTCGGCGAGATCGCGCTGCCGGACCTCCAGCCCGGCTCGTCGATCATGCCGGGCAAGGTCAACCCGGTGATCTGCGAAGCGACGACGATGGTGGCGGCCCAGGTGATCGGCAACGACTCGGCGGTGGCGTTCTCCGGCGCGTCGGGTGCCTTCGAGCTCAACGTCATGTTGCCGGTGATGGCCCGCAACCTCCTGGAGTCGATCCGCTTGCTGGCCAACGTCAGCCGCCTGCTCGCTGACCGATGTGTCTGGGGCATCGAAGCCAATGTGGACCACTGCCGCACGCTCGCCGAGTCCTCACCCTCGATCGTCACCCCGTTGAACCGCTATATCGGGTACGAGAACGCTGCCGCGGTCGCCAAGTTGGCCCTCAAGGAGGAGAAGACGATCCGCCAGGTGGTCGTCGAGTCGGGATTCGTCGAGGACGGCAAGCTGACCGAGGAGCAACTCGACGCGGCCCTCGACGTTTTGGCGATGACCCGCCCACCGAAGTGACCCGGGAAGTCTCACCCGAACACCTGATGCGCACGCTCGGCGAGATCGCGCAAGGATCGGATCACGCCGGACGTGCAGCGAGCGCGAGTCGGCCCACTCAGTACCAGCCGTGTGCGCTCTTGAAGCCCCAGGCACCGCATGGGCTGCCGTAGCGGTCGTTCATGTAGCCGATGGCCCAGACGATCTGGGTGGCCGGGTTGGTCCGCCAGTCCGCTGCGACACTCGCCATCTTGCTGCCCGGCAGCGCCTGCGGGATGCCGTACGCACCCGAACTCGCATTCGTCGCGTCGATGTCCCACATCGACTCACGCATGATGATGTTGTTGAAGCAGGCGTACTCGCTCGAAGGGTAGCCGTACTTGTTTTTCAGGATCTGCCGCGCGATAGACCTCGGGTTCGTGATCCCCGGCTGGTAGCCGAGCTTCGAGATCCGCGCCTTCTCGGCAGCTATCCGCGCCTTGCGGGCCTTCTCGGCGGCGATCCTCTTGTGACGGGCCGCCTCGGCCTTCTTCTGCTTCAGCACTTTCTGCTGGGCAGCGATCGCTCGCTCCTGCTTCTCTTGCGCCGACACCCGCCGTTCCGCGACGCTGCTCTGCGCGGCAGTCAGTGCCAGCGCGGCACGCTGCTCGTCGGCGCGCGACGTCCGTTCGTCATCTCGAACGGCATTCTGGATGGCGCTGATCGGGCCCGGCACATGGACATCCGCTTTGCCGTCCGCGAGTGCGGGAGAGGTCTGTGCCGGGGCGCTGACCAGCCCGCCGACGACCACGAGGGCAGTCAGCAGCAGGACACCCGCTCCGACCATGGCATGGAGAAATACTCGTCGCACGTCCGTGACCCTGCCACAGGGTCGTTATCAAAACGAAATCAAACTGAGACCAGTTTGATGCTGGTCTTGCGTTGACTGGGCCGAAAGTGCCCAACCTCACACGTGGAGTCGCCTCTCCGACCTTTCCCCTGAGCGCAACCCCAACCCGGAAGTGTGCGCGTCTGACAGCGACACGCCGTCAGAATGTGTCACTAGCGCACACTTTCGCATCGCCGGCCTTGGTAGGGGTCGAGAGCGCAAGGGAGCGTACGACACCGCGCCAGACCAGCTGACCGCCAGAGCGAGATGTCCTCCAGCAGATCCGTGACCAGGGCCGCGATGGGCGACCGCTCGGACCGGTGGAGCGTCACATGCGCGAACAACGGATGCCCCTTGAGCTTCTCCACCACGGCCACCACCCCGTCGTGTCGACCTACCCGCAGGTTGTCGCGCTGGGCCACATCGTGAGTGAGGACCACCCGAGAGTCCTGCCCGATCCGGCTCAGCACGGTGAGCAGCACATTGCGTTCCAGCGACTGGGCCTCATCGACGATGACGAAGGCGTCGTGCAACGAACGGCCCCGGATGTGAGTCAGCGGCAGCACCTCGAGCATCCCGCGCTCCATCACCTCCTCGATCACGACCTTCGAGGTGACCGCACCCAACGTGTCGAACACTGCCTGCGCCCAGGGCGCCATCTTCTCGCCCTCCGTTCCGGGCAGGTAGCCGAGTTCTTGCCCGCCGACTGCATACAGCGGGCGGAACACGACCACCTTGCTGTGCTGCCGTCGTTCCATCACCGCCTCCAAGCCGGCGCACAACGCGAGGGCGGATTTTCCGGTCCCCGCCCGACCGCCCATCGACACGATCCCGATGGAGGGGTCCAGCAACAGGTCGAGGGCGACTCGCTGCTCGGCGGACCGGCCGTGGATCCCGAACGCGTCCCGCTCCGACTTCACCAGACGTAGCGCCTTTCCCGGGGTGACGCGGGCCAGCGCGGAGTGAGACCCACCGAGCAACACGACCCCGGTGTGACACGGCAGGTCGCGCGCGACGTCGCAATCGAGAACGCCGGTCTCGTAGAGCGTGTCCACCTCGCCGGCGCTCACCTCGAGTTCCGCCATCCCGGTCCAGCCGGCCTCAACCGCCAGCTCGGCTCGGTACTCCTCGGCCTTCAGACCGACGGCCGACGCCTTCACCCGCATCGGCAGGTCCTTCGAGACCAGCGTCACGTGGCGACCCTCCGCCGCGAAGTTCAAGGCGACGGCGAGGATGCGTGAGTCGTTGTCACCCAGCCGGAACCCCGCCGGGAGCACGCCGGGATCGGTGTGGTTCAGCTCGACATGGACGGTGCCACCAACGTCATTGACCGGGACCGGCGCGTCCAGCCGGTCATAGGCGATCCGCAGGTCGTCCAGATGGCGCAGCGCCGTGCGCGCAAAATATCCCAGCTCGGCGTGATGGCGTTTGGCCTCCAACTCGGTGATGACGACCACCGGGAGGACGACGTCGTGCTCGGCGAAACGGCGCAGTGCGTGTGGATCGCTGAGCAGCACCGACGTGTCCACGACGTAGGTCCGGCGGGAGGTCTGGAGATCGGTTGGCCCGGCGGTGGTGAGTGCAGACGACACGTCCTGTCCTCTTCTGCGCGACCGCACGCCATCCGCGCCGGCCGCACTGGCTAGCTCGGCCGGGATGGTCTGCGGGCTGGTGGCCCGCCGGCTCTGCCCGTCGGACGACGGCGCATCGATCGCCTCCCGTACGACCCGCCATGATGCGGGCTCGCAACACAGACGCTACGACGTCGTCAGCGTCGTTCTCCCCTGCCACGCCGCGCTCCTGCGGGGATTTGGCGAGATTGTCAGCGGGCCCACACACCGTGATCCGGCCCCGAAAGGTGAGGGACGAAGTGGAGAGGGTCACGCCAGTGCCGGACGCCGCCCGGGATCCCAGCGCAGTCCACGCCCGCACCGGTGCACTGGCGGTTGCCTATTCCGCGAACCGACCGTCGTTCAGCGGCCGAAGCGACGCTCGCGTTGGCCGTACGAGCGGAGGGCGCGGATGAAGTCCACCTTGCGGAAGTCCGGCCACAGCGCCTCGCAGAAGTAGAACTCGCTGTGCGCGGACTGCCACATCAAGAACCCCGACAGCCGCTGCTCCCCCGAGGTCCGGATGATCAGATCGGGATCGGGCTGTCCGCGCGTGTAGAGATGATCGGCGATGTGTTCGATGTCGAGTGTCTGAGCGAGCTCGGAGATCGTTGTTCCACGCTCGGCCTCGTCGGCCAGCAGCGAGCGAACCGCGTCGCGCAACTCGTGGCGTCCACCGTAGGAAACGGCGATGTTGACCATCATCCCGTCGATCCCGGTGGTGTCGCGTTCGGCCCGCTTGAGTGTCTCCGCTGACTCGGCCGGAAGAAGATCCAGGGCGCCGACGGGATGGACCCGCCAGCGGCTTCGAGCGGCGAGATCGGTGACCATGGTTTCGATCACGTCGAGCAGGGGCCCGATCTCCTCCGCCCCGCTGCGGGTGAAGTTGTCGGTGGACAGCACCCACAGGGTGACGATCCGGACGCCGAGTTCGTCGCACCACTCGACGAACTCCTTCAGCCGGTCGGCCCCCGCCTGATAACCGGCCACCAGGGGTTGCCCGGGGGCGTTGGCCCGGGCCCAACGGCGATTGCCATCGGCGAGCACCGCAACATGACGGGGTAGCCGGGCGGGATCGAGCTCGGCGATCAGCCGATGCTCGTAGGTGCTGTACAGCAGCCCCGACGGGTGGAGTCGGTCGACGAACTCGCGCACGCGCTCCAATCGTCGGCGGCCCATGACTCCGCAGCGTAGCGCCGCTGGCTCCACACGGACACGAAGCGCCGCGTGCTGCATCCGTTGGCTGTCGGGCGGACCTCGACCATCGTGTACCTACGGTACCGTAACTTACGGTACCGTAGGTTGCAGACGACGACCGCTCGGACAACGGCTCAGCCGCTCCGGCGACAGGAGGTGGAAGATGAGCAGCACGATGACATCTGGTGACCCTCGCGAAGACTTCGCTCCCCAGGCCGACGGTCCGCAGGAGAGCAAGGCGCAGGACGTCCTCAACCAGATCAAACCCCGTCTGCGCGGTTGGCTCCACGCCGCGATGACCCCACTTGCCGCAGCCGCCGGGATCGTGCTGATCTGCCTGGCCCCGACGGCGACCGGCAAGATCGGCGGGGCCATCTACCTGGCGGCTTCGCTGCTGTTGTTCGGCACCAGCGCTCTTTATCACCGTGGCTCACCGTGGGGTCCCCGCGGCGAGGCGATCCTGCGCCGGATGGACCATGCGAACATCTATGTCTTCATCGCGGCGACGTACACGCCACTCGCTCTGCAGCTGCTCACCGGCACTTCGCGCGTACTGCTGCTCACCGTCGTCTGGAGCGCCGCTGCGGCGGGTTTGCTGTTCCGCCTGTTCTGGCTCAGCGCTCCGCGTTGGTTCTACACCGCGCTCTACCTGCTGATGGGTTGGGCGGCAGTCGGCTGGCTCGGCCAGTTCTATGCCACCGGTGGCGCCGCCGTGCTGATCCTGGTCGTCGCGGGCGGTCTCCTCTACACCCTCGGGGCCGTGGTGTACGCCCGCAAGCGGCCCAACCCATCACCTGCCTGGTTCGGCTTCCATGAGATCTTCCATGCCTTCACCATCGCTGCCTTCAGCTGCCACTACATCGCGATCTCGATCGTCACCTACACCTGATCGGGGACCGCGGCCGTACTCACCCCCGGCGAAAGTGGGCGCCAGTGACAATTCCGGTCGGCGTGTCGTTGTCAGTCGGGCCCACTTTCCGGGGTCGACGGCGGGGATCGGTGCTCGACTCGTACACGGCCCGGCGCAAGAAGCGTCAGCAGGTCGTCGACCGTGGTCACCGGAAGCTTGCACACGAAGTGCCGACAAACGTAGGCGGTCGGCCGGCCGCCGATCATCGTCCGGTCGGCCAGCAGTGGAAGTCCTTCGGTGTCGGGCAACCCAGTCACGATCGTCGAGCCGGCCGGTGCGAACCGATAGCCGGTGGTGACCATCGCCTGCGTCTGGGCCGAGTCGGCCGGACCGACGACGGCAAGTTGCACGGAGGGATGGCGGTGCCGGCTGACCGCATCGGCCAGCAACCAGCCGGCGAAGCGCGGAGCCGCCCGGGCGAGTCGCCCCGCACCGGTCGAAGCGCGGTCCGCACGCTCGGCATAGTCGCCGTCACCGGTGAACTCGGCGAGCGCCCGCAGGGCGTGAACTGCCGCGCTCAGACCCGACGGTGTGGCGTTGTCGGTCGGATCGGCCGGTCGAGTGAACAGAGCCTCCGCATCCGCGGCAGTATCGAAGTAGCCACCCTCGCCGTCGTCGAACTGCTCCGCGACCACGGCAATCAGTGATCGTGCGCGTTGCAACCAGGTCGGGTCGCCGTGCACTCCGGCCAGCCGGACGAAGGCCTGGGCCAGCGCCGCGTAGTCCTCGAGGATCCCGGGGGCGCCGCCAGGCACGCCCGAGCGGGAGGTGCGAACCAGGCGGGTCCCGTCCCAGTGAACCCGCCAGATCAGATCGGCCGACTGGGTCGCGGCTGCGACCCAATCCGGTCGTTCGAACACCATGCCCGCCGTCGTCAAAGCGTCGATCAGCCAACCGTTCCAGGCGGCGACGACCTTGTCGTCCCGGCCAGGTGGGGTGCGCCGATCCCGAGCGGCGAGCAATCTGCGCCGCACGTCGACCAGCCTGTCCCGATCCGGGTCGCCGATCAGCCGCAGTGTGGACGTGCCGTGCTCGAACGTGCCGACCGGTGTGACACCGAACGCCTCAGCGGCGAACGAACCGTCCATCTGGCCCAACTCGGCGACCAGCTGGTCAGGTGTCCAGACGTAGTACGCACCCTCGTGCAGATGTCCTTCAGCGTCCAACGAGTCGGCATCGAGACTGGCGGCGAACGCACGCTGGTCGGTGCGCATCTCGCGCAGGAGCCAACCGACCAGCGCCTCCACCACATCTGCAGCCAGGTCCGAACCGGAGCGGCGCCACCAGTGGGTGTAGACACCGAGGAGCAGTGCGTTGTCGTACAGCATCTTCTCGAAGTGCGGCACCACCCACGCGGCATCGACGCTGTACCGGGCGAAGCCGCCGCCCAGCTGGTCGCAGATGCCACCGCGGGCCATCGCCTCGAGCGTCCCGTCGGCCATCTCGGCCGCTTCGTCGGTGCCGATCCGCAACAGGGCCTCGAGCACCATCGACGGCGGGAACTTGGGCGCGCGCCCGAACCCACCCCGTTGGCCGTCGAAATCTCGATGCAGCGCCGCGACCGCCGCGTCCAGATCCACATCGCTGGTCTCACCGGCCAGCGAGTCCGGCCGCGCCTGTGTCGTGAGTTGCCGGGTGATGTTGCCCGCGCTGGTGATCACCTCCTCCCGCCGCTCCCGCCAGGCCTCGCTGATCGCGGCGAGCACCTGGCCGAAACCCGGCAGACCGTGCCGTGGTGCCGGTGGGAAGTACGTACCGGCGTAGAAGGGCAGTCGATCAGGGGTCAGGAAAACGGTCATCGGCCACCCACCCTGCCCGGTCATGCCCTGGGTGGCACGCATGTAGACGGCGTCGACATCGGGCCGCTCCTCCCTGTCGACCTTGACCGCGACGAAGTTCTCGTTCATCACCGCTGCCGTGGCCTCGTCCTCGAACGACTCGTGAGCCATCACGTGACACCAGTGACAGGCCGAGTAACCGACCGAGAGGAGCACCGGCACGTCGCGTCGGCCGGCCTCGGCGAACGCGTCCGGGCCCCATTCCCACCAGTCGACCGGGTTATCGGCGTGCTGAAGCAGGTAGGGGCTGGTCGCCGTGTCAAGGCGGTTCCGATCGGTCACTCGACGAAGGCTAGTTCGGACCCGGGTGAGAGCCGCCGCCGACCACTGATAGACACCGAGGCCATGACCTTGCCAGCCACATTCACCAGCGCGTTGTGGGACGCGGCCACACCGATCTACGACGCCATCACCGTCCACCCGTTCATCACGGGTCTGGCGGACGGCACGCTGCCGAAGGAGTGCTTCGGCTACTTCATCGTCCAGGACAGCCACTACCTCCGCGACTATTCGCGCGCACTGGCGCTGACCGCCGCCCGGGCGCATCACGAGGACGAGGTGGCGATGTTCGCCGACCACGCGGCCAACGCGATCGCCGTCGAGCGCGACCTACACGCCGGTCTGCTCGGTGACCTCGATCTGACCTCTGCCGACCTGGACGCGGTCGGCTCCGGACCGGTGACGACGGCGTACATGTCCTATCTGACCGCAATCTGCGCGACTGGTTCGTACGCTGAGGCGGTAGCTACCGTCCTCCCCTGCTACTGGATCTACCGCGAGATCGGGCACGTGCTCGAGAAGGGATCCTCACCGGACCCGCTGTACGCGCGCTGGATCGCCACCTACGGTTCGTCGGATTTCGATGCGATCGTCAACCAGGTGATCGCGGTCGCGGACCGGTTGGGTGCCGATCTCGGCCGTGTCGAGCGTGACCGGTGCGTGCGCCACTTCACGATGACCGCGCGCTACGAATGGATGTTCTGGGATGCCGCCCACCGGCAAGCGGAGTGGCCGATCTGAATGCGTGATCGCCTTTCGTTCTCGTCTCGTCTCGGCCGCAACTCGGTGCAGAACGAAGCGCAGTTCAGCTTTTCTGGCTGGTGATGTCCGGCGCTGGCGGAGGCGGATCGGTGTCCTCAGCCGCATTCGTGTCGAGATCTTCCGCATACGGGAGATCGGGACTGATCCTGCGGAACTGACGGCGCAGGCTGAAGTAGAGCAGTACCAGTGCCGCCCCGATGAACACGGTGACCAGCAGCGGGGTCCAACCCGGTTTCACGATGCTCGGGTCGACGTCCAGCAACACAACTGCCAGATTCATGCGATGCACCTCCTCGATCGGGTCACACACTCTCCTTCACCCGAACTGTACCCGTGGGAATCATCTGGGCCGGAACGCCGATGCCGGCGAACAGGTCGTCCTCAGGCGTTTCGACCTCGATCCGGCTCGTCACCAGTTCGAAGTCCTCCGTCGGCCATACCTGCTGGTGCACCTCGAGCGGCACGCTGAACCAGTGTCCCTCCGGATCGATCTGGGTCGCGTGGGCGAGCAGGGCGTGGTCGCGGGTCGGGAAGTACTCGGCGCAAGGCACCCGAGTCACCGGGTACGGACGCTGCGGAGCGTCGGTCGACCACCGCTTCAACCATTCCGTGTACTGCGGTTGTTGCCCGCGAGCGATCATGGCCGCATCCAAGGCCTCCAACCGGGCCCGATTGGCGCTCAAGTGGTAGTAGAGCTTGTCGACCCGCCAGGCCGGGCCGAACTCCTCCAGCGCATCTGGGTCAGCGGCCTGCTCGAAGGCTGCCACCGAGATCTCGTGGCACCGGACGTGATCGGGGTGCGGATACCCGCCGTTCTCGTCGTACGTCGTCATCACGTGCGGTCAAAACTCGCGGATCACCCGCACCAGGGCCGCCACCTCGACCTCGAGGTCGACAGTGGCGAAACAGCCCGGCGGCAGGGCCGGCATCGGGTCGCCCTCCGGCAAACCGGAGTCGACGAAACCGAGCCAGACCTGGTGGATGCCGAGGATCTCTCGGGCGCGGTCCATCTCCTGCTTGCGGATCTCGGCGATGTTGGCCAAGACGTCGGACCGGTCCATCGCCGGGTTGAGGATCGAGCCCCGCTCCCCACCGGTACACGTGGCGACCATCACGTCCACACCTTCTGCGACGTACTTCGCCGTGGTGGCCGCACCCTTGCTCGACTCGTCGTCAGGATGCGCATGGACGTGCAACAGCCGCAACGGGTCCCCGCTGCGGTCCACTCTCATAGCCGGACGCGCCATGGGTCACATGCTGCCACGACCGACCGACAGTGCCGGTGCACGTCTCGCGCGGTCCGGCGTACGGCTCGTTGCCGGCAGTGAGATCGAGCCCGTGGCTGGCATTGATGGCCCCGACGCGCTATCGGTCCTGCACAATGGGGCGCGTGAACCAGGGGGCCGCGTGAACCAGGGGGCCGCGTGAACCAGGGGGCCGCGTGAACAAGCGGGCCGCGTTAACCAGGTGCCGCGTGAACCAGGGGGCCGCGTGAACCAGGGGCCGCGTGAACTGGGGCCGCGTGAACGAGGCGTCCGCAGCAACGAGGCGTCCGCGTGAACGGGGTCGAGCCGCCCGGCGCCGAGCAACGCGGAGCCGAGCAACGTGGTGCTGAGGCCGCGGAGCGCCTCCGTCGGCGCTATCCGCGCTCTCGGCTGCCCAGACCGCTGGTCGTTGCGGCCGTCGCCGTCATCGCGGTGGTAGGTCTCGGATGGCTGGTCTGGGCCGGCTACCGACACGCAACGCCGCAGGTCGACGCTCAGGTGGCGACGTACGTGGTGAAGAACGATCGGAGTATCGCCGTTGTCTTGACCGTAGAGCGACGCGACCCGTCCATCCGCGCGACCTGTCGGATCGTGGCCCAGGCAACGGACTTCGAGACTGTCGGCGAGGTCGAAGTTGCGGTGCCTCCCGGTGATCGCAGGTTGACCAACCTTGACGTGACCATCGTCACATTGCGACGGGCGACCACGGCGGTATCCAAGGGCTGCACGAGCGGAGGCTGACTCCGTTCGGTGGCGTTGCTAAGCTGTTTCGATGTCTGAAACCGAGCAGCAGGTCATCTGGCTTACCCAGGGGGCGTATCAGAAACTCCAGGATGAGCTCGATCATCTGTCGGGGCCGGGGCGGGCCGAAGTGACGGCCAAGATCGCCCAGGCTCGTGACGAGGGCGACCTCCGGGAGAACGGTGGCTACCACGCCGCCCGGGAGGAACAGGGCCAGCAGGAGGCCCGCATCCGCCAGCTCAGCGACATGCTGCGCCGCGCCCAGGTCGGCGAGATTCCAGCAAACCCGGACGAGGTGGCACCCGGCACCCAGGTCACCATCGCCTTCGACGGCGACGAGTCCGACACCGACACCTTCGTACTCGGATCCCGTGAGCTTTTGGGACTCGACGCCTCAGTCGACGTCAATGTGTACAGTCCCCAATCACCGCTGGGTGCGGCCATCCTGAGCAAGAAGCAGGGCGACGCGGTCTCCTACGTCGCCCCCAACGGCAGGTCGATCAACGTCACGGTCGTGAAAGTAGAACCGTACCGCTCGTAGCAGTCGTACGGCCTGGAACCGTCGCGGCGCCCTGAGCCCGTCGAAGGGGGCCGCGTCCAGCCCTGCGCCCTGAGCCCGTCGAAGGGGCCCGGACCCTCCATCGGCACCCATCCAGACTCCTGCGCCTGCCGAGGGGAACCGTGGCGACCTTCCGACAGGCTCCCCCCGGGGTCCGCTCCGACACGACGTCTCGGCGGTTTCAGCTCGAAGCGGCGAGCAGAAGCCGCTGCGCCTCCTCCGGACTGGTAGCCCCGGTAGCCACGTCGGCCAGGATCTGTTCGCGCGTCCGTACGGGTGGAGCCGGCTCCTCGGTCAGCCCCAGTCTCACCAGGACGTCGGTGAAACGCTGCCGGGCGGTCGGGTATGACACCGCGAGGTGCTTCTCCACCTCTCGCATGTTTCCGCGGGAGAGCAGGAAGACTCGGAGCAGGTCGAGGTCCTTCTGGCCGAGTGAGCAGAACTGGCAAGAGGCGAACATGCCGGCCAGCTCGGTTCCGCAAGACGTACACCCGAGCCGGGTCACCGACAGATGATCTCCGCACACGGGACAGTCGTTCGGTGCCCGGTGCTCGTGCTGGTCCGCGTCGAGCGGCAGCTGTGCCATCAGACCCCGGCCTCCGAGGGCTGCGCCGAACCGAGTCGGACCTGTGCATGACCCATCACGACCTCGATCTCCAGCTTTGCACTGCCGTTGCCCATCACGACCTCGTCAAGGGTGCCGTTGTGCCCCTGCCCGCCGGTCCAACTCACCTTGCCGAGTTGCGCGTCGCCGGTCACGGTGACATTGGAGTCATCGGCGAGGTGGATCGAGAGGGAGCCCGATTCGGCGCGCACGCGGGAGCGTCCCGTGCTGATGGCACCCTTGATCGTGGCCGAACCAGCTTGGATCAGCGCGTCGTTGATCTCGCGGACATCCAGCAACTTTGCGCCGCCGGCGGTGACACGGACCTTACCCAAGTGCGGAACCCGTTCGGTGTTGAGGCTGCCGGCGGTCACCTCGACGTCGACGACGATGTTGGGATTGACCTTGATCAACAGTTCCTTGCCCAGTCCCAGCGCGCGGATGTCATCGAGGTTCCGCGGCGCCCGGAGGATGGAGAATCCGTCGAGGGACGAGCCCATTTCACCGTCACTGGACACCTCGAGCACCGACCCGTTGCGCCGTAGGACGTGCGGTCCGTCGGCGGAGATGGTGGCGACGGTGGTCTCGCCGATGATCCGGACGCGACGCCCGACCGCTCGCACGCTGATGTTCGTCACTCCCCCACTCCCCGGCTTTCGCGGTGGGACCGTCGCCGTCGGCTGCTCGCCGAGGGGCTCCTCGGGCTCGCCGGAAGCGGCGGCCGCCGAGCCGGGGAACGGGTCGGTTCCATAAGAAGTCGATTGAGGCCGGTCGGTCTGGCTGGCCCATGCGTCGGCGGCAGGACTCTCGGCGGCCAACTCCTCGTTGGTCGGCTCGGAGGCCTGCGCCGCCTCCGACTCGGCGTGCGGTTCGGCCACCGGTTCCGCGTTGTTGACGCTCAGCGCGTCGATCCGACGAGCCGCCTCGGCCGCATCGATCCGGCCGGCGGCGAGGTCCTGAAGGATGATGGACATGTCAGGCGTAGGGGTCATGCATCAAATGT
This sequence comes from Propionibacteriales bacterium, assembly GCA_038257965.1. Lineage (GTDB taxonomy): Bacteria > Actinomycetota > Actinomycetes > Propionibacteriales > Propionibacteriaceae > Microlunatus. Next base: position 14,436 of record JBBSQJ010000040.1, read on the forward strand.
AAAGCCAACTTTCACAAAACAGAAGCTTCACTTTCTATTTCAGGGATAACCCTGATGAGAGTCTCAGCCACTGTCCGGCGAATGTCACCACCCGACGTGGAAAGTGGGCGCCAATGACAACCTCCACCGGCGTGTCGTTGTCGTTGGCGCCCACTTCGGCGCGGAAGGCTGGACCAGCAAGCTGGCGCTCAGGTGCCCTTGACATTCACCAGTTGATGCAGGGTGTGTCGCACCTCGACCAGGGACGCCGCGTCGGCCATCACCTGGTCGATGTCCTTGTACGCGGCCGGGATCTCGTCCAGAAACGCCTCGGAGTCGCGGAACTCGATGCCGACCATCGCCTCGCGCAACTGTTCGTGGGTGAAGGTGCGACGAGCCGCCGTCCTGGAGTAGGCCCGACCCGCTCCGTGTGGCGCCGAGTGCAGCGCCGGCGGGTAGCCGAGACCGCTGACGACGTAGGAGGCGGTGCCCATCGACCCCGGGATGAGTCCCGGCTGGCCCGCGCGGGCCTCGATCGCCCCCTTGCGGGACACCCAGACGTCCCGCCCGTAGTGCTTCTCGGGCTGAGTGAAGTTGTGGTGGCAGTTGATCCGCTCGACCTCCACGACCGGGCTACCGGTGAACTCGGCCAGGCAACCGATCACCCGATCCATCATCTCCTCGCGGTTGAGCAGCGCGAACGTCTGCGCCCACCGCAACTCGCGAACGTACGCCTCGAATTCGTCGGTACCCTGCACCAGATAGGCGAGGTCGGGATCGGGCAGTTCGATCCAGTAGCGCTCCATCAGCGCACGAGCCACCTCGATGTGGTGCTGGGCGATCCTGTTGCCCACGCCGCGTGACCCGGAGTGCAGGAACAACCAGATCCGGTCGCCCTCGTCGCGACTCACCTCGATGAAGTGGTTACCGGAACCGAGACTGCCCAGTTGCTCCCGCCAGTGCGCGAGGTGCCGCTCGGGATCGACTCCTCGGACGGCCTCCAGCGTCGCGACCCGAGCAGCGGCGGTCGAGGTCAGCTTCTGGTTGCGACCGCCCGCCGACAGCGGTACCGCCCGCTCGATGGCCTGCCGCAATCGCGCCAGGGGCAGACCGGCCAGGTGCTCGGTGACGAACTCGGTCCGGACCGCAATCATCCCGCAGCCGATGTCCACGCCGACGGCGGCCGGCATGACCGCCCGGAGCGTCGGGATCACCGAACCGACGGTCGCCCCCTTACCCAGGTGAGCATCGGGCATCAAGGCGAGATGCGGGTAGACGAATGGCATCGACGACGTACGGACAGCCTGCTCCCGCGTACGCTCGTCCAGGACCGATGCCCAGTTGAGCAGCTTGCCGGTGATCTTCTCCATGGCCCACCTCCCTCGTCTGGTGTTCAGGGCCGCGGACAAGAGTGCACCTGCGATCGGCTGACCGCATCCCGTTTAGGCTCGTTGCCCATCCGTTCCCTCAGAAACTGGGCTCCTACGACAACTTCGAGCGGCGTGTCGTCGTCATAGGCGCCCACTTTCTCGAAAAGTGCGGCGAAAAGTCTTTGCATGCGCCATGCAACTAGATATATGCTTGCACCATGCAACATCCAGTTCTTGCGGAGGACACGGCGAGTCCCGCCGTCGACTCCGTGATCGGTGCCATCCACTCGGTCGGACGGCTGATCAGACAGGGGGTCACCGGAAGCGATCTCGATCCGGGGAGCTTCTGGATGCTGAAGACCCTCGCCAAGCTCGGCTCCCTTCGGGTGACCGATCTCGCTTGTCACGCCAATCTCGACACGTCGACCGTGTCTCGACACGTCACCCAGCTCGAGCGCGAGGGTTTCGTGCTTCGCACCCGCGATCCCGAGGACCGTCGCGCCCAGCTCCTCGTGCTGACCGACACCGGGCGCGACCGACTCCATTCCGCCATGGCGCAACGCCGCGCACTACTCACCGCCGGTCTACGAGACTGGCCCGCCGAGGAGTTGACCGAGTTCGCTCGGCTCCTCGACCGGTTCGTGAGAGACATCGACACCACCAACGCCCCGCAGGAGAATGCATGACCAACCACACAGCACCGCGGCGGGCGCTGTCCGACGACGCGGTCGCAGCGGCCGCTCCACAGCGAAGCGGAGCCTCGCCCGCCCCGCAGCACGGGCCGCACGGAGCCGGTGAACCTACGCCGACCGGCGACTACATGAGCCACCGCCAGATCCTCGTCGTGATGGCCGGCCTGATGGCCGGCATGTTCCTGGCTGCTCTGGACCAGAGCATCGTCGGCGTCGCGCTGCCGAAGATCACCTCGGATCTGGGCGGCCTCGACAAGCTGTCCTGGGTCGTGACGGCCTACCTGCTCACCTCCACCGCGGCCACTCCGCTGTGGGGCAAGATCTCCGATCTGCGTGGTCGGCGGCCGATCTTCCAGGCGGCGATCGTCGTCTTCCTCATCGGCTCGCTGATCTGTGGACTCTCCGAACCGATCGCGAGCGCACTGGGCCTTCCGGGCATCGACGTGATGATCTTCGGACGCGCAATTCAGGGTCTCGGCGGCGGCGGCCTGATGTCGCTGGCCATGGCCGTGATCGGCGATGTGATCCCGCCGCGCGAGCGGGGTCGCTACCAGGGCTACTTCGCCGCCGTCTTCGGCGTCTCCTCCGTCGCCGGTCCCCTGCTGGGTGGGCTGTTCACCGACCACCTCGGCTGGGAATGGATCTTCTTCATCAACCTGCCGATCGGGATCGCCGCGCTGGTCGTCACCTCGTTCGCGTTGAAGCTCCACTTCGTGCCACGCAACGCCTCGGTCGACTACCTCGGTGCCGCGACCATCGTCGGCTCGGTGACCAGCCTGATCCTGTACCTGAGCTGGGCTGGTCCGGACGAGGGGTGGACCTCTGCCACCGGGATCTTCCTGCTCGTGCTGATGGTCGTCCTCGCCGTGCTGTTCGTGTTCGTCGAGAGCCGGGCCAAGGAGCCGATCCTTCCGCTCGAGCTGTTCAGGCACTGGACGTTCGACTCCAACATCTTGTTCGCGATGATCATGGGTGTCGGTATGTTCGGCGGTCTGATCTACTTGCCGATCTACCTGCAGGCGGTCCAGGGCATGTCTGCCACGCAGTCCGGGCTGGCCATGCTTCCCATGGTGGTGGGCATGTTCACCACCTCGATCGGCGGCGGCCAGATCATGTCCCGCACCGGGCGGTACAAGTGGATGCCGATCACCGGTGCGCTGGTCGTGGGTGGCGCCCTGTACGCCTTCTCCCATCTGGCGGTGGATACGCCGTACTGGATGATCGCGCTGAACATGTTCGCGTTCGGCTTCGGGCTCGGGCTGACCATGCAGGTCGTGGTCACTGCGGTGCAGAACAGCGTCGAGCGCAAGCACATGGGCGTCGCCACGGCGTCGGTCGCCTTCTTCCGCTCGATGGGCGGCGCGATCGGCACCGCCCTGTTCGGCGCGATCCTCAACACCCGCCTCGCCCACCACCTGACCGAGGTCGTGCCGGCCGCGGCGCAAGGACAGCTGGCCGGAGCGTCGCATGCGATAAACGACGTGACCGCCATCCGTGCCCTGCCCGAACCGGTCAAGGGTTGGGTGCTGGAAGCCTTCACTCGGTCGATGGATGACGTCTTCCTCGTCGCCGTGCCGTTCATGGCGGTCGCGTTCGTCATCGCCTTGACGATGCGGGAGAAGGAGCTCAAGGGCCGGGCGACACCGTCGGCCCCCCAACCTGGTGCCGAGGATCCGGCGACGCTCGTCGCCGCCGCCCACTGACCGAATCCATGGCGTCGGCGCCGGACTACCCGTTCAAGGTCTCGGCGTCGACTCCGGCGAGTTTGATGCCAGTTCGGTCACACCGGCGGGGCTGCATTAGGAAACCACGGTTTGGGATGGCACATTATTGGGGGGAGGTCGTTTGCTTATAGCAGACGATTCGCCCCGGACCGCTCGGCCCCCGTCGAGTCAGGTCGTCGCCCGGGCGTCCACGCGTCGCGGCGGCACACGAGAGCGAGCACCAGGGAGTAGACGTTTCATGTCGGTCAAGAAGTCGCCGCTGACGGTGGCAGGAGCGCTCGCGACGGTTGCGCTGCTCGCGTTCACCGCCGCGTGCGGAACGGCTCCCGCGGCCACCACTCCACAGGGTCAGTCGGGTAAGCCGGGCAACGCGACGTCCGGTCCTGACAGCACGCCCACGCCGGCGCCACCGCCGGTGGTGATGACGGCCAACGTCTCCGACGGCGCCGCCAAGGTGAAGGTCGACACGGTGGTGTCGGTCAAGGCCAGCGAGGGCACGCTGAAGGGTATCAAGCTGACGTACAAGGGCGCGGATGCCAAGGGCCAGAAGATCTCGGGCACCGTCGGCGGCGAGCTCAACGCCGCGAAGACGGCCTGGACGGCGGGCGACCGGCTCGAGCCGTCGTCGACGTACAGCCTGTCGATGACCGGCACAGCCGCGAGCGACGGCACTGTTATGACAACCAAGTCGAAGTTCAAGACCGCCACGCTGAGCCTCCAGGAGCAGACGTTTCCGACGCTCTACCCACTGAAGAACAGCAAGGTGGGGATCGGCATGCCTGTCGTGCTCACCTTCGACGTGCCGGTCAAGGACAAGAAATCGGTCGAGAAGAATCTGCACGTCACGTCGAGTCCGAAGCAGACCGGCAGCTGGCACTGGATGTCCTCCACCGAGGTCCGGTACCGCCCGGCCAAGTACTGGAAGCCGGGCACGAAGGTGGCCGTCCAGGCCGACGTCAACGGTGTCGACGCGGGCGGCGGCATCTACGGCCAGAACTCGACCAGCACGAAGTTCACGGTCGGCCGCTCGATGATCATCAAGATCAGCCTCGCCACGGACGTCGGCAAGGCCTACAAGAACGGCAAGTTGGTCCACACGATCTACGTCAGTGGAGGAAAGGCCGGTTGGCGCACGCGCAGCGGCACCAAGCTGATCATGTCGCACGAGTACAACAAGAAGATGACCAACGAGATGATCGGCGCCAAGGAGGACTACAGCCTCAATGTCGCGTACGCGATGCGGATCACCAACTCTGGCGAGTTCTTGCACTCCGCACCGTGGAACGCCGGCTACTTCGGACGCGCCAACGCCAGCCACGGGTGCACGGGCATGAGCACCGCCAACGCGGGTTGGATGATGAACAACACCCTGATCGGTGATCCGGTGGTGTTCACCGGCAGTGACCGGTATATGACGATCGACAACGGTTGGGGCGACTGGAACATGTCCTACAAGCAGTACGAGAAGGGCTCAGCCCTCTGAGGTGAACCGGAACGCCCACTCGGACGATCGGGCGGGCAAACGTCGCCGGTGAGGTGGCCAGGAACGCCCACTCGGACGATCGGGCGGGCAAACGTCGCCGGTGAGGTGGCCAGGAACGCCCACTCGGACGATCGGGCGGGCAAACGTCGCCCGCCACAGGCGCGGACGGCAGCCACTCGGACGACCGGGCGGGCGCACGGGCCCGCCACAGGCGCGGACTGCAGCCACGGACGACCGGGCGGGCAAACGAGTGAGCGAGAGCCCGCAACGACACGGCTTGACTCCAGCCGTACGTCAGGAGAACTGCTTCGCAGCAGGCTGCAGACCCGTGTCCCCATACTTGTTGAGGTCCTGGACGAACGTCTTGACGTACGCGAGCAGGGGCACCGCCATCAGCGCGCCGACGATGCCGGCCAGGATCACACCGATCGCGATCGCCAAGATGACGGCCAGCGGATGGAGCTTGACCGCCCGGCCGAGCAGGAACGGCTGCAGCACGTGCCCCTCCAACTGCATGACCCCGATGATGATTCCCAGCATGATCACCGCCTTGACCCAGCCGAGCGCGACGAGGGCGACCAGGACCGCGACGAACCCGGAGACGAAGGCGCCCACGATCGGGACGAAGGCGCCGATGAAGACCAGCGCCGCCAGCGCGGGCGCCAGCGGGACGCCGAGAACCAGCGCACCGATCAACACGCCAGTGGCGTCCACCAGCGCCACCACGATGACGGCTCGGACGTAGTGGGACAGCGATGTCCAGCCTCCCCGGGCGGCGTGGTCGACCCGATCACGAGCCGCGTGCGGCACGAAATTCAACAAGAAGGTGAAGATCGTGCGGCCCTGATAGAGGAAGTAGAACAAGGAGAACAACGCGATCGCGATGCCGGCCACGAAGTGGCCGACCTGGGTGCCGAACTCGGAGGCGTACGTCGTGATCGTGCCCTGGCTGTCCACCAGGAAGCCCTGGATCCGTTTGCCCCATTCGTCGAGCTTGAACCAGTCGGAGTTGAGATGGAGTGGACCGGTCTGCAGCCACTCCACGACCGTGTTGAAGCCGGAGACGACACTGGATCCGAGTGTGCCGGCCTGGCCGGCGATCTGGGTGCCGATCAAGGTGAGCACACCGCCGATCAGGAGCAACCCACCCAGCACGGAGATGGCCGCCGCCGGACCGCGCGGCAGTCCCCAGCGAGCCAGCCGGTTGGTCACCGGTCCGATCATGGCTGCGAGCAGGATGGCTACCGCGATCGGGATGACGACCTCGGAAATGTAACGCAGACCCCAGCCGAGGGCGAACACCATGATCGCGATGACTATGACCCGCCAGGACCAGGCCGCCGCGATCTGCAGTCCGCGGGGCACGGCGCGGTCGAACTCGGTGGTGTCGGCCGCGACGACCGGCGCGACCACGGAGCCGGAGACACCGGAGTGGACGGCCACGATGGTTTCGGGCGGCACCGGAACCGACGTCGCGGTGCCGATGGGTGCGGCTGCAGGTTCGGCAGCCGCACGGCCGTCTCCCCCGCCGTATGGTCCATCGTCGCGGTCGTCGTCACGATCGCCCGGAGCCCCCGAAGCGCTCCGATCTCTCGCTGTGTCGGCGTCGGGATCGATCGAGTCGTCCGCCGGCACGCCAACAGACTCCTGAGCCTTCCCGTTCTCGGGTCTAGGTGTCTTGTCGGTGCGCAGGTCGTCGCGCCGCCAGCGCGCGATCCGCTCCTTCAGGCTCTTACCCTCTGCCACGCGTGCTCCTCTGATCGGTCCGGCTCTGGTCGCGTGCCGGCCGGATCAACGGTAACCCGGTGGCAGCAGGCAGACTGTGTCCGGTGGACTCCGGCACGGCGCGGCGGCGCAGGTTGACTCGCCTACCGCGCGATGTGGTGGTGCTCGGGCTGATCGCCTTTTGTGTCGCCGTCGGCTTCGGAGTGCTGGTTCCGGTGCTCCCGGTGTTCGCGCGAAGCTTCGGGGTCGACAATGTCGCGGTCGGTGCCGTGATCTCGATGTTCGCGTTGATGAGGCTCGCGTCGAGCCCGTTCTGCGGCCGCCTCATCAACCGGTTCGGCGAACGGGCCGTGCTCAGCACCGGCATCTACATCGTGGCGATCTCCAGCGGACTGGCCGGCGTCGCGCAGAACTATCCGCAGTTGCTGGTGCTGCGTGGTGTCGGCGGCATCGGCTCGGCCATGTTCACCGTGTCGGCCATGACCTTGCTGCTGCACTCGGTCGGACCCGAGCTGCGTGGACGCGCGTCCGGCTTCTTCCAGGGCGGCTTCCTGATCGGGGGGATGACCGGCCCTGCCGTCGGAGGGCTGCTGTCGGCCATCTCGTTGGCCGCACCCTTCTTCTTCTACGCCGGCACGCTGGCCGTGGCCGGCACGGTCGGCCTCCTGCTGCTGCACCGGGGGACGACGCGGATCTCCACCGACAGGCAACCGGTCGTCCGCCCTTTCCGGCAGGTCCTGCGTGACCCGCGCTACCAGGCCGCCTGTCTGACCAACTTCTCCCAGGGCTGGACCTCGTTCGGGGTCCGCTCCGCGCTGGTGCCGGTGCTCGTGGTCGAGGTGCTGCACCGGCCGACCACCTGGACCGGCGCGGCCTTCGCGGCGGCCGCGATCTGTCAGACCATCGCGGTCGCCCCGGCAGGCAAGTTCGTCGACACCGTCGGGCGGCGGCCGGCGATGATCGGCGGCGGGATCCTGGCCGGGGTGTCGATCATGGCGGTCCCCTTCGCCCCCGATATCGGCTGGCTGATCGTGGCGCTGTCCTGCTACGGGGTCGCGGCCGCATTTCTCGGAACCGCTCCGGCGGCTGCGGTGGGCGATGCGGCGGGCGCCCGCGGCGGCACCGCGGTAGCGGTGTTCTCGATGTCCTCCGACGTCGGTGCGATCATCGGACCGCTGGTGGCCGGGTTGTTGGTCGACCGCATCTCCTATCCCGCCGCCTTCGGCCTGGGCGCAGGGCTGTGCCTGCTCGCGGCCCTGAATGCGTTCCGGATGCCGAAGGTCCCGCCCGGGGTGAGTGCGGAGCCGACCGCCGGGCCCGGTGAGGACGTACGGAAGGAGACGATCGGTGAGCCCGAAGCCTCTGTCTGAGCTCGTGGCGCCGGACTGGGCGAGTGCACTGTCCCCGGTCGAAGGCGACATCGCCGCGATGGGTGAGTTCCTGCGGGCCGAGATCGCGTCCGGTCGTGACTATCTACCGGCTGGCCAGAACGTGCTGCGGGCGTTCAGCCGTCCGCTCGCGGACGTCCGGGTGCTGGTCGTGGGCCAGGACCCGTACCCCACGCCGGGGCACCCGGTCGGACTGTCGTTCTCGGTGGCTCCCGACGTGCGTCCGCTGCCGCGCAGCCTGGCGAACATCTACGCCGAACTGGACGCCGACCTCGGTGTGCCGCCGGCCAGGTCAGGGGATCTGACGCCGTGGTTCGAGCGGGGTGTGCTGCTGCTCAACCGGGTGCTGACCGTCCAGCCCGGCAAGTCCGCCTCACATCGGGGAAAGGGCTGGGAGAAGGTGACCCAGCGGGCGATCGAGTGCCTGGTCGAGCGGGGAGGTCCACTCGTCGCGATCTTGTGGGGCCGAGACGCCCAGTCGTTGATCCCC
>JBBSQJ010000041.1:0-23234 GCA_038257965.1 Propionibacteriales bacterium
CGCCGGTTCTTCTTGGTGATGTAGTTGCGCTCCTTGCACTCGGTGCAGGCGAGCGTGATCTTCGGCCTGATGTCGGTCGACTTAGCCATCGTTCTACGTCCTTGATCTTCGTCCGTGTCGCGTTGTCGGTAGCGGGAGCGGGATTCGAACCCGCGACACAGCGATTATGAGCCGCTTGCTCTACCGCCTGAGCTATCCCGCTGCGGGGTTGCGAGCCGGTTTCCCGGCCAGAACAACACCGACCTGAGGTCGGCCTATTCCGCCGGCACGCGGTTCGCGCCGGCCACAGCACCCGAGCCCCCATGCGGAATCGAACCGCAGACCTTCTCCTTACCATGGAGACGCTCTACCGACTGAGCTATAGGGGCCTGCGGCGCCCTCGGGTGAGCGCGCCGACGCACAAAGATACATGGCGCGCTGGGACCGCGCGAATCTGTCGCCCGGCACGGTGCGTATCACGCCGAACCCGGGGAACGAACGCCTGGATCACGACCACAGTCCCCGGCAACGGAAACGACGCGGGGACGCGATGATCAGAGCCGCTTGACGAACTCGGCGGACACCTCGACCGGCCGGAAGCCCATCTGCTCGTTGATCGAGACCATGTAGCCGTTGGTTTCTCCGTTCTGCGTGGAGACCAGGGTGCAGTCGTTGCGGAAAGCCTGGACGGCGCGGAGGTTGACGGCCTTGGTGGCGAGGCCGAGCTTGTGTCCGCGATGCTCCCGGTGCACGAACGTCCCCCATTGAAAGATTTCTGTCCCGGCGCCGCGCGGCACCGACAGCGTCGACTGCGCGACCACCTGGCGGTCGGGGGTGAGCGCCACGGTCTCGAACCGGGCTCGACCCATCGCCTTGCCGCGCTCGAGAATCTCGGCGAACCGATCCGGCGTGACGACCTCCTCCTCGAAGTCGACAGCACCCGTCGGGGCGTCCACCGCGAGCTGGCCGAGCAGCACGCACAGCGACGCGACGAGATCGGCCGGCACCTCGTCGACGAACGTCTCGATCGTGTAACCCTCGTGGTGCGGCGCCGCCTCGTCGATCCACTCCTGCAGCCGCGCGTCGGACACCGGCAGCGCGAGGTGGCGGACCACCTCGTAGTTGGACAGCTCGTAGCCGCAGGCCTCGGCGAACTGCCGATAGGGGTGGGTCGCACGGTCATCGAAGGGCAGCTTGGTGTCGGTCATGATCAGCGCTCGGCCGTCGGCCCGGACGGTCTCCTCCAGCTGCGCGACGAGGCCCCGGCCGATCCCGCGTCGGCGCTCCGGCACGTCGACGTCCAGCTGGAACCACGCCTTCTCGGTGTTGTCGAGGAGGAACGACCACAACGCCGCGGTCCCGACCAACCGGTCGCTGTCGTAGACCGCGTACAACTGCTGGCGCTCCCCGCGATCGGTGGCCCGGACGGCCCCGAGGAACTCCTCGAAGGTCCAGAACGGCTGGTGTTCACGTCCGAACAGCTCGGCGCGGCGGGAAAGGTCGTAGCACCCGCGCATCACCGCGTCGTCGGCGACGGCGTCGGCTCCCAGCTGTCGGATCTCCACAAGCGACGAGACTAGGACGCCAGGCGACCACGTGCGACCCAATTTTGCGCCGTTCGGGACGGTCGACCGCCGCTACCCGAGCCGCCAGCCGATCGGCTCGGCGGGACGGCCGTGCCGTGACGTCGACACGGCTCCGTCGGGAAGCTGCGCACGCCAGACACGCGTCACATGCATCTCCAGCTCCCTGCCCTCAACTCGAGGTGCCGATCCGCGAACGCCTCCCTGTGCAGCACAGATTCCGCGCTCGGCGGCTGTATTCCCACGCAACGACGTAGGCGCAGGGCGAGTCTTCCCACGCAGCGCCCCGCCCTCTGGCTCTCCGCACGGAGCTGGCGGCAGCCTCCTCGCGGTGCAGCGTGTCGATGCGAATCAGCTCACCCGGCTCGGCAACGCACGCAATCCGGCCGCCCAATCCGCCCGGCCGGTTGAGATTCCTCGTTCACACCAGCTGCCGGGTCGGGTTCACCGTTGCCCCCTGGGATGGGCGGGTCATTGCATGACCAGCCGTCGGGCGGCGTCGAAGATGTGGGAAGCCGAGATGCCGGCGGCGGCTAGCTGTTGTGCGGGTGTGCCGGAGGTAGGCAGGTCCTGCACGGCGAGGTGCGCCAGGCGCAGGGCCGGCACGTCGGCGTCGGCGTCGGCATCGGCCAGAGCCTCCAGGACGGCGCCGCCCAGGCCGCCTTCGGGGTAGTGGTCCTCGGCCACGACCAGCCGGCCGCCGGTCGCCCGGCAGGCCTCGATGAGGGTGTCCCGATCGATTGGTTTGATCGAGTAGGCGTCGATGACCCGTGCCGTGATGCCGGCTTGGGCGAGCTCGTCGGCGGCGGTCAGGCACTCGTGCAGGGTGACCCCGGCACCGATCAGCGCGACCTGGTCGTCGGGTCCGGCGCGGTGGACCTTCGACCCGCCCACCGCGAACGTCTCGCCCGCCGGGTAGAGGACCGAATAGGCGCCACGGGTGGTGCGCAGATACACGATGCCGTCGGTGTCGGCCATCGTCGCGACGAGTTGCGCCGTGCAGGTGGCGTCGGCCGGGTAGAGCACGACCGAGCCGTGCACGGCTCGCAGGGCGGCCAGGTCCTCCAATGCCATCTGGGACGGACCATCCTGCCCGATCTCGACGCCCGCGTGGGAGCCGACCAGGCGGATGTTCACCTGCGAGATGCCGGCCATCCGGATGAAGTCGTAGGCGCGAGAGAAGAACACGGCGAAGGTGGCGGCGAACGGGAGGTAGCCGCGGACGGCAAGGCCGGTGGCGGTGGCGACGAGTTGCTGCTCGGCGATGAACATCTCGAAGTAGCGTCCGGGCAGACCTTGCCGAATTCTTCGGCGTGGGTGGAGTTGCCAACCTCGCCGTCGATGACCACGACCTTCGGGCGGGCCGCCAGCGCGGCGATGGCCGCGCCGAACGCCACCCGGGTCGCGACCTTCGCACCGAGTTGCCAGCTGGGCAGAGTGAACGCGGCGGTCGGATCGGCGGTGATGGCTGGGCTGCCTTCGGCTGGCGGGCGGCTGCTGACTCTGATGTCGCTGGGCCCGCCCAGGGCGGCGATGGCCCGTTCGGCCATGTCGGGGGGCAACGCCTTGCCGTGCCAGCCGTTCTTGTCCTCGATCTCGGGCACCCCCTTGGCCTTGATCGTGCGGGCCAGGATCACGGTCGGCTGCTCGCCGCCGTCCGCGGCCGTGGCCATGGCGCGGTCGATGGCGGCCGGGTCGTGGCCGTCGACGACGAGAGATCGGCAGCCGAACGCCTGCACCCGGGCGGCGTAGCGGTCGGTGTCCCATTGCAACTCGGTCGGTCCTCGCTGGCCCAACCGGTTGATGTCCATGATCGCGGTGAGGTTGCCGAGCTTGTAGTAGCTGGCCTTGTCCAGGGCCTCCCAGACCGAGCCTTCCGCGGTCTCGCTGTCCCCGCACAACACCCATACGTGGTAGGGCAGCCGGTCCAGGTATTTCCGGCCAAGCAGACCCCGACGGCGTCGGGTAGGCCTTGGCCGAGCGAGCCGGTGGCCACGTCGACCCAGGGCAGGACCGGGGTGGGGTGACCCTCCAGGCGCGCACCCAGTTGCCGGTAGGTCGTGATCAACTCGTCCTCCCCCACGACGCCAGCGGCCCGGAACATCGAATACAGCAGCGGGGAGGCGTGGCCCTTGGAGAAGATCAGGTGGTCGTTGGTCGGCAGGCCGGGTTGGTTCCAGTCGTAGCGCAAGTGCCCCAGCATCAGCACGGCCATCAGGTCCGCCGCCGACAGCGACGAGGTGGGGTGCCCGGAGGCGGCGTGGGTGCTGCAGCGGATGGAGTCGACCCGCAGCTGGGTGGCCAGCCGGAGGGCCAGGTCAGGATCGACGGTGGTTGGGGTTGTCATGTTTGCATCCTTCTGTGCTGAGATTGTCAGCCGTGTTGGGGGTCGTCGGTTTGTGCCGGATTCCGCCGGGCGGTCATCGTTTGTCGGTAGCCGAAGAACTCGTGGTCCTCGTGGTAGCCGCCCTAGCCGCCGCCGACATCGGCGAAGTCCGCGACGAACTCGATGCCCTTGATCCACTTGACCCGCTTGAAGCCGAGTTGGGTCTCGTTGCGCAGCCGCAGGGGGCGCCGTGCCCGCAGGACAGCGGCTCGTCGTTCATGTCGTAGGCGGGCAGGGTCCGGTGGTTGCCCATCTGCTCGATCGGGTGCGCACCGTAGTAGATGCCGGCGTCCGGACCCTCGCCTAGGCAGGAGAACACCACCCACCTGCCCTCGGGTCGGAGGGCAGCAGATCGATATGACCGACGGCGCCACCGCGTTGGCGCCACCGCGGCCGGGGTGCGAGCGTCAGCGTGCTCGGCGCAGGTCGACCTTGGATCCAGCCATCGGGGTTTGTTCGTCGGCCAGGTGTGCTGCGGCGGTGCGGTGGTGGCAGGTCGCGGGCGTTCCGTCGGCATAGACGACCCGCCACTACGGGATGTTGTCGTCGGGTTGACTCATCGCCCGGTCGATCTGCCGGGAGGTGAGGTCGATCGTGGCGCCGATGTCGGCGTAGGTGGCAACCCGTCCGGCAGGGAGGTCGCAGACGGCGCGTCAGGCGCGGTCGATGACGGTGCCGGGTGGATGTTTCGGGTACGTGATCGTCGTGTTCCGTACCCGAGCGAACGGTGTCAGGGTGCCGGTCTTGGTCGCCGTGGTCGACATGATGTGCACGACCTCGACGTCCGCGACGAGGAGTGCGTCGGTGATCAGTCGCCGGTGGCACCGCCACGGCACGGCTTCGCTGCACATGATCACCGCGCGTTCGCGTTTCGCGACGGTGATCAGTTCGTCTAGTCCAGCACGGAAGGCGTCGCTTGCCATGTAGTCGGCGTAGTCGCGGAAGGCCTTGACCTCCCAAGCGTCATTGACACTGGGGCTGCCCGCGGGCGAGTGTCGTCGTCCGCCGAGTTCGCGGACCCAGCGGTAGGTGAGGTCCGGTGGCAACGCGTCGATGATGGCTGCCTGGTTCCACTGCGGGTGCTTGCGGGACGAGGGAAAGGAGCGCACGTCAACCAAGGCGGTGATGCGGTGCGCACGGAGCATGAGCAGCACGTCGTCGAATGTTCGCGTCGAGTGCCCGATCGTGTGGACGGCACAGTGGGCTGTGCACGTCGACCGGTGTGTCTGTCCATGCTCGGCGCCGGGCAGGTCAGCCACGTCGCAGTGTCAGTCGATCTTGGTGAGCGCGTCTGCCTTGTGCATCGCGACGTACGGGGTCTCGTCGCTCTCGATCTCGAATTGCGGATTCTCGGGCGAGCAGGGCCCAGGTATGGCCCGTGTCGTCGACGTCCCTGGTGTGCTTGATGATCTTTCCCGAGACGCGACCGGCTTCGGAGTTGAAGCTGACCCAGTCACCCACCTCGAACTCCGGCATGACTCGCCCCTTCCTGGTCGGTTGCCCGGCAGCGGCTCGCCGGGACGGCTTACGTGCTGGCAGGTAGCGGAGGAACGGGCAGCCGTCGTCTTCGGGCACCGAGCCTAACGCCAGCGCGAGCGTATTCGGCAGGGTTGGGCCGTTGGCTATCCGGGGCGCATCGCCGGCGACGAGCCCGGGGTTGACGGTCAGGCGAGCATCGGGGGGTCCCCGGCTGGTCGTATCGTCTCGCGCGATGCCGTCGTGACTCGGGCGGCCAACGTGTTGTCGGCACGGTGCTTGGCCAAGGCGAGTCTGCGGGCCTGTTCGAGGCCGGCCTCACGGGCTTTGCGGATGGCCTGTCCGCGTCCTTCGTGCTATTGCAGCAGACGTAACCGACCCCGGCATGGAGCCTCACGGGGTCTCCTCGCTGGAGACAATCTCGGTGATCCACTTCCGTGAGACCAGGTCCTCGATGATGAGCACGGCCATCCCGGCCTTCGTGGAGTGCGTCGTGTCGTAGATCCAGATCGAGTTAGGGGTGTACTCGACCCAGCCCACTTCGACGGCCTCATCGATCGAACCGGGCAGGCTCCGCCTTGGTGGCCGCGTCGACGCGTCGCGGGACCCGGCCACCCAGCCCAACGGTCCTTCCCCTCGACCAAGGTGAGCTTCACCGCGAGCTCCTTGCAGGCCTCCGAGAGCCGGGCGGTCGCTGCCTTCGCAGCCTTGAGCTCGTAGCCGCGTTCGCGGGACTTCACCCCGGGCTTGGATGCCGCATGTGCCGACAGCGCGCCTTGCTTGCCGACCTCCTTGATCAGCACGATTGTGGACCGGTCGACCTGCGGAGCCGCCGCGGTCTCGGCGATCGTGGCCTACTGCCGCACTAACTGCAACCAGATCTCGTACTTCTGCGACGGGCTCAACACCCGCTTCGCACGCCGTCTCGCCGCGCCGCCATGTCTTTGTCGGCATCTCCTGATCCTCCGGTTGGCGGTGGAGGACCCGTCGGAGGCTGTGTGATCGACACGCGGGTTTCTATCGGGAAGTCGGTTGCAAGCCAAGACCAATCTCGTCGGCCGCTGACGGCCGCGACGAAGGCGTACCGTGAAAGTCACTGAGCACCAGCCGTCCGGGTCGAGGGACCGCCGCCATCAGGCAGCACCCGTTAGCGAAACCGCACCGCCGGAAACCGTCCGCTCCTCGTCGAACCCGTGGACCAGATCTCTGACACGGCAAGCATCTCACACCACCGCCCAGCGCCAACCGGGAGCCCTACGCTTGTCTCAGGTCTAGACGGCGATGGGCAGCCGTGACCGCGATCACCACCGAAAGAGGCCTCGATGTGACTTCACCAGATAACCGTAAATTTGGGGACACCCCAAGGCGGAATTGAGCGAGACCCAGAAGGCCCTTAGGGAAGCAGAGCACCACCTGTTGCAGGCGCACCTTGAACTCGTCGACGATCCACGTAACGCTGTCGAGGCATTGGAACGGGCCGGTTGTTCCGCTCACATCAAGGATTTGGCGCGGCTGGCCGTCGGCGCCTCGTCCGAAGGACTCACGGCCGAGAATTGGCGCTCTTGGATCGCGGAGGGGATGGGACCACAGGCTGGACCATTGGTGGATGCGGCAGAGACCTGCATGCGCGCCAGCGGCCTGTGGCCATGGCCCTGAGGCCGGGTCCGTTGAGTGGTGCCGGTCAGGGTGCGCGTCCAGCCGTAGCCGCTCGGGCATCGGGCGGGGTGCGGAAAGACGACGTCGGAGATCGTCAGGGTCGGTGTAGCGGTAGGTCGCGTGGAAGTCGTTGCAGCCGTCCGAGCCGGTGAGTTTGCCGTTGTCCCACACGAGGTAGGCGCCAGCAAGGGCTCGGCGGGCGGACGCGGATCAGCGTGAGCTTGCGGTCGTACACCGCCCAGTGTGTGCCGGCCCCGAACAGGCTCACCCACGACGCCCGCCAAAGCACCGTGCCGCGCGAGACGATACGACCAGCAAGGGACGCCCCAATGATGTTTGATCCCCACGGATCTATATCGCTAAGTCAGAAACACCTCATCTTGCGGCGACGCAGATCGGGTGCACTCGCGTGCTTCACCCATTCGGGCGCGAGATCGGATCTCGCGGACCGCCAGATCGGAGACGCGAAAATGGCAAACTCGACACCGGTGCGGGCGCGATTTGCGACTGGGCGAGGCGACGGGATCACCGCCGCGCGGATGGGCACGCGACGACTTCAGACCTCGGCTAGCCGGGTGACCTCGAAGGTGGTGGTGAGGGTCGCGGTCGAGTCGGCGCCGACGTACACGTCGAAAGTGGATGCGTCCAGCACCCAGTCGCGGACCGCAGCATTCCAATACCGCCGATCCTGTGGACCGACGCGGAAATCGACGGTCTGCGATTCTCCTGCTGCCAGGGAGATCCGACGGAAGCCTTTCAGCTCGCGGACCGGGCGGGAGGCAGTGCCGTGGCGCTGATGCAGATAGAGCTGGACGACCTCCTCGGCGGCCCGGTGGCCGGTATTCGCGACATCGACCAAGACCGTGATCGAGCCTTCCGGGCCGACCGACTCGCTGTCCACGCTCAAGTTCGAGAACTCCACGGGTGCATAGCTGAGACCGAAACCGAAGGGGAACAGCGGCGTACTCTCCTCGTCCCAGTACCGCTTCGCCTGGTTGGCCGGCTCGTGCGAGATCGTGTGCGAGTAGATCAGCGGCACCTGGCCAACGGTCCGCGGCCAGCTGAACGGCAGCTTCCCACCCGGCGCAACGTCGCCGAACAGCAGGCCGGCCACGGCGTCGCCGCCCCGGGTGCCCGGATACCAGATGTCCAGGATCGCCGGCACGTTCTCGGCGGCCCAGGGCAGGTCCAGCGGGCGCCCGTTCATCACCAGCAGGACCGCCGGTGTGCCGGTTGCCGAAACGGCCTGCAGCAACTCGAGCTGGCGCCCGGGCAGTTCCAGCGACGACCGGGATGCCGCCTCGCCGATCATGTTCTGCCACTCGCCGAGAACGAGCACCGCCACGTCGGCACCGGCCGCCAGCTCGACCGCCCGCGCCAGCTCGGCGTCGTCGTCGAAGTCCTCACCCGGATCCTCCGGTGCGTTGCCGGGCCACATGTCGAACATCGAGGCGAACTGCCGCTGTGCCGGACGGATACCCGGAGCGTAGCCAACGGTCACCGTCGTTCCCGCTCGCTGCCGGATGCCCTCGAGCACGGTCACCGTCTCGTCCAGGTCGAAGTCGAAAACCCACGGACCGAGGGTGTCGCGACGCGAGTCGGCCAGGGGACCGATCACCGCGATACTCCCCGAGGTCGCCGACAGCGACTCCGCCGACAGGGGCAGCAGGCCGCCCTCATTGCGCAACAGCACGGCCGATCGTTCCGCGGCCACCCGCGCCACCTCCCGGTGTGCCGGGTCGGCCAGCACCTCCAGTGCTCGGTCCTCGTCGACGTACGGGTTCTCGAACAGCCCAAGTTGCAGCTTTGCTCGCAGCACCCGCCGGACGCAGGCGTCGATGGCGGACTCGCTGACCAGCCCGGCTTCCAGAGCGGCAGGCAGATAGCTATAGGCGGCGTCGGCCATCGCCATCTCGAGGTCGACACCCACGTTCACCGCCCAGACGCCGGCTTCGGTCAGGTCGGCGGCGAAGCCGTGCGTCATCAGGTTGCGGACAGCGTTGGCGTCGCTGACGACGAATCCTTCGAACCCCCACAGCTTCCTCAACACCTGGTCGAACAGCCACGTGTTGCCCGAGGCCGGGATGCCGTTGAGATCCATGTACGCCGTCATGATGTTGCCGGCACCGGCGTCGACGGCGGCCTTGAACGGCGGCAGGTAGATGTTCCACAGATCCGCGTCGGCCAGACTGACCTCGTCGTAGTCGCGGCCACCGATGGCCGCGCCGTAGCCCGCGAAATGCTTGGGGCCGGCGATGATCCGATCCGGTGTGCCGGGCCCCGCACCCTGGAAACCACGCACCTGGGCGACGGCAACCGCTGAGCCGAGGTAGGGGTCCTCACCCGCGCCCTCGACCATCCGGCCCCACCGCGGGTCGCGCGCGATGTCGACCATCGGCGCGAACGACCAGTGGATACCGACTGCCCGCGCCTCGCGGGCGGCGACGGTCTGGCCGTGCTCGATGGTCTCGGGATCCCAGGAGGCCGCCATCGCGATCGGCACCGGCAGGATCGTTCGCAGCCCGTGGATCACGTCGAAACCGAACAGGACGGGAATCCCGTGCCGATTGCCGTCCAGGGTGAGACGCTGCACTCGGTTGATCTCGACCGGATTCATCATGAACAGCAGCGAGCCGGCCTCGCCGCGAGCGAGCGCGCCTTCGACCCCATCGGTCGTGTTGTCCGAGACGCCGGCCAGATCGCCACCGGTCAGGTCCGGCTCGCGGCCGAAGTAGAAGTACTGCGTGAGTTGGCCTGCCTTCTCCGCCGGCGTCATCGCCGCCAGGAGTTCTTCGATACGGACTTCGATCGCGTCATCGGCGCCGGGCGTGGTTGTGGTCACTGAGACACCATATTGAGCGGCGCCGCCGGTGGGATTGGTGCATCCCCGATCCGAGCGGTGAGGGGCTCGCCGATCCGTGGTCCGGTAGCCGAGGACCAGAGGGGTCAGTAGGTGACGATTCGGTGCCGATAGCGTCTGGCGACTTGGCTGCGCAACCTCTTGGGAACCGTGATGTGGTCGGGGTTTCCCGCGCTGACATAGCGCTGGGCCGGGTGGGCGTCGAGATGATCGAGCCAGTAGGTGCCGGTCAAGGGGGTGCGGCCTCCGTGCCAGGAGGTGCCGCGGATGCGAGGCACGGCATGGGGGTCGAAGGCGGCGTCGAACGGTGAGTGGCTGGGGTTGGCGCCGACCAGCAGGGTGAGTGCGAAGGCGTACGAGGTCCCGTGCCACGATCCGGTCTTGGCGAGGCGGTGGTGGCGGGGTGCCACACCGAACGGCAGCGCCATGGTGGTCAGATCGGCATCGGGAGCGAGCCTGCCGATGAGCTGCTGCAGCCGGACGAACTGTCGGGCCACCCCGGCGTCGGACAAAGTGGCGAGATCGGCGTGGTCGAACGTGTGGTTGCCGAGCCGGAAGCCCAGGTCGAGCAACGCGCCCAGACTGCGTCGTTGCTGCTCCGGGGATCGTAGCCCGAACGGCTCCTTGTTCACGTAGAACGTGGCCCGTGGCTTTGCACCGGGGACCTTGGCACACTCGGCCATCATGATCGCAGCGGCGCAGGTGGGATCGAGGTGGCCGTCGGGACGAAGTCTGAACTGGCCGGGTGAGCCGTCGTCGAAGGTGAGGACCACCGGGGTCTTCCCCACCGGTATGTCGATCTGGCCGAGGGCGAGATCCCGGGCCTGGACGGGACGGTAGCCGGAACGGAGGAGGCGCCGGATCTGCGTTCGGAACGCCTTCGGGGTCATGTCGTACTCGCCCGGATCGTCGGTCAGCCGGTGGTACATCATCACCGGCACCACTCCCAGCTCGTTGGCCTTGATCCGGGCCGGATCGGGGGGCTTCGATACTGATGCCCTGGCACGCGTCGGGCCTGGATGTGGGGTCGGGCTTGTCGCCGACGCCGCCGGTGAGATCGTGGCCGGGCTGGAGGCCCGCGGCGCTGAGCCGGTCGCGCCGCTGCCGCAGCTTGCGGTGAATCCGGCGGCGCCCGCCGCCGCAGCCACCAGAAGCGTTCGTCGGGTCACCGGATGCTCGTACACACACGCTCCTCGGCCTCGAGTTGCCAGGTCTACCGGTCCATCCCCGCCCCGCAGTCCTCGGAAGCGTAGCGCTGGCGAACTGCAGATCGGCCCGGGATGTGCCGCGAGCCGGCTCAGGGCACACGGCAGGGTGCGCCCTTCGACGGACCCAGGGCACATACGGCAGGCGGCGATGTGCCCTGAGCCTGTCGAAGGGCAGCTTGAGGACGGACCCAGGGCACACACGGCAGGCGGCGATGTGCCCTGAGCCTGTCGAAGGGCAGCTTGAGGACGGACCCACGGCACACACGGCAGGCGGCGCTCGAGGACGGACCCAGTTCACGAGACCGCGCACCGGTCCTGGGTACGCTTCCGGCGGCGACCGTTCCAGGATTGCCCACACCGCTGTCCAGCGACCGATCGGGAGGTGAGGCCAGTGCTGGTGCTGCACGGCTGTTGGCTGCGCGGCTCCTCGCCCGGTCAACCCGGACGATTCTCATATTGGGCCGAGGATGCGAGCCGCCCGAGCACGGCACCGGCGCGGGCCGGACGACCGCCGAAGGTCCGGGACCATCCGTACGCCCTGGACAGCAGCGAGCTGGCTACGGCCCTGCACACGGCCGGCGTCGGGAGGATGACTCCGGGCGAGCTCGTCCTCTCGCTGCCCACCTGCGGCGGCGGTCCGCTCGCCTCCCCGGAACTGGTCCGCGACGAGATCGCCGACGAGGCAGGGACTGTCCGCGCGGTGAGCTGGCGGATCCCGACGATCGAGCTCGACCCAGATGAAGCGGCCGTGCTGCTGCGTGTCGTGGACCTGACCGAGACCGCAGGCGGTGCTTCGGTCCGGCACCTGATGAGTGTCGCGGGCTTCGCCGCCGACCTGGTCAAGCGCGGGCGGGTGCTCCCGAGTCTGCTACCCGACCCACCGACAGCGTGCTGGCTGCCGGTGCTGACCGGTCCGGACGTGGCCTGGGCGCGGGTCATGGCCGCAGCCGTGCCGCCGTCGCTGCTCGCCGCACAGTCCGACGCCGATCCGAGCATCTGGGCCGAATTGCTCGACACGCTGGTCGACGCGACGGCGCGTGCCCTGTTGCGCCACAAACGCCTTACCCTCGGCCGCGCCGGCTCGCCGGCCGCGCGTTCCTGGCTCGCCGCGCTCACCGGGCCCGACCGTCGGATCACCGGAATCGACGAGTCGGATGCGGCGGCACTGCAGGCAATGATCGACCGCTGGCAGGCCGACGCCTTCGCCGGCCCGGTACGCGCGTGTTTCCGGCTGACCGAGCCCCCACCTGGCGCCGACGACGAAATTGACCCCTGGCAACTGCGCCTCGGTCTCCAGGACGTCGACGAGCCGAGCATGGTGGTGGACGCCCCTGCGGTGTGGCGAGCCAAGGGAACGCTGAGCGGCCTGGGTCGGGCGCTCGCCGCGCCGCAAGAGACCTTCCTCACTGAGTTGGGCAAGGCCGCGCGACTGTATCCGCAGCTGGACGGCGCCCTGCGGACGGCCCGTCCGGCGGTCCTCACTCTGGATGCCGTCGGCGCCCACCACTTCCTTCGCGACGCCGCACCGGTGCTGTCCACGGCGGGTTTCGGCGTTCAGTTGCCGGGATGGTGGACCCGGCCTTCGTCGCGGCTGGGCCTCAAGATCACCGCGTCGACCCCGCCCCAACCCGGTATGGTCGCGGGCCGGTCCGGCGTCGTCGGCTTCGACTCGATCGCGGAGTTCCGCTACGACCTGGCCGTGGGCGAGGACGCACTGACCACCGACGAACTGGCCGCCTTGAGCGAGTCGAAGGCGCCGCTCGTCCGACTGCGGGGACAGTGGGTCGAGCTGGACGCACGGCGGCTCGCCGCGGGGCTGCGGATCGCCGGCCGGACTGGCGCGGTCCCGATCGGTGACCTGCTCCGGCTGGGGCTGGGGATCGGGGAGAGTCCCGAAGACCTGCCGGTCACCGATGTCGTCGCCGACGGCTGGCTCGGTGACTTGCTGTCGGGCACGGTGGAGCAGCGGCTCGAACCTGTCGCAGCGCCGGACTCGTTCATCGGGCGGCTTCGGCCGTACCAGGCCCGTGGTCTGTCCTGGCTGGACTTCCTGGGTCGTTCCGGGCTGGGCGGGGTGCTGGCCGACGACATGGGCCTCGGCAAGACCGTCCAGCTGCTGGCCTTGCTGGCCGCCGATGCCGATGCCGATGCCGATGATCGACCGAGTCTGTTGATCTGTCCGATGTCTCTGGTGGGGAACTGGCAACGCGAGGCCGACCGGTTCACGCCGGACCTGAGAGTGCACGTCCACCACGGCGCCGAGCGGGCCCGCGGCAGATCGTTCGACGACGCTGTCGCGGCGAATGACCTGGTGATCACGACGTACGCGCTCGCCGCCCGCGACGCCGCTGCCCTCCGGGCCGTCGCCTGGCGTCGGGTGGTGGTCGACGAAGCCCAGGCGATCAAGAACGCGGCGACCAAGCAGGCGACGGCAATCCGTTCGATCCCTGCCGACACACGGATCGCGGTGACCGGAACCCCGGTGGAGAACCGGCTGGCGGACCTCTGGTCGATCTTGGAGTTCGCCAATCCCGGACTGCTCGGATCGGCCGCCACATTCAAGAAGCGTTACGCCGAACCGATCGAGCGGCATGGCGACGACGCAGCGGCCGAGCGCCTTCGCCGCTTCACCGGTCCATTCGTGCTGCGTCGGTTGAAGACCGACTCCTCGATCATCAGTGATCTGCCCGCAAAGCTGGAGATGGACCTGGTCTGCACTCTGACAGCCGAGCAGGCCGCGCTCTATCAGGCCGTGGTCGACGACATGCTCGAAAGGATCGCCAAATCGACCGGGATCGAACGACGCGGTCTGGTGCTGGCCACGATGACCAAGCTGAAACAGGTCTGCAACCACCCGGCCCACTTCCTGCGCGACGGCAGCCGTCTCGCCGGGCGGTCGGGCAAACTGGACCGACTGGAGGAGATCCTCGAGGAGGTGCTGGGATCCGGGGAGAAGGCACTGCTGTTCACCCAGTACGCCGAGTTCGGCTCGATGTTGCGCAGCCATCTGGCTGGGCGGTTCGGTCGCGAGGTGCTGTTCCTGCACGGCGCGGTGGTCAAGTCGGCGCGGGACGAGATGGTCGCTCGCTTCCAGGCCGAGGACGCCTGGTCGCCGTCGCTGTTCGTCCTGTCGCTCAAGGCCGGCGGGACGGGCTTGACGCTGACCGCCGCCAACCACGTCGTGCACGTTGACCGCTGGTGGAACCCGGCCGTGGAGGACCAGGCCACCGACCGTGCGTTCCGGATCGGGCAACGGCGGGCCGTCCAGGTCCGCAAGTTCGTCTGCGCCGGCACGGTGGAGGAGAAGATCGCCGCCATGATCAACTCCAAGCGGGGTCTGGCGGCCAGGATCGTGGGCACCGGCGAACAGTGGCTGACCGAACTGTCCACCGCACAGCTCGGCGATCTGCTCAGGCTCGAGGTGGGAGCGGTGGTGGAGTGATGGCCGGGTTCGGTGATCGTGACCGGTGGTATCCCCCGCCGTCCAAACCGCGGGCGGTCGAAGGCGGGTTGAAGGCACGCACGGCCCGAGGGAGCATCGGCGCCTCGTGGTGGTCGCGACGCTTCCTCGCTGTGCTGGAGTCGTTCGCGATGGGCAACCGGTTGACCCGCGGCAAGACGTACGCACGAAAGGGCCAGGTGATCACCCTGGACGTCGAGCCGGGCCGGGTGACCTCGGCGGTTCAGGGATCGCGCGCGAAGCCTTACCGGGTCACCATCGAACTGGCGCGGTTCACCGAGCTGGTCTGGGCCAAGGCCGAGATCGCATTGTCCGAGCAGGCGCTGCCGGCGGCGAAGCTGCTCGCCGGGGACGTGCCACCGGAGCTCGAAGAGATCTTCGCCGCCGCCGGCGCGCCGCTGTTCCCGGAACGGTCCGGCGATCTGGAGCAGCACTGCAGCTGCCCGGACTGGGAAGTTCCCTGCAAGCACCTGGCGGCGACCTTCTACCTGCTGGCCGAGGCGTTCGACGACGATCCGTTCCTGATCTTGCGCTGGCGCGGCCGAGACCGTAAGACGCTACTCGGCCGCCTGCGCGACCTGCGCCGTGACGGCCAGGGCGGCACCGGGTCCGACGACCAGGGATCCCAGAGCGCGGGGTCGGCAGCGGCCCTTGTCGACCTCGCCTGGTCCGAACCCGAGATCGCCCGGTTCTGGCAGCCGCCGCCGCCGTTGCCGTCGCGACCAGGCACCCTGGATGTCCCGAACGACATGCTGTTGCGGCAGCTGCCCGCCCCCGACGCGTCCCTCGGCGGCGACCGACTGCTCGATACGCTGCGCGGTGGTTACGCCGAGTTCGGCGCCGAGGACGTGGCGTCGCCGGGGAACGCTGCGCCACGCGGGAAGGGTCGCGGCCGATCCGGCCACTCGCGAGCCAGCACGGCATAGTCGACCTCACTGGTCAACTCGCCCTTGAACCACTCGTTCTCGATCAGCCGCGCCTCCAGTCGCATCCCGATCCGTTCCAGGAGGGCGCAGGAGCGAGTGTTGCGTTCGTCAACGCGAGCGATCATCCGGCGGGCACCGAGCGGTCCGAACGCCAGGTCCAGCAGGGCGCGGACAGTCTCGGTGGCGTAGCCGTGTCCGGCCTGGGCGGTCGCGAAGATGTAGCCGATCTCGACCGTCTCGTGCTCGGTCGAGGTCAGGATCAACAAGACGTCACCGATCAGTTCGTCGGAGTCGCTGCGGACCACCGCCAGCTCCAGCAGGTCACCGTCGGCGGCGAGTTCGGTGTCACCGATCTTCCGGGTGAGCACGTGGTCAACGGCTGCACGGTCGCGGGGCGGGTACGGCACGTACCGGACCGCCCGAGGATCGGAATGGATGCCGAGCAAGGGTTCGAGATCTTCGGGTACGAACGGGCGCAGCATCAACCGCGCTGTCCGGACCGGCGCGGCGACGGAGAACGGTAGGTGCATGCCTGTTCCGAACTTCAGTCTGCGAACACAGGTTCGGGCCGCCGTGGCGGCGGCTCGGGTGTCGGATCGGCGTCGACGAATCGCTGCGCCAGCTGACCCAGCACCGAACGGAGCTGGGCGTCATCAGTCTCGCCCCAATCACTTAGCTCGCTGGACAGCCAGTCCGTCAGCGCTTCGACGAATCTGCGCACGTGGACGTGTCCCGCCTCGGTCAACGACAGGTGATCATCGTCACCGACGATCAGGCCGGCGGCCCGCGCCGACTCGAACGACGGCCGGAGGACCGCCGCCGGCACCGACAGCCGGCGTGCGATGGTCCGAAGATCGGCGACACCGCCGGAACGCGTGCGGACGTAGACCTGCCCGACACACCAGTTGGCTGCCTCGTTCTCGCTCAAGCCGCCGGCCCGTCGGACGGCGGCAAGGGCATCCTGCGGCTTGCGTCGCAGCATCGCGGTGATCGCGCGTTCCAGTCGCCGCTCGCTCTCGGAGTCCTCGGGCATGCCGAATCCGTCACCGAGGTCACCCGCGCCGGCGCGCGAGGAATCGCGCAGCGGCACCTCTTTGAGGAACAGCGCCAGCACGAAGGCCACCAGGGCGACCGGAACGGCGCCCAGGAAGACCACGTGGAGGGCGTGGGCGTAGGCGTCGATGATCGGCGCTGCCTGCTCGACCGGCAGCTGGTGCAGCGTCTCCGGAGTGACCGTGGCGGCCGCAGCCGGATCGATCCCGGCCGCCACGATGGCCGCGGGCAGGGTGTCCTTCAGCACGTTCGCGTAGATCGTGCCGAACACCGCGGCACCGAACGAGCTGCCGAGCGTCCGGAAGAACGTGACACCGGACGTGGCCACCCCGAGGTCTCGGTAGTCGGTCGTGTTCTGCACGATGATCGTCAGCACCTGCATGGACAGGCCGATCCCCAACCCCAGCACGAACATCGAGCCCGCCTGGACCCAGAACGACGTGTCGGCGCCCATCCGGGACAGCAGGTACAGCCCCAAGGCCATCAGCACCGAACCCGCGATCGGAAAGATCTTGTAACGTCCGGTCCGGCCGACGATGGTGCCGGCCGCGATCGAGGTCCGCAACAGACCGACCACCATGGGCAGGGTCTGCACACCGGAGGCGGTCGCCGAGATGCCTTTGACGTACTGCAGGTACGTCGGCAGGAACGTCAGGGCGCCGAGCATGGCGAAGCCGACGATGAACGCGAGCACGACACTGACGCTGAACACCGGGCCCGTGAACAGGCGCAACGGCAGGATCGGGTCGACCGCACGCGACTCGACGAGGACGAAGATCGCGAATGCCACGATCGACCCGACGAACAGACCGATGATCACCGGCGAAGTCCACGCGTACTGCGTTCCGCCCCAGCTCAGCCCCAGCGTCACACCGGCGGCACCGAGGGCGACGAAGGCGATCCCGAGATAGTCGATCACCGGCCGGGACCGGGCGCCGAGCGCCGGGATGGTCGAGCTCGCCAGCACGATCACGGCGACACCGATCGGCAGGTTGACGTAGAAGGCCCAGCGCCACGACAGATGGTCGGTGAACCAGCCGCCCAGCAGCGGGCCGAGCACCGTCGCGACACCGAACACCGCCCCGATGGCGCCCTGGTACTTACCCCGCTCCCGCAGCGGGATGACGTCGGCGATCAGGGCGGTGGCTGTCACCGCCAACCCGCCGGCACCGACACCTTGCACTGCCCGCCAAGCGATCAACCAACCCATCGACTCAGACAGTCCGCAGGCCGCGGAAGCCAGCACGAAGCCGCCGGCCGAGATCTGGAACACCCGTTTGCGACCGAACAGATCGCCGAACTTGCCCGCGAGCACGGTCGCGATGGTGTCGGCCAGCAGGTACGCCGAGACCACCCAGCTCAGATGGTCGCCGCCACCGAGATCACCGACGATGGTCGGCAGTGCGGTCGACACGATCGTCTGGTCGAGTGCAGAGAGCAGCATGCCGAGCATCACGGTCGCGAAGATCACGTTGATCCGACGGCGGCTCAGGGTCGGTGGGCTGTCGACCATGACGGCGGGGGCGGCCATCTTGTCCTCCCGGTGCTGTGGGAACGGTGCCGAGGTTCGCAGCGAACCTAACGGGCCAGGCAGGGTTTGCTCGAGTCGGCTGCCGTAGGCTGTCGCGCGACCCCGGCTCCGAACGGTGGACCGAGGCGTCGGGGCGGCCCGCTAGGGATCGATGTGGTCGAGCAGCCACGTCGGTCCGTGCACCTCGGCACCGAGCCGCTGCACCCGCTCGGTAAGTCCTCGATCGGCGGTCACGACGGTCGCCACCCGGCCCTCGTCGATCACCGCCCGGACCTCCTCCACGATCGTGTCGTCGCCTTCCCGCGCCGCGTGCACCACCCCGATCGCGCCCGTGCGGTCCTCCGGCACGCCCGCCCGCGCCTTGCCTTCGAGCACCAGGAGGACGGTCGGCGCGATCGGGGTGGCGGCAAGCAGCCGCGCATGCAATCGTGCGGCGGCTGCCGGTCGGTCTCGCCACCATCCGTCCGGTCGGGAACCGACGACGTTGGCGCCGTCGATCACCACAACAGCAGCAGCGTCCACGCTCCAACCTCCTGGATTAACGCCCACTCAGTGGTGGTCCACCATGACGGTCTCGGCGAACTCCCGCACCTGTTCCACGCCCTCGCCCGGCCAGCCGCAGACCAGATAGCTGACGCCCTCGTTGTGCCGACGCTCGATCTCGGTGCCGATCTTGGTCATCGATTGCGACAGCGACAGCGACCCCGCACGTCGGATCGCCGCCGGGTCGCGTCCGGCCTCCGCGCTCAGCCGATCGAGGAGACGGGACTTCTCGACATAGTCGTCGCCGCCGGAGTGCCATACGTCGGCGTAGCGGGCGACCAGGGGAAGCGTACGTTTCGGTCCCGAGCCGCCGATCCACAACGGCGGATGCGGGCGCTGCACCGGCAACGGTCGCATCTGCGCCTCGTCCAGCGAGACTCGCTTGCCCTGGTAGGACACAACGTCGCCGCTGAACAACCGAGTCACGATCTCGAGGGTGTCCTCGAGCAGGTCGAACCGCTCGCTCGTGCTGGGAAACGGGATGCCGAGCTGATCATGCTCGGCCTTGGCCCAGGCGGCGCCCAGCGCCATCTCGAAGCGCCCGTTGCTGGCGTGGTCGATGGTCAGCGACTGGGCTGCGAACACCGACGGGCGACGATACGTCACCCCGGTGACCAGCAGACCCAACCGGATCGTCGACGTCATCCCGGCCAGGGCGGCCAGGGTCGTCATGCCCTCGAAGCACTCCCCCGGGCCCTCGCCGTACATCGGGGTGAAGTGGTCGAAGCCCCAGACCCCGTCGAAACCCATTTCCTCGGCCGCCCGCGTCCGAGCGACCACCTCGTCGAAACCGATCCGTTGCTGCGCGACATCAAGTCCGAACTCCATGCCGACCACTGTGCCACCTCGAGTTCGGGCCGCTGAAGCAGCGGCGGCAATCGAAGTTCGTTCCACAAGATCGCTCACGGCACCGGCCACCACGGTCGGGCATACCGACTGCGGTCGCAACCTCGTCATCGACTGGTCCACGACGACGTGCCCTGAAGGCCAGTCGTTCCGTTGACCCAGAGCGGGTGGGGATGACCGCCGCGGGAATCAGCTATCCAGACCCGGAGCACCGGGGACCCGGGCCATGCGGAGCTTGGAGCGTCGGTCTTGTAGGCGACCTGGTCGCCGGACGGCGACCAGGACGGGGTCTGGTCATCGCCCGGGCCGGTGATCAGGGGCACCGCCGCTCGTGAGCCCCCAGTTGAAACCC
Organism: Propionibacteriales bacterium; assembly: GCA_038257965.1. Lineage (GTDB taxonomy): Bacteria > Actinomycetota > Actinomycetes > Propionibacteriales > Propionibacteriaceae > Microlunatus. The sequence continues at coordinate 19,860 of JBBSQJ010000041.1, forward strand.
GGTAGATGTCCAGGTTGCCCGAGCCTGACCTGTCTGCGATCCGACGATCGAAGATCAGGCTCTTTCCGTCCGGTGCCCAGGTCGGGTACGAGTCGCGGCCTGGCGAGTTGGCGCTGGTCAGTCGTTTCGGGCCGTCGGCCTTGCTGAGATCGCTGATATAGAGCGCGCCACCGTCGGCGTTCGGACCAGCCCAGAAGGCGAGCCGCTTTCCGTCCGGGGAGAAGGTGGGGTCACCCACTTTCCAAGCCACCCCCGGGGGGTTCCCGATGTCGAGCGTGCGTACCTGCTTGCCGTCGGTATGGATGAGTCTCAGCGTCGAGTCACCGTTCCTGGCCACGCACGGCATGGCGAGCAGAGTCTGATCGACCGGATCCCAGGCCGGACGCACCGCCTTACCGGAGCACGCGTCTGGCGTGGCGGCGAACAGTTTCCTCGGGTGGCTCCCGTCGGACGCCATGACTTCCATCGCGCGTTGCTTGTCCTTCCGGGGATCGCGGAAGGTGCGGATGAAGATCACCGAGCGACGGTCGGGCGACACGACGACATTGAACTCGGAATCCTTCCCCTTGGTGAGTTGCCTCCGTGCGGCCGGCGACGCGGTATCACCGAGGAAGAGATGAAAATGCTTCCCATCGTCCAGGCTCATCGGCACCACCATCTGGGTCGGGGTCAGCGCGGCCGATCGCGGCAGGGTCGAGTCGGTCCTGGCTGTCGAGGGTGAAGATGATGCGGGCACGGTCGAGGGTGGCGATGATGCGGCCACGATCGGAGTCGTGGTCGCAGCCTGGTGGGACGGCCAGACGCTGATGACGCCGCCGACGACGGCTACCGCGACCACCGTGGACAGTCCCACCGCCACGATCCGGCTCCGGTGACCTGGCTTTCCTCGGCTGGGGGCTTCGCGACTGCCGGGCCCGCAGGTGGCGCCTCGTCCGTCCCGGTAGCGGACTCCAGATGGGTCGTCGACGGGATGGGAAACGCCGGCTCGGCCGACAGACCAGCCGACGGCACCGGCAAGACTTCAGAGTCGGAGTCCGGGGCAGGCCCTGTACGGGTCCACCGGACCGCAGGGTCAGGCCCGACGAGCATCGCTCCCAGAGCCACGTCGTGCTTGGGGTGGGTGTCGACCGCGATGTGAACGCCGAACTCGCGCTGCAGCATCTCACCGACCAGCGGAATTCGAGAGCTACCGCCGATCAACACGATGGCGCTGAGCTGATCAGCGGTCAGGCCGGCCGATCGCACCGTACGGGCGAACGACTCGACGGTCGTGCGCAGAGCCGGCCGAATGATCGCCTCGAGTTCGGGCCGGGTGATTCGGACGGACCTGTTCAGACCAGGAAGTCCCACGACGAGCGTCACGGCTTGGTCGCTGGACAGTGCCTCCTTGGCTTCGACGACGTCGCGCCGGAGCCGGGCCAGGCCGATCGTCACGGCCGGGTCATCGACATCCAACTCGGCACCGGAGTCTTCGAGCGCTCTCAGCACCCAACCGAACAGCGCCTCGTCGAAGTCGACACCACCGAGATGCTCGATCCCCTCGGGTGTGCCGAGCAGCCGGAAGCCGAGCGACGTCTGTTCCAACACGCAAGCATCGAAGGTGCCGCCGCCCAGGTCGTAGACGGCCAGCAGGTCGCCGACACCGACGCGGGCGCGGGCGGCATACCGCGCCGCCGCCGCAACTGGCTCCGAGCACCTGCGGCTCGGCCCGATGTCGGCCATCGACACTGCCTGTTCGAGCAGATCCAGCTTGTAAGGACCCCAGTTCGCCGGGTGCGTCACGATCGTTTCCTTGGGGCGCTCTCCCATCTGGTTGCCCGCAGACCCGACCACCCAGCGGAGCAGTCTGGCCGTCAGGATCTCGGGCGAGAACGGTGTGCCCGCCACCAGCAGTGGCACAGGATCCCCGATCCGCCGCTTGAACTCGCGAACCACCCGATCGGGTTCGGACAATCCGCGGCGCTCGGCCGCCTCACCGAACAAGAAGTCGCTTTCGTCGGTCAAGAACAGAACTGACGGGATCTGCAGCGCCCGGTTGCCCAGTCCCAGCATCGACGGAGCGGCCCCATTCGCCACCGCCGCTGCGGTGAACGTCGTACCGATGTCGACGCCGAGCCGATACGCCATGGACCGATTTCCTCCTCCCGGCCCGGCCCATTATTCCCCCACGCTGAGTGATTCCGCCGCTTGTTTCTCGTCACGACAGTTCCCGATGGGAGTCGACCGGATACCGGGGAACCGCCGGTTCCAACTACTGGCGGTATCGCGCTTCGGCGGTGACGGGGGCGGCGCTACAGGTGACCAAAACGCGTGGGGTGCTGCAGCGGGCGACGCTCACCGGCGAGTGGCGATCACCAGCGTGTGATGTCCCGGCGTCGTCGGTACGGTGACTTCGAGCCCACGGTCGGTGATCGTCGCTCGGTAGGACCGGACCGTCTCGCCGTCCAGCCGCACGCCGGACACCGAGGAGTCGCGGGGCACCGTGTGCCCGATCATGATCTTGGTGCCACGGAGCCTGCGGACGTCGATCTCGGTCCGGTAGTGCCGACCGACACGACGAGCGGACACGTCCACCGCCCCGTGGCCCAACCGGATGTCGCGCCCGGTCACGACGCGTTGATCAGCCGGCACCTGGGGCACGACGCTCAGCCGACCGCGACCGAGATCGGGGCGGACACCGAGCCACTGGTGCACCACTGGCCAGGCCGTGCCGTAGTTGCCCCAGGCCTGCATGAACATCGAGCGACAGGTCCAACAGCGGTCGATGTTGGCCCCCTGATCGGGTGCGGGGAAGATCTCCGGCATCGCCCCGGGCTGCTCGTCCGGTGTGCCGCCGGTCGCCGGCTCGGCGAACATCGTCTCGGCAAGCGCACGGGTGTAGCGGCCCTGCTGACCCTGCCCGAGCCGACCGTAGTTGCCTTCGCCGACCGACTGGATGGAGGTGGTCAGGCCGAAGATGACCTTCTCGCCCTGTCCGCTGGCTCCGCCGCCGCAACCGGTGTGGAACAGCCCGCGGTTCAGCGGACGGGACCCGCTGTAGCAGGGATCCTCGCGACCCTTCAGGGCCGTCGCCCCGTGACCTCGCGGCGCCAGGCCCGGCACCGTCTGACCGTCGACGACCAACTCGGCCTCCATCGGTGTCTGACCGATCCAGTGCTTCTGGAACGACTGCTCGTTGCCCCCGGTCAAGGAGTCGGCGTACTGCGCGGCCGGCGCGTACCACCAGGTGCGATCGAAACGATCCCGAAGGGAGGCGGCCAGGTTCGACGCCCAACGGTATGTCGGGCGGTCGCCTTTGGCCCGGGCCAGGTCGGCCAGGTCGTACAGGCCGCGGATGAGGTAGACCGTGTTGTCCAGCTTCTCCGGACCCATCCC
>JBBSQJ010000042.1:0-23125 GCA_038257965.1 Propionibacteriales bacterium
CCAGCGAAGAGGCTGGTCACGGAGCCGTCCTCGAAGACCTCGTGGAGCGCCCGGGCGCTCAGTGGGCCGATCGACAGCACCGTCAGCTTGTCGAACTGCCGCTCGAGCGGGCTGGGGAGGGTGTTGGTCACCAGCACCTCCTCGAACGCGCTGGTCTTCAACCGGTCGACGGCCGGTCCCGACAGGACCGGATGGGTGGCGGCCGCCAGTACCGACTTGGCTCCCCGGGCGATCAGTGCCTCGGCCGCCTGGCAGATGGTGCCGGCGGTGTCGATCATGTCGTCCACGAGCAGGCAGACCCGGCCATCGACCTCACCGACCACTTCGTGCACGACCACGGTGTTGGCGACGTCGTGGTCGCGGCGCTTGTGGATGATGGCCAGCGGAGCGTTGAGCCGGTCGCTCCACATATCCGCCAGCCGAACCCGTCCCGCGTCCGGTGAGACGACCGTCATCTCGGCGGTGTCGTAGTGCTCCTCGACGTAGTTCGACAGCACCGGCAGAGCCCACAGGTGGTCGACGGGGCCGTCGAAGAACCCCTGGATCTGGGCGGCGTGCAGGTCGACCGACATGATCCGGTCCGCGCCGGCGACCCGGAACAGGTCGGCGATGAGCCGGGCCGAGATGGGTTCCCGGCCGGCGTGCTTCTTGTCCTGACGGGCGTACGGATAGAAGGGTGCGACTACCGTGATCCGCTTGGCCGACGCCCGTTTGAGCGCGTCGACCATGATCAACTGTTCCATCACCCACTCGTTGACGGGCGCGGCATGGGACTGGATGACGAATGCGTCAGAGCCGCGGACCGATTCTTCGAACCGGACGTAGATCTCGGAGTTGGCGTAGTTCAGCGCCCTGGTCGGCACGATCTCCACGTCCATCAGGTCCGCGACCTCGCGAGCTAGCTCGGGATAGGCCCGCCCGCTGAACAGCATCAGGTGCTTCTCGTTGACTTTCTTGACCCCGGTCATGGGCAGAGCCTCTCGGGAGTGAGGAGTGATTGTGGGCGACACGCTGTTCGGTCGTGCGGAGTCGTGACGAACGACCGAGACTCCGCGCGGCCCAGGACCGCGGAGCGCAGGGCGCGACCGTCGAACTCCGTCACGCCTGCTCCCCCTGGCCGGTCGCCTCTTCGGCGGCCTTCTGGCCGGTCGCCCCTTCGGCGGATTTCTGGCCGGTCGCCTCTTCGGCGGCCTTCGCCGTTTTCGTTCCGGCGCGCTTGCGCGCAACCCAACCGGAGATGTTTCGTTGGCGGGCGCGACTGACCCCCAGCTCACCGACGCCGACGTCGTTGGTGACCGCGGAGCCGGCGGCGACGTACGCACCGTCGGCGATGTTTACCGGTGACGCAAGCACCGAGTTGCTGCCGACGAAGCTGTATCGGCCAACCGTCGAGGTGGACTTGATCAACCCGTCGTAGTTCGCGAAGACCACGCCGGCACCGATGTTGGCGCCTTCGGCGATCACCGCGTCACCGGCGTAACTGAGGTGCGGCACCTTGGCTCCGGCACCGATCTGAGCGTTCTTGGTCTCCACGAACGTGCCGATCTTGCCCTTCTCCCCCAGCTGGGTGCCCGGTCGCAGGTAGGCGAACGGACCGACGCTCGCGCCAGCGCCGATCACCGCGAGCGAGCCGTGTGCCCTGGTCACCGTCGCACCTTCGCCCACCTCGACGTCGACGAGGGTGGTGTCGGGGCCGATGGTGGCACCGGCGGCGACCGAGGTGGCGCCTTCCAGGGACGTATTCGGCAGCAGCGTGACGTCTGGACCGAGGTCGACGGAAGCATGCACCCACGTCGTGGCCGGGTCCCTCACCGTCACCCCCGCCCGCATCCAGCGATCCAGGATCCGACGGTTGAGCTCCGCGTTCATCCGGGAGAGCTGGACGCGGTCGTTGATGCCCTCGGTCTGCCACAGATCGTCGGTCACGTGTGCGGCGACGCTGAGACCGTGCCGCCGGGCGACGGTGACCACATCGGTGAGGTACAGCTCACCAGATGAGTTGTCCGTGGTGATCTCGGCGAGACCTTGGCGCAGCGTGTCGGCGTCGAAGACGTAGATGCCGGAGTTGATCTCGTCCACCGCTCGCTCGTCGGCCGTGGCGTCGGAGTGCTCCACGATCCGATCGACCAGGTCGTCGGGGTCGCGGATCACTCGACCGTAGCCGGTCGGGTCCGGGACTCGAGCGGTGAGCACGGTCGCCGCAGAGCCGCGGGCGCGGTGGCCGGCCACCAGCTCGGCCAGGGTCTCGCTGGTCAGCAGCGGTACGTCTCCGTAGGTCACCACGATCTCCCCGCTCACCTCCCCGACCACATCGAGCGCGCAGCGGACGGCGTACCCGGTGCCGTAGGCGTCCTCCCCCTGGACCGCGATCGTGACGTGCGGGGCGACCTCGACCAGGTGAGCCTCGACCTGCTCTCGCAGATGGCCGACGACGACCACGATCCGTTCGGGCTGCAGGGCCTGGGCCGCGTCCACCGCGTAACTGAGCATCGGGTGGCCGCCGAGCTCGTGCAGCAGCTTCGAGCGGGCGGACTTCATCCGGGTGCCCTCGCCGGCGGCCAGGATGACCACCGCACCGACCGGCGGTGGACCGGGCTGCGAAGGTGGGTCGACGTCGGACTGGGACACCAGTGGATCTCCTCGCGAGGTCGTACGGGCTTGCGCTCCCCGGGTAGGAGTCGAACCTACGTCGCTAATCCTGATTCAAAGTCAGGCGGGCCCTGCCGACAGACCAACCGGGGAACGTACGATCTCACCTGCCTCGCCGGCACGATCGCACTAACTCACCGACTCCCGATGAGCTGTCCGGGCGTCGGCCAGGGAACAGCGTACGCAAGCCGCCGCGGCGCCGCACCCGGCCGGGGGATCAAGGATGCCACGACTGGTCCGCCGATGGGTCCGAGGGAACCTCCGGGGAGCCGGCAGTGGCCGGGTTCGACCCACACAGTGATCGTCCAGACGCGGCCCGAACGGCCCCTTCCGACACACGTCTGTCCACAGTGAGGATCCCGATTGGTAGGAATGCGGACTGCGGACAGCCACCGCCGGTTTGTCGCCTGGGGTCGGAACACCAAGACTGGGGACATCATGGCCGCCGCTCGCACTTCGTCGTCGAAGGAACCCACTCGCGCTCGGCGCCCTGCGCGGGTGCGGATGACCAGCGCCGACCGTCGAGAGCAGCTGATCGCTGTGTCTCGGGCACTCTTCGCCGGGCGAGGCTACGAGGGCACCTCGGTCGAGGAGATAGCGGCGAAGGCGCAGGTGAGCAAGCCGGTCGTTTACGAGCACTTCGGCGGAAAGGAGGGGCTCTACGCCGTCGTAGTCGATCGCGAGGTCAACACGCTGCTCGACGGGATCTTGTCCTCGCTGACCGCCGAGTCGCTGGCGCAGGCGCATCCGGACAACCGGCAGCGCGAACTGATCGAACGAGCGGCGCTGGCGCTGCTGGACTACATCGAGAGTCACACCGACGGCTTCCGGATCCTGTCCCGCGATTCTTCGGTCGGCCAGTCCACAGGTTCCTTCGCCAGTTTGTTGAGCGACATCGCCTCGCAGGTCGAAGGCATCCTGGTCGCGGAGTTCCGCAGCCGCGGACTGGACGCCAAGACCGCTCCGCTGTACGCCCAGATGTTGGTCGGGATGGTCGCTCTCACCGGCCAGTGGTGGTTGGACTCGCGCCGCCCGAAGAAGTCGGAAGTGGCGGCCCACGTGGTCAACCTCGCCTGGAACGGACTGAGCGACCTCGAGGCAAAGCCTCGCCTGCTGACCCGGCGCTGACCACTTTTCGCGGGAAACACGAACTCCCGGCCGATCGATCGCGAGCGCGAGCGTTTCGCGTGCCCGAACCCCGAGTCGACTTGCCTTCAGCGCGGTATGTCACCTATCGTTACTGTAACGTTTAAGTTAATCGATCCAGGACACCGCCCATGACCTCCGAGAGCACCCTCACGCCGCCCGCCGCGGTGACCGACCGACTTGCGCACCTGCAATCAGCTGTCGCGGTGACGGTGCTGTTCGCGGTCAACGGCATGATCCTCGGCGGCTACGGCGGCACCCTCCCTTCGATTCGAGAACGGGTCGGCATCGACGCGACCCACATCGCCCTGATGCTCTTCTGCGGCAGCCTCGGCGGCATCTTGTCCATGCAGGTCGGCGGCCGACTCGCGGACGCCATCGGTGCCCGAAAAGTGGCCCTGGCCGGGCTGCCGTTGCTCATCGCATCCGCCATCACGTTCTCGCTGGCGTCGAGCTATCCGATCGCGGTCCTGGGCGCCGTCCTGCTCGGCCTCGGAAACGGCGCGATGGATGTCGCGATGAACGCTCTGGGTGTCCAGGTGGAGTCGGCGCGCCGTCGACCGATCATGAGCTTCTTCCACGCTTTCTGGTCCGTCGGCAGTCTCATCGGCGCCGGTTCGGTGCTCATCGTCGCGACCCTCGTCGGCCTGAGCGGCGGGGACATCGTCGCGCCGGTGATGCTCACCCTGGCGTTCCTCGCGTCGGTCGTGCTGGTCGTCGCCCTCAAGATCACTCCTCCGGCCGCCGTCGTCGAGCACAAGGTCGACGGCGTCCGGACGAAGATCCCGCGGATCGCCTGGCTGCTCGCGAGCATGGCCCTGGCCTTCGGTCTGGCCGAGGGCACGGCAACCGACTGGTCGGCGCTGCACGTCACCGAGGTAGCTGGGGTCGACTCGACGACCGGCTCGCTCGGCCTGGTCGCAGTCATGGGCTTCATGGTCGTGATCCGCCTGCTCGGCGACCGCCTGGTCGTCCGGTTCGGCCGTCGGGCAGTCGTACGATTCGGCGGCGCTTGTGCCGCGGTCGGCTACCTGAGCGTCAGCCTGGTCAGCGGACTGCCGCTCCTGCTCCTCGGTTGGGCTCTCGTGGGATTCGGGGTCGGGATGATCGCGCCCCAGGTGTACGCGTCGGCCGGTCACATCGGCGGCGGCCGGGTGCTCGCCGTCGTCGTCACCTTCGGATACGCCGCCTTTTTGGCCGGGCCGGCGGTGGTCGGCTTCGGCGTCAACCACCTCGGGTTGCAGCACGTGATGGTCGTCCCCGCCGTGCTCTGCGCCGGGCTCGTCGGCCTCGCCGCCGTCATGCCCAAGACCGACGGCGATCTCACCCCCGCCGCCCACTGACGCCCCTGGGCTGACGTGCGCCCGGAGGTCGAGCATCGATCTGGTACCGGTCGGCGACCGGGACCGACCACTGCCCGTGAACGCGCTGCCTAGACTTGCCGACCGTGGCCGAATCTCCCGCTTCCGATGAGGTCGACCACATCGTCGCGGCCTGGCGGCGTGAGCGACCGGACCTCGACGTGGAACCGATGCGGGTGCTCTCCAGGGTGACGCGGCTGGCTCGCCACCTGGACCGGGAGCGCAGCCGGGCGTTCTCCACCCACGGGCTCGAGACCTGGGAGTTCGACGTACTCGCTGCCTTGCGCCGCGCCGGCGAACCGTATCGGCTGACTCCGGGTCAACTGGTCCGGCAGACGATGGTCACCTCGGGCACCATGACGAACCGGGTCGACCGCCTGGCCGCTCGGCGGCTGGTCAATCGCGAGGTGCACCCCGGCGACCGCCGCGGGGTCCTCGTCACCCTCACCCCGACCGGCCGCGAACAGGTCGACGCTGCACTGTCCGATCTCCTCGACGCCGAGCGCACGATCGTGACCGCACTATCGCCCGACGAGGCGTACGCACTCGCGGCGTCCCTCCGGCTGCTTCTCCTGCGCTACTCCGACGCACAGCCCGACGCCGCCCCGTGAGCCGACCCGGGTCGCGTCCGCGCGCATCGGGCCATGCCAGGCCGATCAGGCCGATCAGTCCGATCAGTCCGGCGTGGGCGAGGTGCGGGCCACCTGTCTTACCTCGGTCACCACGAGCGCCACGACGACCAGGCCGGCGAACAACTCCGGGACGGGAGTGAACGTAGCGGCCAGCACGAGCGCGACGGCCACCGCGAAGGGCAGCCCCGCGCGCAGGGACGGGTCGTGCCGGCGAAGCTGGAGGAACCACAAAGCCACCATCAGCACGGCAACGGGAATCGTGACCGCGGCCGCGGTGGCCAGCGCCGAGATCTCCGTCGGCTGCGACCAGTACTCCGCCCGCACCGACAATCCCGCCCCGACCGCGGCTCCGGCCGCGAAGATGAAGTAGTGGCCGAGGCCCCACACGTACTCGAAGTTCGTGCCCTTCTCGCGGATCCCTTCCAGCACCACACTCGCGTCGCGAACGAAGTAGAGCCACCACAGACCGAATACGATCAGCACTCCGGCGATCAGCACGATCAGCGCCTGGCCGAAGTGCTCCGCACCGGACCAGGCACTCTGGATCGCGACCGTCGAGGCGAGGATCGTCTCGCCCAGGACGATGATGTAGAACAACGCGTACCGCTCGGCGATGTGCTCGGGGTGCCAAGGGGTCGCGCCAGTTCGTTCGGCCCACACCGGCACGGCCAGGTCGAGCGAGGCCAGCACGACGAACGCGGGCAGCGCGAGGGAGTGCGGAACGGCCAGGAAGAGGATCCAGAGGACCTGGACCGCCGCGACGCCGGTGGCGTAACGCAGGCAGGTGCGCCGACGGCGAGGATCCCCCGTTACGGCCCGCAGCCACTGCAGGACGAGCGCGATCCGCATCGTGACGTAGCCGATCACGGCCAGGACGAAGTTCTGTTCGAAGATTCCCCGAACACCGGCCGCCAGCAACAACACGCCGATGATCTGGAGGATGGTCAGCAGCCGATAGGCAACGTCGTCGTTGTCGTAGGCGGAGGCGAACCAGCTGAAGTTCAGCCAGGCCCACCAGATGGCGAAGAAGGCCATCACGAACCCGAGCACGCCGTCCGCGACGTGGCCTTCGGCGATGGCGTGATGCAGACCGCCCGACGCTTGCGCGACGGCCACCACGAAACACAGGTCCGTCAGCAGTTCCAGTGGTGTCGACGCACGGTGCTCCTCATGTGGGTCACGCGGCGTCAGGGCACGGACGAACTTGATCGGCCTGGCTGAGCTCACCGGCGAAGCCTAGATCGGACGAGCGCCGAGGACCGGGCCACTCGGTCGCCGGATCGAGCGACACACCGCTTCGGCGCTGAGCGCGACAGCCAGGTCCACGGCACCGGCCTCGTCCGCGGCCAGGAACGCGACTGTCGGACCCGATCCCGACACGATGGCTCCGACCGCACCGAGCTCGAGGCCGGCACTGAGCGTTCGGCCGAGTCGGGGGTGCAGGTCCAGCGCCGGACCTTGCAGATCGTTGACCAGGGCGGCTCCGAGGGCCTTCGGATCGCCCGCCCGCAGGGCCTCCATCAGCTCCACCGGAACGACGGGAGCGGGCGGGCGGGGATGCAACTCGTCGAAGCGACGATAGACCGCGGGCGTCGACAGACCCTGCTGTCCGAACCCGAGGACCCAATGAAAGGTGCCACGGGCCAATGCCGGCATCACCTCTTCGCCCCGACCCCTCCCCAGGGCCGTGCCGCCGAGGAGGGCGAACGGGACGTCGCTGCCCAGTAGCGACCCGACCCGGCGCAGCTGCTCGGGAGAGAGGTCGAGATCCCACAGCAGCGAGCAGGCCAGCAGGGCGGCGGCACCGTCGGCAGATCCGCCGGCGAGACCGCCGGCGACCGGGATGGACTTGGCGATCTCCATCCGCACGCCCGCCCGCTCGTCACCGAACGAGCTCGCCAGCAGACGCGCGGCACGCAAGGCGAGGTTGGTGTCGTCGCGCGGTACTGCGGGTGCGCCCTCACCGGTGACAGTCACGCTGAAGTGACCGGGCTCGGCATGACTCACCGTGACCTCGTCGAACAACGAGACCGCGTGGTAGACGGTCGCCAACGGGTGAAACCCGTCGCGGCGACGCGGACCGACCTTGAGCGCGAGATTGACCTTCGCCGGCACCCGGACCCGGACGCTGTCTGACGTCGGCGGGACGGGTGAGACCACGAATCGAGGCTAGTGGTCTGAAGGATCAGGGTCGGGCCGGGTCCACCCGGAGGGTCAGTTGCTCGGCGATCCGGATGAAATCGGCGATCGCGAGCACTTCCCCCCGGGCCTGCGGATCCACGCCTGCTGCCCGGAGCACGTCCGACGCTGCGCTCGATGATCCGACCAACGCAGCCAAGGCGGAGCGCAACATCTTGCGTCGCTGAGCGAATGCGGCGTCGATCACGCGGAAGACGTCCGCTCGACTCGCCGAGGTTGGTGGTGTCGGCCGACGGCGGATCATGACCAGGCCCGACTCGACGTTGGGCACCGGCCAGAAGACCGACGCCGACACGCTCCCAGCCCAGGCCGACTCCGCGTACCAGGCGAGTTTCACCGACGGGATCCCGTAGACCTTGCTGCCGGGCCCGGCGACGAGGCGTCGGGCGACCTCCGCCTGCACCATGATCAGGCCCTTCGACCAGGAGTCGAAGCGGGCCAGCAGGTGCAACAGGATCGGGACGGCGACGTTGTAGGGCAGGTTCGCCACGACGGCCGTCGGTGGCGCGGGAAGGGATTCGATGCGCATGGCGTCGCCGGCGATGACGCTGAGGGCACCGGCGCGCTCGGGCAGTCGGGCCAGGGCGGTCTCGGGCAACGTCGTCGCCAGCCGCTGGTCGATCTCGACCGCCACCACCCGGGCGCCTGTCTCGAGCAGCCCGAGGGTGAGCGATCCCAGACCGGGACCCACCTCCAGGACCACGTCGTCCGCACCGACCTGTGCGGTGGCCACGATGCGGCGCACGGTATTGGCGTCGACGACGAAGTTCTGACCGCGCTGTTTGGTGGGTCGCAGTTCGAGTCGGGCGGCGAGAGCCCGGATCGACGAGGGATCGAGCAGGCCGCAGTCCGTCACGGCTCGCAGCTTAGAGGGCGCGCGTCATTCTACCGACTTGTCAGAATTTCAGCTGGTCATAGCCAGTTGAGGTTCTCACGAGTCGCTACCGCAGGCCGATCTTGCGGGAGCAGGCTGGCCACTGTCCCCAGCCGGCAGCGGCCTGCACCTTCTTGGCGATCGCGATCTGCTGCTCGCGGCTGTGGTTGCTCGGCAACCCGCTGCCGCCGTACGCGCGCCAGGTGCTCAGGCTGAACTGGATCCCGCCGTAGTAGCCGTTGCCCGTGTTGATGTGCCAGTTGCCGCCGGACTCGCATTGCGCGAGCTTGTCCCAGACGCTGCCCGACGCCACCGACGGCGCGCTGGAATTCGACGACGAGCCTCCCGAGGACGAGCGACCCGCGGACGAATGACCCGAGGACGAGCGAGCCGGGGACGAGGCCGCCTTCTTCTTGGTGCCGATCAGCAGGACCCGTGTGGTCGGTTTCGACGTCACGGTCGTCTTGACCGCCTTGTGGGACGTCACCTTGCCGTTGTGGCGAACCTCGCGGTACACGACCTTCTTGCTGCCGGACCTCCCGCTCTGATCGACGACGACCCTGCCCTTGGCGATTCGCGAGGAGTTCTTGCGCACCGTCTGGTACGCGATGGATTCCTTCTTGGTCACCAATTTGGCGTCGACCTTGGTGTACGTCACCGTCGAGCCGTCCTTGACCGGCGCGGAGCGGTCCACGCTCACCAGATCGTCGCCGTCGACGGTGATCGAAGCTGCGCTGAGCGCTCCACCGACCGTCGTGGCGGTGGTGTCGACCTTCTTGGCCTGACCGGCGAACTTGATCGTCACGGTCTTCAGGGTGGCCACATCGAAGGTGAGGCCTTGGCGTCCGATACTCGTGCTGCGCGAGGTGGAGAGCTTGGCGCCCTCCGCCGCGATGCCCTGACCGGTCAGCGCCTGGTCGACGTTGGTCGCCGTGGTCCAGAATGTCTGGCTCTTGCCGTCGACGTTCACAGTGACCTGACGAGCGAACTGGACGGCGACCCGGGTGCCGTCGGTCACCTTGCTGTCCAGGGACGGCGCCACGACGTCACGGTCCCCGACCGTGACTCCTTCGTCGGCGAGCAGTTCGCCGACCGTCCCGGCGGTCGTCGCCACCTCTGTGGACGCCCCGTCGACGGCCAAGACGACATCCTTGTTGGCGATCACGTAGCCGAACGTGCCCCCGGCCACGGCCAAGGCCGTGACTCCGGCAGCAACTACCGGGATGATCTTGCGCACTAGCACTCCCCACAGGGGTCCGCCTGACGTCCGCGGACCAATCGGTGTCGCGACGGTCACCAGGACCGGTCGCATCGGTCACGGAATCATAACGGTTTCCGCGACGCACCCCAAAATCCTTGCCATCATCGCAGATGTCAGGGACTTTCGTGACCCTCGTGAACAGTCCAGATGCCTTTTCGGATGCGTACGTCCTGGGCGAGCTTCGGGCGCTTCGCCGCGGATCCACGACTGCCGCCAGCGGGGTGCCCGAGGGCGATCACCCCCACGCTGAGCTGATCGGCCGGCACGGCGAACCGCTGGCGGACCTCGTCTCGCCGGTCGGTCGGCACTCCGAAGAAGCAGGCCCCGAGCCCCTGGTCGACGGCGGCCAGCAGCACGTTCATGGCGGCCATGCCCGCGTCGACGTACCAGTAGGGAGCGCTCCAGCGGTTCTCGTCCCGGTCCGTCCAGCCCTTGTCGGGCTCGGCGTAACGGTCGAGATAGGCCCGCTCGCTGGTCCACACCGTGACGAGAACCGGCGCGGTGCGCATCCCGCGCAACCACGGGTCGTCGGCGTCGCCAGGATCATCGGCGGTGACTCGCCAGTAGGCGGCCACGTGCTCGGCCCGGTCCAGCGCGAGCAGCGTCACGCCCTGAGTGTGACCGGCGGACGGCGCCCGGAGCGCCGCGCCCAGAATCCGCTGCAACACCTCCGGTGTGACGGGCCGATCCGGGTCGAAACGGCGGACGCTTCGTCGTCGGCGAAGCACTTCCCCGAACTCCACGTCAGCCCACCGCCTCAGCAGGATTCACCAGGAGCCACCGAAGGCCGCGTCGGCATTGCGGTCCAGGGCAGCACACAGTTCCGGCAGGTCCATCTCCAAGACGTCGGCCATGAACCGCACGGTGTGGGGGATCAGGTAGGAAGCGTTCGGCCGGCCGCGGAACGGCATCGGGGTCAGGTAGGGCGCATCGGTCTCCACCACGATCCGGTCGCGGGGAGCGACCCGTAACGCGTCACGGAGGTGTTCGTTGGCCTTGAACGTGACCGTTCCGGCGAAGGAGAGGTGGGCTCCGCGATCCAGACACGCTCGGGCGAACACCGCGTCGCCGGAGAAGCAGTGCATCACGATCCGGTCCGGCGCTCCCTCCGCATCGAGCACGTCGAGGATGGCGTCGTGCGCGTCGCGGTCGTGGACGACGAGCGTCTTGTCGTGCGTCTTGGCCACGGCGATATGAGCGGCGAAGCTCTCCCGCTGAACTCGATGTCCCTCGGTGTCGCGGGTGCGGTAGAAGTCCATCCCCGTCTCCCCGACCGCACGGACGCGTGAATCGGACGCAAGCCGCCCGATGTCTATCAGCGCAGCAGGCAGGTCCGGACCAAGCCGCGCCGCGTCGTTTGGGTGCATCGCCACCGACGCCACCACGTTGTCCCAGCGCCGGGCTGCCGCCACCGCCCAGCGCGAGCTCTCCACGTCGCAGCCCACCTGAACGAGCCGACGGACGTTCACGCCCGTGGCGTCGTCCAGTGCCCGCTGCGGATCGAGACCGGAGAACTCCTCGGTCGCGTCCAGATGGCAGTGCGTGTCGACGACCGGTCCAGGCAGGGACTCTGGCACCGGCGGCAGTTCGCGCGACATGTCCCGGACTCTACTGAGACTGGGAGTTGGCGGAAAAAAAATGATGGCCGCAACCACCGGCGCCGGACTCTGCGCGTCGACGAGTTGCCTGCAAGTCGATTGGTCCGCGTTATCTCCGCGGACCCCTTCCGACCACCGTGCTGACGGGGCTGCCGACGGCTCTGGCACGCTGGTCCGGTGTCGCGGGTCGAGGCTGGACGCAACGGTGTGCTGGTGCTGGCGGCCACGCCCATCGGCTCGGCCGACGATGCCTCCCCGAGGCTCCGGGCCGAGCTGGCCGACGCCGACGTCATCGCCGCCGAGGACACCCGGCGTCTGCGGGCGCTGCTGGATCGCCTGGACGTGTCGACCAGAGCCCGGATCACTTCCTACTTCGAAGGCAACGAGGCCGCTCGCGCCGCAGAGCTGGTGGCTGCGCTGCAGGACGGAGCCCGAGTGGTCGTGGCGACGGACGCCGGCATGCCCTCGGTGTCGGATCCCGGGTACCGCATCGTGAGGGCTGCCGTCGAGGCCGGGATCCGGGTCACCGCGATCCCCGGGCCGTCGGCGGTGCTGACCGCGCTCGCCGTGTCCGGCCTGCCGGTGGATCGGTTCTGCTTCGAGGGGTTTCTTCCGCGCAAGCCCGGCGAGCGCGCCAGGAGGCTGGCGCAGCTGGCCGCGGAGCAACGCACCATGGTGTTCTTCGAGGCCCCGCATCGGACGGCGGAGACGCTACGCGCGCAGGCCGGGGCCTTCGGCGACGATCGGGCGGCGGCCGCGTGCCGGGAGCTGACAAAGACCTACGAGGAGGTCGTGCGCGGCCCGCTCAGCGAACTGGCCGCCTGGGCCGGCGAGGGCGTACGCGGGGAGGTCACCCTGGTCGTGGCAGGCTCGCCGGCCACCGGGACGGACCTGGAGACCGCGGTTGCCGAGGTCGCCGGTCTCCTGGCGTCAGGAATGCGGCTGAAGACGGCCGTCGGCGAGGTCGCCGAGCGCACCGGTCTGCCGAAGAACGCGTTGTACGCCGAGGCGCTGAAGCGCCGCTAGCCACAACTAACCACACCGCTAGCCGGCCGCTGGCCGCTGAGGCCCGTTCCCCACTGTGGAAACTGTGCACTTGTGGCAATTTCGTCCGGCGTGTCGATGTAGGAACTGCACACTTTCCGGGGTGCGGGCGCCGAAGCGCCGAACCGCTGCTGCACGGCGGGACGCACCTGCTCAGCACCTAGGATGTGCCGGTGCCAAGCGAGCTCCTCGACGA
Source organism: Propionibacteriales bacterium (assembly GCA_038257965.1). Taxonomy (GTDB): domain Bacteria; phylum Actinomycetota; class Actinomycetes; order Propionibacteriales; family Propionibacteriaceae; genus Microlunatus. Next base: position 12,961 of record JBBSQJ010000042.1, read on the forward strand.
AGCGGCGGTCCTACCTGTCGCCGACGAGCCTGCCCGCAGAGGCTCCCTCAAGACCCTGGTCCCACGACTGAAGCCAGTCCAGCCTGACCCGAGCGCCAGCACCCTCGACCGGCTGCGGGTGCCGCCGATGACCGACCGGTTGACCGGCTGGCTGGTCACGGTGACCATCACCGCCATCGCGTTCGTGATCCGCCTGATCGGGCTGGCCGACCCGAACAAGCTGGTCTTCGACGAGACCTACTACGCCAAGGACGCCTACTCCCTCCTTCGGTTCGGCTACGAACGGCAGTGGCCCGACGACGCCAACGCCTCGATCGTGGCCGGGACCGTCGACGTGATGCAGCAGACGGCGGCGTTCATCGTCCACCCGCCCGTCGGGAAGTGGCTGATCGCGGCCGGCGAGGCCATCTTCGGGATGAACTCCTTCGGCTGGCGGTTCGCCCCGCTCGTGTTCGGCACGCTGCTGATCCTGGTCACCATCCGACTGGTCCGACGGGTCTCCCGCTCGACGCTGATCGGCGGGATCGCCGGGCTGCTGCTGACCTTCGACGGGCTGGCCTTCGTGATGTCACGAACCGCCCTGCTCGACATCTTCCTCGCCTTCTTCGTCGTGGCCGCCGTGGCGTGCCTGGCCGCCGACCGGGACTGGTTCCGCAACAGACTGGCCGACCATCTCGTGTCCGTCGGGGCACCAGATCTGGCCGGGAAGTTCGGTCCGGCGCTGATCGTCCGGCCCTGGCGGATCGCGGCCGGCCTGTGCTTCGGCCTCGCGCTGGGCACGAAGTGGAACGCCCTCTACCTCATCGCGGCCTTCGCCCTGCTGTCCCTGGCCTGGGACCTGGGCGCGCGACGGGTCGCCGGCGCGGGCCGGCGCACCGGCCTGGCGCTGATCCGAGACGGAGTGCCTGCCTTCGTCTCGCTGGTGGTGCTCTCGGCCGCCGTCTACGTGCTCACCTGGGCCGGTTGGTTCGCCACGAGCGGTGGGTACGACCGGCAGTGGGGAGCCGACCATCCCGAGGCGGGGACGTCCCGGGTTCTGGGCAAGGCCTTCGCCTCCTTCCTGCACTACCAGCACGACATCTGGAACTTCCATACCGGCGACTTCATCATGAATGCCAAGCACACCTACCGGGCCAACCCGATCGGCTGGCTGGTGCTCGCCCGACCGCTCGGCGTCGACGCCGTGAACGACATCCAGCCGGGCACCGGCGGCTGCGTGGGCCCCGAGAAGTGCCTCAGCGTGATCAGCGCGATCGGCACACCCGCGCTGTGGTGGGGTGCGGTGTTCGCCCTGGTCGCGGCGCTCATCTTGTGGATCGGCGCGCGAGACTGGCGATTCGGTATCCCCGTGGTCGGGGTCCTCGCCGGCTGGTTGCCCTGGTTCGCCTACGAAGCCCGCCCGCTCTTCTTCTTCTACGCGATCGTCATCATCCCGTTCTCGGTGATGGCTGTCGCCTTGTGCCTGGGTCGACTCCTCGGACCGGGCGAGCCGACCGACCGGCGGATGATCGGCGGTATCCTGACCGGCGCCTACGTTGCGCTGGTCGGTGCCGACTTCGCGTATCTCTATCCCATCCTCACCGATCAGGTGTTGCCGCACTCGAAGTGGTTGGCACGAATGTGGTTGCGCAGCTGGATCTGAGATCGGGCCTGTCGAGATGAGAGGTCGGGCCCGGCCTGTCGCGAGAAGTTGTTCGTCGCATCCCGGCGACACGCCGCTTTCTACCGTCGTTTCGTTGCGGCTCGGTGAAGAATCGCCCCTCGGTGGGTGAAACTCTCAGCTTCGGAGTTAGAGTCCATGGTTGTCACCGGCGGTCAGGGGCCGGTCGCTTGCCAGAGAGGCGGGGCGAATGGGGACGTACGTTGTGCGCCGCACGCTCAATTACGTCGTCCTGCTCTTCATCGCGGTCTCCCTCAGCTACCTCCTCGCCGCGACCCAGCTCCACCCACGCCAGTTGTACGAGCTCGTCAATCCACCGCTGGACCCCGTATCGATCGAGCAGAATCTGCGGTCGCGCAACCTCAGCGACCAGGCCCCGCTGCTGGAGCGCTACTGGACCTGGCTCACCGATGTTGTCCTGCACTGGGACTGGGGCGAGGCGCCCAAAGGCGGCAGCGTCAATGCCGAAGTCGCTCGACGAATCCCGGTCAGCCTTCGGTTGATCACGATCGGGTCCCTCGTGGGCACGGCGATCGGCGTCGCGTTGGGTGCGTGGACCGCGACCCGGCAGTACAAGCTCTCCGACCGGACCGCGACCGTCTTGTCGTTGTTCGTCTTGTCCGTGCCGGCTTTCGTCATCGCGAGCGTACTGCAGGTCTGGGCCACCAAGTTCAACAACGCCACAGGAGTGAGGGTCTTCGAGTTCGTCGGCGAGACGGGTTCGCACGGTGACTTCTTCGGCGCCACGTTCATCGATCGGTTGCAACATCTGATACTCCCGACGTTCGCCCTCATCCTGATCAACGGGGCGTTCTTCAGCCGCATCCAGCGCAACCTCATGCTGGATGCCCTCGGCTCGGACTTCGTCCGCACGGCCCGAGCCAAGGGTCTGCGGCAGTCCAAGGCAGTGATGAAGCACGCGCTGCGCACCTCACTGATCCCGACCGGAACCTACTTCGCGTTCAGCATCGCGACCCTGTTCACCGGCGCCACGTTCATGGAGATCATGTTCGCTTTCCACGGCATGGGCGAGTACGGCGTCGCAACCATCACTCAGCAAGACGTGAACGGAACCGTGGCCGTGGTGGCCTTCAGCGGGGCCTGCGTGCTGGTAGGCGCGATCTTGTCCGATATCGCTGTGGCCATCTTGGACCCTCGGGTCCGGCTGAGCTAGGAGTCCCGACCATGGCCGAACCGTTGATGGAGGTCTCCACCGAGGCCCCGCTGGAGGAACCGACCCCACGCCGCGGGGAGCCGAAGCGTCTCACCCGGCGCAGGTTGATCGGCCGGCGTTTTCTGCGCAACAAGACCGCGGTCGTCGGGCTGATCGTGATCGTCGCGCTCGTGATCATCGCGATCATCGGTCCGTACCTCACGCAGTGGAGCTACGATCAGGTCGATCGACGCGCCTACCTGAAGCCGCCGAGCGATCGGCATCTCCTCGGCACCACGCAGAGCGGCCGCGACATGCTGGCGCTGACATTGCGTGGCCTACGCAAGTCGTTGCTGATCGGTTTCTTGGTGGCGATCCTCTCTACCGGCATCGCGTCGATCGTGGGTTCCTTCGCGGCGTACTTCGGCGGTTGGTTCGAGCGGGTCGCCTTGTGGATCATCGACCTGCTGCTGGTCATCCCGTCCTTCCTGCTGATCGCCGTGATCAGCACCGGCGCCGGGCACGGCCCGTACGGCTGGCTCCTGCTCGTCGTGCTGCTCGCGGTGTTCGGATGGATGCTGTCCGCTCGGGTGGTACGCAGCCTCACCATGTCGGTCAAGGAGCGCGAGTACGTCCACGCCGCCAAGTTCATGGGGCTTGCCGCCCCCAAGACGATCTTCCGGCACATCCTGCCCAACATCTCGTCTTTGTTGATCATCGATGCGACGCTCAATGTGAGCGCCGCCATCCTGGCCGAGACCGGGCTCTCCTTCTTCGGGTTCGGTGTCCAGGCACCGGACACGTCGCTGGGCACCTTGCTCGGGGAAGGATCACGACAAGTCAACAGCTTCCCGTGGCTGTTCACCGGCCCCGCGATCACGGTGGTGATCTTGGTGCTGAGCGTGAATGCGGTCGGCGATGGCCTGCGCGACGCACTCGATCCCAGCTCGGCCTCAGGGGGTTCTGCTCAGTGACCACCGCAGCCTCGCCGGCCGGCAAGGTCCGACGGACGACCTCCGGCACGGTGCTGAGCGTCCGCGACCTGCATGTGACGTTTCCCAGCGAAGGCGGGCTGGTCAAGGCCGTGCGTGGCTTGAGCTTCGACCTCGCCGCGGGCGAGACGATGGCGATCGTCGGCGAGTCGGGCTCCGGCAAGTCGGTGACGTCTCTGGCCGTGATGGGCTTGCACCCGAAGACCGCGAAGATCACCGGCTCGATCACGTTGCACGGCGACGAACTGTTAGGGCTGAACGACGAGAAGCTCTCCAAGATCCGTGGCGAGTCGCTGGCGATGATCTTCCAGGATCCACTGTCGGCGCTCACCCCGGTCTACAGCGTCGGCGATCAGATCGTCGAGGCCGTCCAGGTGCACCACAACGTCAGCCGCGCGGTCGCCACCCAGCGAGCGGTGGAACTGCTCGATCTCGTCGGAATCCCGAATCCACAGGTGCGCGTGCGGTCCTTCCCGCACGAGTTCTCCGGCGGGATGCGGCAGCGTGCCATGATCGCTATGGCGATCGCCAACGATCCCGATGTGATCATCGCCGACGAGCCGACCACCGCCCTCGACGTCACCATCCAGGCGCAGGTGTTGGAGGTGCTGAAGACGGCGCAGCGCGAGACCGGTGCCGCCATGATCATGATCACTCACGATCTCGGCGTCGTGGCCGGAATCGCGGATCGGGTGACGGTGATGTACGCCGGCCGTCCGGTCGAGCAGGGCAGCGTCGACGAGATCTACTACTCCCCGCGGATGCCGTACACGATCGGGCTGCTGGGCGCCGTCCCTCGGCTGGACGCGAAGGAGAAGAAGGCGCTTGCCACGCTGGAGGGAAATCCGCCGTCGGTGGTGAACCTCCCGCCCGGGTGCCCGTTCGCGCCGCGCTGCCCGATGTCGACCGATGCCTGCATCAGCGCGGAGCCGGACCTGGCTCCGACCGACCAGCCCGACCATGTCGCTGCCTGCATCTACTCGGCCCGGATCGCCGCAGAAAACCTCCAGTACGATCAGATCTTCCCGATCCCGGCCGTCGCCACGTCAGAATTCGAGCGGGTGCCCCGGGAGTACCGCGAACCGGTGTTGCGACTGCAGCAGGTGCAGCGCTACTACCCGCTGATGAAAGGAGCCATCTACCGGCGCCGCGTCGGGACCGTCTATGCCGTGGACGGCATCGACCTCGACATCGTCGCAGGCGAGACCCTCGGTCTGGTCGGCGAGTCAGGATGCGGGAAGAGCACCACCCTGCAGGAGATCCTCCACCTCAAGGCGCCGACCGGCGGCCGGATCGACGTGCTCGGCCGCGAGGTTTCGACGATGAGCAGAGCGGACCGCAAGGCGATGCGCCAAGACCTGCAGGTGGTGTTCCAGGATCCGATGGCCTCGCTCGATCCGAGGATGCCGGTCTTCGATCTGATCGCCGAACCCATGGGAGTGTTCTCCTACGGCAAGGTGAGGATGGAGAACCGCGTCCGTGAGCTGCTGACCCTGGTCGGACTCGAACCGTCGCACGCCGATCGCTATCCGCAGCAGTTCTCCGGTGGCCAACGGCAGAGGATCGGCATCGCCCGGGCTCTCGCGCTGGAGCCCAAACTGATCGTGCTGGACGAGCCCGTGTCCGCTCTCGATGTGTCGATTCAGGCCGGTGTGATCAACCTGCTCGACGAGCTGAAGTCCAAGCTGGACCTGTCGTACCTGTTCGTCGCGCATGACCTGGCAGTCATCCGACACATCGCCGATCGGGTCGCCGTGATGTACCTCGGCAAGATCGTGGAGATCGGAGAGGTCGACACGGTCTACGACCATCCGACCCACCCGTACACCCAAGCGCTGCTGTCGGCCATTCCCATTCCGGATCCGGTGAAGGAGCGCTCCCGGCAACGGATCATCCTCACCGGAGATCTGCCGAGTCCGGCCAACCCGCCTTCGGGATGCCGGTTCCGGACCAGATGCCAGAAGTTCCCGACACTCACCGACCCGCAGCAGAAGCGCTGCATCGAGGAGATCCCCGAGCTGCGACAGGTGTCCACCACCTCGTCCTCTGCCGAGGCGGTCCGTACCGACCACACATCGGCGTGCCACTACAACGAGGAGGTGGTGGTCGTTTGAGCTGAGCGGGAGGTTGTCGGCGCGCATCGTTAGCAGGATGTGACTGATGGTCGACGCTGGAAACCTGAGACCCGATCGTAAGGTTTCTTTCATGTTCGGCGCCCCGCTCCGGGGCAATCGACACACTTTGGAGGACATGTGAAGGCGCGCAGACTGCTAGCCGCTCCGTTCCTGGCCGGTGCACTGGTTCTCGCCGCGTGCGGCGGCGGAGGAAGTGGTGAAGCCCCAGGCGGCCAGGCGACCGACGAACCGACTCTCGCCCCCATTACGGCCGTGGACATCAATCCACAGGATCGTGCAACCCTGCAACAAGGTGGTGAGGTGCGACTGGCCGTCAGCGACCTGGGCACCAACTGGAATCCGTTGCACATCGACGGCAACAACAACGAACTGACCGGGATCCGCAACGCACTCCTGCCGAACTTCTTCCTGTTCGACGCCAAGGGCGTGCCGACACCCAACCCCAACTTCGTCGAGTCGACAACGGTGAAGACCGTGACGCCGACCGTGGTGGAGTTCAAGCTCAACCCCAAGGCAGTGTGGGGTGACGGGTCTCCGGTGAGTGGCGCCGACATGACCGCGATGTGGAAAGCCTGCAGCGGGGAGAACAAGAAGTTCAACTGCGCAAGCACCGACGGCTTCGACCAGATCGCCGACATCAAGACCGTCGACGACTTCGATGTGACCCTCACCTTCAAGTCGACCTACAACGACTGGCAGGCCCCCTGGGGACCGGTGCTCAAGGCGGACAGCATCAAGGATGCGGACACGTTCAACAACGGCTGGAAGACCTTGAAGAATGCCTGGCTCTCCGGCCCGTTCAAGGTCCAGGGCGTCGACCAGACACAAAAGGTCGTCACCGAGGTCCCGAACGACAAGTGGTGGGGTGACAAGCCGCTGCTCGACAAGATCAGCTTCCGGGTCGTCGCGACCGACGCCACGCCGAATGCGTTCGTCAACAACGAGATCGACTCGTTCGATGTCGGGCCCGACCCGAACGGCTTCAAGCTTGCCTCCGGCGTCTCCGACGGCACCATCCGGAAGGCGGCGGGACCGAACTGGCGCCAGATCACGGTGAACAGCAAGGCGGGCGCGCTGACCGACAAGGCCGTCCGACAAGCCATCGTCCTCGGTCTGGACCGGATCGCCATCGCGTCGTCGGATCTGGCGGGCATCGACTGGCCGGCCCGCGAGCTGAACAACCTCATCCTGTTGGAGAATCAGCAGGGCTACCAGGACTCGGCGGCCAAGACCGGGCTGAACTTCGATGTCGAGAAGGCGAAGTCGACCCTCGATGCCGCCGGCTGGACCGCCGGTTCGGACGGTATGCGGGCGAAGGACGGTAAGCCGCTGGAGATCAAGTTCTCCGCGCTCGACGGTGTTCCAGCGTCGCAGAACGAAGCCTTGCAGACGCAGAATCAGCTGAAGGACGTCGGCATCAAGGTCGACATCGTGCAGGTGCCGCCGGACAAGTTCAACACCACCTTGTCCTCCCACTCCTTCGAGCTGATCGCCTTCACCTGGGTCGGGACCCCGTTCCCGTTCAACAACATCAACCAGTTGTACGGCACCGGGTCGGAGAGCAACTACGCCCAGCTCTCGCTCCCCGAGGTCGACGATCTGGCCACGAAGATCAAGACGGAGGCGGACCAGGCCAAGCGGATCGAGATGGCCAACCAGATCAGCGCCATCCTCTGGGAGAACGTGCACACGATCCCGCTCTACCAGCGTCCGGAACTGATCGCGGTCAAGACCAAGCTCGCCAACTACGGGGCGGTGGGTCTGGTCAACCAGCCGAAGTGGGAGGACGTCGGCTACCAGAAGTAGTCGCTCCACTCGGGTATCGCAGACGGGACGGAACTGGTCGGCAGCGAGGCTGCCGACCGGTTCCGTCCGTGTGTCTCAGGAGACTAAGGTCGCGGTTGTGGGCGGAGGACGGGCCAGGGGGACGCCGGGCACGTGTGTCGTGGTCGGCGGCGGCCCGGCGGGCATGATCGTCAGCCTGCTGCTGGCGCGAGCCGGGGTCGAGGTGACCGTGCTGGAGAAGCACCGCGACTTCCTCCGCGACTTCCGTGGCGATACCGTGCACGCCTCGACGCTGACCCTGTTGGACGAGCTGGGGCTGGGCGTCGCGTTCGCCCGGCTGCCGGCTCGCTATCTCGAGGAGGCGGGCGTCGATCTGGACGCCGGGCACTTTCCCCTCGCCGACCTCAGCCGCCTTCCCGGCCCGCACAAGCACATCGCCCTCGTCCCGCAGTGGGATTTCCTCGATCTTGTCGCCGAGGCCTGTCGCGCCGAGCCGACCCACCGGCTGCTGATGGGCGCCGAGGCAGTGGCGGTGCTCGGGTCGGCTCACGGCGTTCGCGGGGTCCGCTATCGACAGGACGGCGCAGAGCATCACCTCGACGCAGATCTGGTCATCGCCTGCGACGGACGTACGTCGTCCGTGCGCGAGGCGGTCGCCAGACGTCCGCGCGACTTCGGGGTGCCGATCGACGTCTTGTGGTTCCGGCTCCCCCGCAACGAGGACGACCCTGCCGGTGGTCTCGGTCGGCTGACCGGCGGCGCGATGATCGTTCTGATCGATCGCGGCGAGTACTTCCAGCTGGGCTACCTGATCAAGAAGGGCACCGACGCCGAACTGCGAGCGGCCGGGCTGGAAGCGTTCCGCTCCCGGTTGGTCGATGCGCTCCCGTGGCTGGCCGACCGGGTCGCCGCGCTCAGCTCGATGGACGACGTGAAGCTGCTGTCGGTGCAGATCAGCCGGCTCCGCCGCTGGTGGGCACCGGGCCTGTTGTTCATCGGCGACGCGGCGCACGCCATGTCACCCGTCGGCGGCGTCGGTATCAACCTCGCCATTCAGGACGCGGTCGCCGCCGCCCGCCGGGTCGGACCGCGGCTAGCGGATCGTCGGCTGAGGACCCTGGATCTGGCCGCGGTGCAGCTGCGCCGCTGGCTCCCCACCGCGCTCACCCAGCTCGGCCAGCGCCTCGCCCACCGCTTCATCGTCGGCGGCGGCCCACTCGGCAGTGGGCAGACAGACTCCGTGCCCGTCGCCTTACGCCTGCTGAAACGGTTCCCCAGTTTGCAGGCTGTTCCGGCCCACGCCGTGGCGATCGGACTAGTGCCCGAGCACGCACCCGGCTGGGCTCGTCGGCTGAGCAGCCCGGAACACACGAACGCCCCAGGAACTCCGAAGAGTCCCTGAGGCGGTCGTTGCTCGGGCCAGGTGTGCTGAACTCAGGTGTGCTGAACTCAGGCGTGTTGGCTCAGCGGGTCGCGACCGCGCTCGAGGCCGACGGGCTGACGCCGAGGCGGACCTTCATCGAGGTGCCCTTCTGCTCCAGCACCTGCATCGTCACGCCCGCCCCGGCCACCTTGACGCTGGTGTACGGGTTGCGAGAGTCCCAGTAGGACTTCGTGTCGTCGAAAACGCGCGCCGCGGCCTGCCCGCGGATGTAGTTCGCCCGGCCGTTGACATGCAGGGTGAACGAGTCCGCCTTCTGGGTGCCGAACGTCGCGTCGTACAGACCGACGCGACCTCGCCACGGTTGCCCATCCAGCCGGAAGATCGCCCGCGGATGAGCGTCGATCGGCAAGATCTCTCCCTCACCCGGATGGACACCGGTGTTGTTGTCGGTCTGGGAGGTGTCCCAGTAGGAGATCAGCAACCCATTTTGGTACGGGAAGTGCTCGACCCAGTCCGGCCGGGTCGTGGTCCAGCCGAAGTTGTACGGCCCGGTCTTCAGGTAGCGGTCGTAGGACGTGTAGGTCCGGTTGGACGCGATGTAGTAGTTGTCGTACCCCAGCGTCCGAGTCTGGCCAACGGCGGAGAACCCGTTCAGGCTCCACCCGTTGGCACCGTCCTCGGCACCGTCGGTCAAGAGGTTCGTCGACCCGGCATCGAGTGAGATGGCGTCGATGAAGATGCCGTCGGCCACATCCGGATCATTGCCCGCAGCCGCGCCGTCTGTGGTGTAGCGGACCCGGAGCCCGATCTGCTGGCCCGCGTACGCGGACAGATCGAACGTTGCCTTGGTCCAGTCGGTGACCAGCCCGTTGATGGCGTTGTTCTCGCTCGGGATGGTGATCACGTTGCCGACGTCGGCCAGTGCCTTCCATCCGGACCCGTCGTCGACCTCGACATAGGCGTTGTCGCACGGGTCTGGACCACAGTCCTCGATGTCGTAACGAGTCTGGAAATTCAGCGTGGCCGGCTCCGCCGGCAGCGTCATCGTTCGACTCA
>JBBSQJ010000043.1:0-22776 GCA_038257965.1 Propionibacteriales bacterium
CGTCCAGGCCGGCATCGAAGCCTGATCACCGGCAGAACCAGCCAAAACGGCCGGCAGACCGAAGGCAGGTAACAGATCACCTCGCCTCCAGATTCGCACAGCCAACACCAGGAAGGCCCCGTTCGACACCAGCCACCTAGCGGGCCGTCCCACCCCACCAGGAGAACCGATGAACGACCGACAGAAGGCATCACCAACCTCGCCAGCCAAGCGCGGCCCTCGCCCCGGCGTCACGGTCGCGCTGGTGCCGCTCGGCGCTCTGCTGGGTTACCTCGCCGCACTCATCATCGAGATCATCATCGGCTTCCTCGCCGGTGCCTACTACAACGCCGAACGTCCAGCCGGATTCTCTTGGAGCTTCATGGGCTCACTACCCGGCCTGGGAGCCCTGATCGGCGCCGTCGTGATTCCCATCCTCTACGTCCGGAGCCGACGCGGCCATCCGCCGACAACCCGCTGACCAGCGCACCGGGCGAACCCGACGCGGCCCACCAACGCACACACCCCAGACGACCGCCAAGGAGGAGACCCGATGTCCACCAGGGCAGCACAGAAGAAGACCTGGACCCGACTACGCCTCGCAATGTTGATCATCTACACGTGGACCATGGTGCTGCTGCTCGGCGGTCTGCTGGTCGAGACGTTCATGATCTATCCCAACATCTTCCACAACGCGCCCGAACGATTCGCCATAGCTCTTCGGTTCATGGCCGTCACCGGCCCGGCCCAGTACTTTCGCCCATTCGGCATGGCCAGTGTCGCCCTGGGAGTCCTCACCACCGCCGTCTGCTGGCCATCGCGTGCGATCCGCTGGTGGGTTTTGGCCAGCCTCGTCATGATCGGCATCGAAGGGCTCGTGTCCATGCTCTACTTCTGGCCCCTCAACCGGTTTCTCTTCGTGGAGGGCGCTGCCGTCCATTCGACCGACGCGCTCCGGCAAGCCGCCATCCACTTCCAGACCTGGCATTGGGCGCGCGTCACCCTCAACGCCGCGAGTGCCATCTTCACGTTCGTCGCGTTGATCTTGGCCGCCAGTGAGAAACCACCCGGGTCCAGCTCGCGGACTGCGGCCACGCCGACGAAACGCACCTGATCCACCGCGAGTACGCACTCAGGTGATTGTCAAGCCCTGGGTTCAGTATCGGCCCTGGCCACCCTGCGTCTTGCATATGCAGCTAAATGCCTGCATGATTGATCTGTGACGGGCGACGCCGATCGGGTCTTCAAAGCACTGGCCGACCCCACCCGACGGCTGCTGCTCGATCGGCTGCGTGAGCACAACGGCCAGACACTCGGCGAGCTCTGCGCCGCCGTCGACATGCGGCGCCAATCAGTGACCCAGCACCTCGACCTGCTCGAGGCGGCATCGCTGGTCACAACCGTGCGACGGGGGAGGGAGAAGTTGCACTACCTCAACCCGGTGCCCATCTACGAGGCACGAGAGCGGTGGATCGGTCGCTTCGACGCGCCGCGCCTGCGTGCCCTGTCCACCATCAAGCACACCGCCGAAGGGACCAGCGCCATGACGACCTCGCCCGACTACGTTTACGTCACCTACATCCGCAGCTCGGCAAGCGAGGTCTGGCATGCACTGACCGACGCCGATCTCACCGCCGCCTACTGGGGACACAGCAACGTCTCGACGTGGGAGCCCGGCGCACGATGGGAACACCGACGGATCGACGGCTCCGGGATCGCCGACGTCGCCGGTGAGATTCTCGAGGCGGACCCGCCGCGCCGGCTCGTGATGACCTTCGGCTCGCCGACCGATCCCAGCGCACCCGCCACCACGGTGACCTTCACCGTCACTCCGCATGCGGACATCGTCCGCCTCACCGTCATCCACGAGGGCCTCAGGAACGACAGTGACCGAGAGGCGGCGCTGTTCGGCTGGTCAGCCGTCGGGGCGAACCTCAAGTCGCTGCTCGAAACGGGCAGCGTCCTGCCCCAAGCACCATGGGACATGCACGCCGAGCTTCGCGACGCCCAGATGGCCGACACCGACCGGCACTAATCAGCCTGGAGCCGTTCGCACGCCTGGTCATGAGCCACGGGCGCGGATCGAGCAAGAGCCACCTGAGTGCCACGGCGAGCACGACCTCGCGGCGAGTGTCAGGCGGGGACCGGCCCACTCGCGGTCCTCGAGAATCGGGACAACTGGACGGGCGCATCGAAACATTGTGTGCTTAACTATCAGTAATCGGTTGAATGGGTGCAGCTGGGCTGGAGCGGGCAGATGAGTACGGTTCCTGAGACCGGACAGCCGGAGGATGCGGTCGACATTCTCGCTGATCTGGATTCACGGCCAGCGTCGTCGTTCTACTGGTATCTCGCCCTGTTGGCATGCGTGGGTGGGTTCTTGTTCGGTTACGACACGGCGGTGATCGGGTCGGTGCTGGAGTTCATCCCCTACCATCTCTCCAGCTTCGTCTTGGGCTACCTGGTCGCCGGTGCTTCCATCGGTGCCGCTGTAGGTGCTTTGGTGGCAGGACCGCTGACCGACCGCTTCGGACGCAAGTCCCTGCTCATCGCCGACGCCGTGATATACGCGGTTGGCGCGATCCTCTCCGCCGTCACCATCAATGTCGGCATGCTACTGGCCTCCCGCACGCTGATCGGGCTGGCGGTTGGTGCGGACTCAGCCATCGCCACCGCCTACATCGCCGAGTTCGCCCCCTCGAAACGCCGGGGTTCACTCAGCATCATCCAACAGTGGATGATCACCGTGGGCATCTTGGTCTCCTACCTGATCGCGTTGCTCGTCTTCAAGCTGGCCCCGGGCGCCGCGTACGGCGCAGACTGGCGCATCATCTTGGGGCTGGGGGCGCTGCCCGCGATCGTCGGTGTGGTGCTCCGCGCTCGGATGCCGGAGTCGCCGCGCTGGTTGATGTTGCAACGTCGTTTTGCGGACACGCGGAAGGCGTTGGGTCTGCTGGGAATGGACGTGTCGGAAGCTGAGATCCGAAGCACGGCCGACGAGTTGGCCGAGGTCGAGCACCAGCAACAGAAGACGTCCCAGTGGACCCGTGGCGTCAAGCGGGCGTTGATGGTGGTTTGCGTCTTCTTCGTCTTCCAACAGATCACCGGCATCAACGTCCCGTTCTATTACGGTCCGCAGCTCTTGACCGGCTTCTTCGAGGGACCGGGCGCCACTGCGGTCCATTCGGCCGTGGCGGGCCTGCAGGCCGCGGCGATCCTGGGGGCGGTCAACGTCATCGCGACATTCTTCGCCTTCCGCTACATCGACCGATTGGGCCGCCGGAAGTTGGCGCTGGCTGGGTATGCCGGGATGGCGGTCTTCATCCTGGTCGCGGCCTCGGGCGTGGCGTTCCTCACCGGCACACCGCAGATCGTGATGGTCATGATCGGCTACTCGTTGTTCATCAGCTCCTTCGCTTTCGGCGTCGGCGGCACCGGCTGGCTGATCCAAGGGGAGGTCTTCCCGACCGCGGTCCGAGGTCGGGCCGCCGCGATCGGGGCGAGCACGGACTGGCTGGCAAACTTCGTCATCATCATGATCTACCCGGCCCTGGAGAAGGCCGTCGGCCTCAGCTGGGTGATGGTCATCTTCGCCGTCTTGTGCATCCTGGCGATAGGGTTCGTCACGCGCTTCCTGCCCGAAACCAAGGGCTTGCCGTTGGAGGAGGTAGTCCAGGTGTTCGAGCGACATGCCGCCGAGGGCGGCAGCGTGCGAAAGGTCACCTGAGCGAAACCCCCAGCATTGACCCCTAGGGTTGAGGTATGTGGTCGCGCACCTCGAGACCTCGGCCCGGCTACTGGCTCGCCGCTTTGGCGCTTGTCCTCGTCGTCTTGACCCTCGCTGCAGCCGGGCTGCTCGCGGTCCGGATCGACTGGGTCCGCGAGCCTGCCTTTGTCTTCCTCACCTGGAACCTCTTTCTAGCCTGGATTCCGTTCGTGCTTTCGCTCTGTGTCGCGGCCGTCCACGGTCGCGGCGGTCCGCGACCACTGTTGTGGGTGCTCGCCGCGGCTTGGCTGCTCTTCTTGCCCAACGCCCCCTACATCCTCACCGACTTCATCCATCTCAAAGGGGTCGGGGGCGCCCCGCTGTGGTTCGACACTGCGCTGATCGGCACGTTCGCCGCCGCGGGTCTGGCCCTCGGGTTGGCGTCGCTGCTCGTCGTGCACCACGTCGTCGAGGCGCGGGCCGGGCGGGTCGTCGGCTGGGCGGTAGCCGTGAGTTCGCTCGTGCTCAGCGCGATCGGGATCTACCTCGGGCGCTTTCCACGCTTCAACTCCTGGGACGTCGTCACCAACCCTCGCGGTCTCGTCACGGTGGTGCTGCAACGGCTCGCCGACCCATTCGGTAACGCTTTCCTGCTGCGCTTCGGCTTGGCGACGTCGACCGTGCTGGTTGTCTCCTACCTTCTCACCTGGCTCCTCGGGCGCAGCCTCCTCGGGCAATCCGCAACCGCTGCACGAGATTCCCGGCCGATCTCCCAGCTGAGCCGCAAAACCGGAGCGACGTGATGTCGCACAGCACTCCGAGGTTATCGCCGTGGAGTTCGATCCCGACCTCGCTGCATCGCCCATTGACCGGTTCGGAGGTCGTGAATAATCGTCGTGCACACCGCGGAGTCGGCCGTGGTCTCGTCGAGCCAGTGGTGGCACGGCGTGGCAACATCCTTGCAGAAACCTCGGCAGGACGACCGCATCATGATTGCCATCTGGCGCACCGCTCAACCCCGTGGGTCGTGAGACGAGTAGGGCTCGCGGGCGCTCGGTCAGCGGCGGCGATCCCTGCGGTCGTCTCGCCTGTCGTCGCGGCGGTCGGTGCGGCGCCTGACGCCGTGGGCGACCACAACGGCGGTGCCGACGGTGGCGGCGGTGCGAGCCACGGGTGCGGGGCCGATCACTCCGGCTCGGCGCATCCGTCGTCTGGCGAGGGGCATGTCGGACTCCTTCTCCTTATTGCAGCGGGTTGGTCGCCGTCTCGGCGACCACGTCTTCATTGTCGGGGTCTTCATGGTCGGGGTCTTCATCGTCGGGGACGTCGTCGGCTTGATAGGTGTCGTCGGCTTCGATTGCGGCGAGGAGTGCCTGGACGGGAATCCGACCGCTGGCGACCAGTTGACCGCCGGAACGACGCACCGCCGATGCGAACGGCGCCGCCCAGAGGTTCTCCCAGAC
This sequence comes from Propionibacteriales bacterium, assembly GCA_038257965.1. Taxonomy (GTDB): domain Bacteria; phylum Actinomycetota; class Actinomycetes; order Propionibacteriales; family Propionibacteriaceae; genus Microlunatus. The sequence goes on from JBBSQJ010000043.1 coordinate 5,149, forward strand.
CAGCACGGCCGCCGAGCTGCCGGGTTCGACCGCTGCGGCGACTGCGGTCACATCTTCGTCGCTGAGCAACATCGCCAATTCGGATTCGTAGGTCCGTAGCTCGCCCAGTTCAGAGTCGTCCAGGTCGGAGAGCTCGAACGCCTCCAGCGTCTCGTCGGAATCCTTCTTCAAGACGAGAAGGTCGAGCACCCGGACCACGCCTCGTTCGACCAGGTCACGTAACGCGGGGGCGATTTCGCCGTTGAACCGGCTGCCGGGGAACTCGACCACGATCCAGTCGACCGGACCCAGTTCGTCAACACCATCGACGTCGTTCACGAGATCGTCTCCTCCAAAATGAGATGCGAGCGCGCAGGACCCGACCCCACCGGAGGGTCGTCGCGGGCAGTTGACAACATCATGCCTTCTGGGTCGTCGGGCCGCATCACACACAGCGGGTGATGCGACGCCCACCCGCGGCCGTGATCGTCAGCCGATGCCGTCGTCGGCAGCACTGCCGGCCGCGCGGTGGATGCGCCAGAACCGGCGGTGTCGATGTCACCCCGAACCTGTCGACCGAGCGCGGTCCCCGGCAGCGCGAGCTCCGCCGAACCTGGTGGACGTCTGGGCAGGCTTGTCGTTGGCGAGTGAGCTCGGGCACCGACTCGGCAAGCCACGCGTCTGTCGAACGACGCCGACATGCCAGGTCTCGCGGTGATCTCGGAGAAGGTCTCGTGCTCACGCTGGGCACTGGGCTCCTCGAACCAGCCTGCGCAGTGAACGGGCCAGCACCGAGCCGACGAGCAGGCCGAGCGCGATCGCGCCGATGAGCTCGACGACGACGAAGCCAGAGCCGCCGCGGTCCAGGGCGAGCTCGGTCACCGACAGCAGTCCGAGACTGCCGGGGACCAGCATCCAGAAGGCCGGCAGGAACACCACGAGCCGCGGCAGCTGCGGACGGACCAGCTCCACCGTCGACGCGCCGAGGCTGGCGACCACGGCCCCGAGAAACCCGCCGAGCGGCGCGCCGTACAACTGCTGGCCGAACACCTGGGCGGCGAATGCGGCGACCAGCACGACCATCACCCACGGCATCAGCGCGAGCCGCACGCTCTCCATCAGGCAGAGTCCTACGCTGATCGACAAAAGTCCGACGGGCAAGGACCACCAGCCCAGATCGTCCACCCGGATGTTGCTCAGCGTCTGCGGCGGAACGTGGAGCAGTGCAGCGGCGGCCAGGATGCCCAGCACGAACAACAACAGCTGCACGGTCCCGTAGCCGACCCGCGACACGCCGGCGACCATAGCGCCCGCGGCGATCTCCGACAGACCCGTGACGAGTAACGCGCCGGGTAGCAGGATGGCCAGCGGCGGCAGCAGGGTGCGCAGTGCGCCGTCGATGAACCCGGCCGAGCCGGCGGCGAACACGACACAGCCCGTGACGAAGGCCGCCACGCTGGGTAGCAGAGTGGCCAGCGCGCGGACTCGCGAGCTGAGCCGGGCCAGCGCCAAGACCAACACGGAAGCGACGGCGGTGAGCGCGACGTTGACCGCGCCGGGTTGCAGGATCAACGCGATCCCTACCGAGGCCAACACCCAGGCAACGGCAGACAGCCAGCGCGGGTAGCGCTCGGGCCGGCCGCGCAATGACGTCAGCCGGCGGAGTGCCTGGTCGCGGTCGATCTCGTCGATCAGCAGCTGCCGACGGATCAGCCGCACCTCTGCGGCCTGGTCGAGTCGAAGCCCGCCGCTCACCGTCTCGACAGTGGCCGGCTCGCCGGGGCCCAGGGCCAACACCACGGTGGTCGGACCGGCCGCCACCTGGACCGCGGGATAGCCGAACCGTGCACCAACCCTCGCCAGATCCTCGTCGATCTCGTGCACCGGCTGACCGGCCGCCACCATGGCCACCGCCAGGTATGTCATCAGTCGCCGGTCCTTCAGCGCCTCGACCGGGTCCGAGGTGGGCGCAGGGTCGGTCATGGCGTCACTGTGTCAGAGGCTGGCTCCCAAACGGCCGGGGGCCGGATCAGCCGGCCCCAGTTCGAGTCGGGCGGTGCGGCGCGGGTCATGGTCCGCGCCGGGCCGTGACGAACCGCTCCATCCGACCGCGGTCACCGGTGCTGCCGTTATGCCTGAGTTCGTCACTGGATGCCCTCTCGATACCATCCTCTGTCGGCGACGAGGAGAAGTGATGATGGCTGAGCAGACCGGCCAGGTGGCCGTGATTGGATCGCTGAATGCCGACCTGACCGTGCGCGTGGAGCGATTCCCCGCGCCCGGTGAGACGCTGGCCGGTTCGGAACTGGTCGTCGCGCCGGGCGGCAAGGGCTCCAACCAGGCGGCGGCAGCGGCGATGCTGGGGTCGACGGTGCGACTGGTCGGCGCGGTGGGCGAGGACGATCACGGCAGCTTCTTGCTGGCCGAGGCCCGCCGTTCAGGCGTCGATGTCGAGAGCGTACGTCGGCTGTCCGATCACGCCACGGGTACGGCCATGATCGTGGTCGACGCCGCGGGGGAGAACACGATCATCGTGTCGCCCGGGGCCAACGGTGCGTTGACCCCGGAGCTGACGACCGACGCGTTGGGACAGCCATCGGTGCTCTGCCTGTGTCTGGAGGTGCCCGTCGATACCGTTTCGACCGCGGCGGCGGCCGGCCGGTCGGCGGGTGCGACGGTGGTCTTGAATCTCTCCCCGTACGCCTTTGTGGAGGCCGACCTGTTGTCGTCGACGGACATCTTGCTGGTGAACAGCAGCGAGGCGGCACTGCTGCTCGGTGTGGACGCGCTGCCCGACGACCCGGCGGCGTGGCCGGAGCTACCGGTGGCGCGGGCCGTCGTCACGTTGGGCGCCGACGGTGCCGTGGTCCTGGACCGCACCGCCGTGGAAGGAGAACGGGCCGTGCCGATCGCGCCGACCCGGGTGGAGGTCGTCGACACCACGGGTAGCGGCGACGCGTTCACCGGCGCGCTGGCTCACCGACTCGCGGCGGGCGACTCGCTGGTCGACGCCGCTCGGTTCGCGGCCCGGGCCGGTGCGCTGGCCGCCACCCGTCCGGGTGCCCAGTCGAGCTATTCCGCTCTGACCTCCCTCGCCGACTGACGCTCGGGCGCGGGTCTGAACGATGATTGCGAGCTGAGGGAGCAAGGCAGGGTCTCGACGGCGCTGCGCGGGCGCGAGCCGGGACAAATTGTCAGTGCCGGCGGCCTACCATCGGGTGTGCCCGAGCCCGACAGCCCCGAGCCCGCCAGCCCCGAGTCCAGCTCAGCGTTGCCGGTCGCCAGGGTCGCGCTCGATGTCTCGCTGGCCCACCTGGATCGACCGTTCGACTACGCGGTCACCCCCGACCACGATTTGCTGGCCGTGCCCGGCGCTCGGGTGCGGGCCCGCTTCGCCGGTCGGTTGCGGGACGGTTTCGTCCTCGAGCGGCTGGCTGTGAGTGATCATGACGGCACGCTGACCCCCTTGCACAAGGTCACGTCGTCCGAGCCGGTGCTGACTACCGAGGTGGCGGCCCTGATCCGCGCTGTCGCCGACCACTACGCGGGCACGTTCGCCGACGTGATGCGGCTGGCGATCCCGCCTCGGCACGCCGCGACCGAGCGGGCCGCCCGCTCCGAGTTGCGTCCGGCGGCCGACGTCGAAGCCATCACCGCCCCGATCCAGGACTACCCGTCCGGCCGGGGTTTCTACGATGCGTTGCGAGACGGGCTCGGCCCACGGGCGGCCTGGCAGGTCGTCCCCTCCGCCGACCGGATTGGCGACTGGGCCGCCGGTCTGGCGGGCGCCGCGCGGTCCTGCGTCGACGGCGGGCGAGGAGCGATCCTGGTGGTGCCCGACAACCGCGACCTGGACGGGCTCACCGAGGCGTGCAAGACCTGGCTGGGGGTGGGTCGGTTCGCGGTGTTGACCGCCGAGACCGGCCCGGCCGCGCGGTACCGTGCGTTCCTGGCTGCTCTTCGAGGCGATGTCCAGGTTGTGATCGGAACTCGGGCGGCCGCCTTCGCGCCGGTCGGCAAGCTGGGACTGGTCGCCCTCTGGGACGACGGCGACGACCTGCTGGCCGAGCAGCGGTCACCATATCCACACGCTCGCGACATCTTGGCCCTCCGCGCCGCTCAGGTCGGCAGCGCTGTGCTGTTCGCAAGCCATGCACGGACCGCCGAGGTCCAGCAGTGGGTCGACCGCGGCTGGTTGCACGACCTGACCATGCCGAGAGCTGAGGTTCGCCGACATGCGCCGCTCATCCGAATCAGCGTGGACAGCGATCGGGCGCTGGCCCGCGACCCCTTGGCACGGCAGGCAAGACTGCCGCACGAGGTGTTCGAGCTGATGCGGTCCGCACTTCCGCAGGGGCCGGTCCTCATCCAGGTGCCGCGGGCTGGTTACCTGGTGGCTCTGGTCTGCCAGGACTGTCGAGAACCGGCCCACTGCCGCGACTGCGACGGCCCCGTGTCCAGCGGGTCGAGCGTCGACGCCGGCACGGGCGCCGGAGCCGTGCTGAGCTGCTCGTGGTGCGGCCGGGTGCAGGGGGAGTGGCAGTGTCCGATCTGCGACGGACGCCGGGTCCGAGCCCCGGTGGTGGGGGCTACCCGGACCGCCGAGGAACTCGGGAGGGCCTTCCCCCAGACTCCGGGCCGCCGCTCGTCCGGGGGACACATCCTTGACGAGGTGCCGGCCGGGCCGTCCATCGTCGTGGCGACCCCCGGAGCCGAGCCGACGGCAGAGGGCGGCTATGCCGCGGCGGTCCTGCTGGACACGCATCTGCTGTTGCTGCGAGCAGATCTGCGGGCGGCCGAGGAGGCGCTGCGACGCTGGCTGAACGCGACCGCTCTGGTGCGATCGGGCGCGGACGGCGGTTCGGTGCTGGTGGTGGGCGAGTCCTCCGGTCGGGCCCTCCAGGCCCTGGTTCGAGTCGATCCGTCCGGGTTCGCCGCACGCGAGTTCGCCGATCGCGCCGCGGCCCGATTCCCGCCTGCCGTCACGCTGGTCAGCATCGAGGGACCCTCGGGCGCCGTGATGGAGGTTCGCGAACTGCTCGACCTGCCCGAGTGCGCCGAGGCCCTCGGCCCGGTCGAGTTGGCGGCGGGTGGGTCGGTCGAGCCGAGTCATCGGCTGCTGCTGCGCGCGCCGCGCGACGGGCGAAACGCCCTCGTCGGCGCCGTCAAAGGCGCGCTCGGCGTTCGCAGTGCCCGCAAGAGCGAAGGAGCGGTGCGGGTGCAGGTGGATCCCGTGGTGATCGCCTGACCTCGATCTCGAGGGGCCGCGCCCGTCGGCGGTGCACCGCGGTGGGTCGGCGGATCTCGGTTTCCAGGCCGCCGTCGCCGGCCTGGGTACACTCCTGCGGTGCGTATCGTCTTCGCCGGCACACCCGAGGTGGCCCTGCCCAGCCTGGAGGCTCTGCTGGCGTCTCGCCACGAGGTGGTCGGGGTGGTGACCAGGCCGGATGCGCCGAGTGGGCGTGGACGTACGCTGCGGCCCAGCCCTGTTGCGGCGCGGGCCGCGGCGCGGGGGATCGAGGTCCTGAAGCCGGAAAGCGTTCGTGACGAGACATTCTTGTCGAGGCTTCGTGAGCTGGCCCCCGAGAGTTGCCCGGTGGTCGCCTACGGCGCGCTGCTGCCGCAGGTGGCGTTGGACATCCCGTCACGGGGCTGGATCAATCTGCACTTCTCGGTGCTCCCTCGATGGCGCGGCGCAGCGCCAGTTCAACACGCCGTGCTGGCCGGGGACGCCACGACCGGAGCCACAACATTTCGGATCGTGAAGGCTCTCGACGCCGGCCCGGTGTTCGCCACGTTGACCGAACCCATCAAGGAGACCGACACGTCTGGTGATCTGCTGGGCCGGCTCGCCGTGAGCGGGGCACAGTTGCTGGTCGACACGCTCGACGGAATCCAGAACGGGCGGCTGGAGGCCATCCCTCAACCCGAGCGGGGTGTCACGATTGCGCCCAAGATCAATGTCGAGGATGCCGAGATCGATTGGACGCGGCCGTCGACCGAGCTCGATCGACTGATCCGAGGCACTGCGCCGGCCCCCGGCGCCTGGACCACCTTCCGGGGGGACCGGTTCAAGCTCAACTCCGCCCTCGTCGACCGGGCGGGCGATCTGGCCCCTGGCGCGGTGTCGGTGACCAAGCGTTCGCTCCATGTGGGTACGGGCGACGGGTCCCTTCAGCTCGGTGAGGTGCAGGCCCCAGGAAAGAAGCCGATGGCCGCTGCGGACTGGGCCCGCGGCATCACCTGGACCCCGAACGACCGCTTCGGTGCCTGAGCGGGCCGCCGGGCTCAGGTGCCCCGGACCAGATGCCCTTCCGGCCGGGAAGCCACGGATCTTCGCGCTTCCTAGCTGGCACTCGCGCGATGATGAGGCAGGTCGTAGGCCGTGAGTGGGCGCGAGTCCGGGCGCCGACGCCGGACCCACCCACCCGATCGGGCTCGACGACTCGCGTTCGATGCGCTCCGGGCGGTCAACGCCGAGGGCGCGTACGCGAATCTCGTCCTCGGCCGGCTGCTCGGCGAGCGCCGCCTGTCCGCCCGCGACGCAGCGTTCGCGACCGCGCTGGTCGCGGGTACCTGCCGTTGGAAGGGCACCTACGACCTCGTGATCGAACGTGCATCCGGACGGTCGCTGACCTCGCTCCAGCCTGCCGTGGTGGACCTGCTGCGGCTCGGGACGCACCAGATCCTGGCGATGCGCGTGCCGCCCCATGCCGCGGTGGCCGCCACGGTCGACCTCGCGGTCGACACGGTCGGTCAGCGCGTCCGAGGGCTGGTCAACGCGGTTCTTCGGCGGGTGGCCGAACGAGACGAAGACGGCTGGCTCACCGAGCTGACCACTGGCGAGGACCGGTTGACCAGTCTCGGCATCCGGCACGCCCACCCTCGGTGGATCGTCGAGTCGTATGCGGATCTGCTCCCCGAGTCCGAGCTCGAGTCGGCGCTGGAGGCGAACAATGTCCCTCCGGTGCCCACCCTGGCTGTTCGACCGGGGTTGGCCGAGGTGTCCGAGCTGATCGCGGCCGGAGCTGTTCCGACCCCCTGGTCGCCGTACGCGGCTGGCTGGTCCGGCGATCCGGCCGACCTGGACGCGGTGGCGCAGGGTCGAGCAGGCGTACAGGACGAAGGTTCCCAACTCCTCACCTGGGGCCTGACCCGACCGCCGGCGCCCTCGGGTCCGTGGCTCGACCTGTGCGCCGGTCCGGGTGGCAAGTCGGCTCTGCTGGCCGGCCTCGCCGGATCCGGCGAGGGTCCCTTGATGGCCGCCGAACTGAGCCCGCATCGCGCCGATCTGGTCAGGGCTGCACTCAGGGCGTACCCGCTGCCCAGGCCTCTCGTCATCGTGGCGGACGGCACCAGACCGGCGTGGCGCCGAGGCTCGTTCAGTCGAGTGCTGGCCGATGTGCCCTGCACCGGACTCGGTGCGCTGCGTCGACGACCGGAGTCGCGCTGGCGCCGGACACCGTCCGATCTCGACGACCTCGTGCCGCTCCAGCGATCCCTGCTCGATTCTGCCCTGGACGCCGCGACGCCCGCAGGACTGGTGGCCTACGTGACGTGCTCGCCGCACCGGCGCGAGACCGTGGAAGTGGTGGCGGCCGTGGTTGCGCAGCGTGGCGATGTGCGGGTGGAACCGGCGAGCCAGGTCGTGCCGGATGTTGCGGATGCCTACGTCGGTGACTACCTCCAGCTGTGGCCGCACCGGCACGGCACCGATGCGCTGTTCGCCGCCTATCTGCGCAAGCGCTGATGGTTCCGCTCTCGATCGTCCGACCTCGATAGAGTCAGGGTTGTGGTCACCCGGATCCTGCCAAGTATCTTGTCCGCCGACTTCGCGAACCTCCAGCGCGACATCGAGGCGATCGGCGGCGCCGATGGCGTTCACGTGGACGTGATGGACAACCACTTCGTGCCGAACCTGACCCTGGGGCTACCGGTGGTCGAGTCGATCCGGAAGGCGACCCCGGCCCTGCTCGACATCCATCTGATGATCGATGACCCGGACCGCTGGGCGCCGGCCTACGCGGAGGCCGGCGCGGAGTCGGTGACCTTCCACATCGAGGCCGCGGCAGCACCGATCCGGCTGGCCCGCGAGCTCCGGACCCTGGGCGCCCGCGCGGGGATGGCGCTCAAACCGGCCACCCCGGTCGAGCCGTACGCGGACCTGCTCGGTGAGCTCGATCTGATCTTGATCATGACGGTGGAGCCGGGTTTCGGTGGTCAGCAGTTCCTCGACGTGTGCCTACCGAAGATCGAGCGGGCCCGGAAACTGATCGACGCTGCGGGCGGCGACATCTGGCTGGAGATCGACGGCGGTGTGTCGGCCGAGACCATCGAGCGCTGTCAGGCTGCGGGCGCGGACACCTTCGTTGCCGGCTCGGCGGTGTTTGCCGCCGACGACCCCGACGCGATGGTGACCAAGCTCCGCGACCTGGTCGCGGACTGACCTCCCACCCCCACCGACTGGTCAGAGTCTCAACAGGTCATAGCCAGTTGAGAGTCTGACAACTCCGTTGGCTAACCGCCCTGGCGACGGCGCAGATACCGTTCGAACTCGGCGGCGATCGCGTCTCCGCTGGCCTCGGGGAGCTCGGTCGCGTCCTGGCTGGCCTCGAGACTGCTGACGTAATCGGCAACCTCGGAGTCCTCTGCGGCCAGCTCGTCGACACCGCGTTCCCAGGCCTTCGCCATGTCCGGCAGATCGCCGAAGTCGAGCGACGCGTCTATCAGCCGCTCCAACTGGGACAGCAACGCGACCGTACCTTTCGGACACGGCGGGTGCGCCACGTACGCGGGCACCGCCGCCCACAGCGAGAGTGTCGGGACGCCGATCCGGCCCAGGGCGTCGGACAGCACACCGACGATGCCCGTGGGGCCCTCGTACGTGGACGGCAGCAATCCCAGCTGCTCCCCCAAAGCGACCGTCGAGCTGCTCGTGGAGACCGGAATCGGCCGGGTGTGCGGGATGTCGGCGAGCAGGGCACCGAGCAGATGGACGCGGGTCACGTTCGCCGAGGTGAGAGCCGACGCCACGAGCGTCGCGAACTGGCGCCAGCGCATATTCGGTTCGGGACCACGGACCAGCAACAGATCCCGGCCCGAGCGCAGCCTGCCGATGTGCAGCTCGGTGGTCGGCCAGAGCAGCGCACGCTCCCCGTCCTCGGCGAGCTCGGCCTGCGGTCGATTCACCTGGAAGTCGTAGAAGTCGTCCGGATCGAGGGCGAAGGCAAGCTCCGCATTGCACGTCTCCGCGAGGTGGTCGATCGCAGCCGACGCCGCCGAGCCCGCGTCGTTCCACCCTTCGAACGCGGCCACGACCACTGGGTCACGAAGGTCACGCAGCTCGCGCTGGCTCGTCGGATCCATGGCCACCACCCTAGTCCGGCGGATCTGGCTGACCGCCACCGTTCCTTCCACCGGTCGAGTCTCCAAAGCCCGTGACATCTCGACCTGACCGGGCACCAGGGGTGTTTTCCGCTCGTTGCGGCAGCTCACGGCCACGAGTGCATGAGATACCCGAACGCGGCAGGTTGTGGCGCCCTATCCTCGACGGGTGCCCGAGGACCTGCGTTCTGCCCTGAGTCGCCGCGTCGTGATCGCCGACGGGGCGATGGGCACGATGCTGCAGAGTTACGACCTTGCCCTGGACGACTTCCAGCAGCTCGAGGGTTGCAACGAGGTGCTCAGCGTCACCCGTCCGGACGTGGTGCGAGCCATCCACGACGCCTACTTCAGCGCCGGAGTGGACGCGGTGGAGACCAACACCTTCGGCGCGAACCTGTCCGCTCTGGGCGAGTACGACATCCCCGGCCGGATCACCGAACTCGCCGTCGCCGCCGCGCGGATCGCTCGCGCGTCGGCCGATGCTGCCAGCACCCCGGACCGACGGCGTTGGGTGCTGGGCAGCGTCGGACCGGGGACGAAGCTGCCGACGCTCGGTCATGTTCGGTTCGCCCGGCTCCGCGACGCCTACCAGGAGCAGGTCGAGGCGATGCTGGGCGGCGGCATCGACGCGGTGCTGATCGAGACCTCGCAGGACCTGCTGCAGACCAAGGCCGCCACCCTCGGGGCCAAGCACGCTTTGCAGGCGCTCGGCTCGGACATCCCGATCATCGTCAATGTGACCGTGGAGACCACCGGTACGATGCTGCTCGGCTCCGAGATCGGAGCGGCGCTGACCACCCTCGAACCGCTGGGAATCGACCTGATCGGGCTGAACTGTGCCACCGGTCCGGCCGAGATGAGTGAGCATCTGAGGCACCTGTCCAGGCACGCGCGGATCGGACTGGCCTGCATGCCGAATGCCGGTCTGCCGCAGCTCACCGCTGGCGGCGCCCGCTATCCGCTGACGCCGGAGCAGTTGGCTGACGCCCTGGAGCAATTCGTGGGCGAATTCGGCCTCGGCCTGGTCGGCGGGTGCTGCGGCACGACCCCCGAGCACCTGCGCCGGGTGGTCGACCGACTGCACGGCCGGGAGTTGCTCGAACGCCGGCCGATCCCGGTGCCCGCCGCGGCCAGTCTCTACGCCGAGGTGCCCTTCCGGCAGGACACCAGCTACCTCTCGATCGGCGAACGGACGAACGCCAACGGGTCCAGGGCCTTCCGCGAGGCGCTGCTCGGCGGACGCTGGGACGATTGTGTCGAGATCGCGCGGGCTCAGATCCGCGATGGTGCGCACCTGCTCGACCTGAACGTCGACTATGTCGGCCGCGACGGCGCGGCCGACATGCGCGAGGTCGCGTTCCGGCTGGCGACAGCTTCCACCCTGCCCATCGTGATCGACTCCACCGAACCTGCGGTTCTGCGAGCGGGTCTGGAGTGCCTGGCCGGTCGCAGCGTGGTGAACTCGGTGAACTACGAGGACGGGGACGGACCCGACTCGCGGTTCACCAAGATCATGAGGCTCGTGGCCGAGCACGGCGCCGCGGTGATGGCGCTGACCATCGACGAACAGGGCCAGGCGCGCACGGCGGAGTGGAAGGTCCGGATCGCGGAGCGGCTGATCACCGATCTGACCTCGAACTGGGGACTGCGCACCGACGCGATCATCGTCGACTGTCTGACCTTCCCGATCGCCACCGGGCAGGAGGAGACCCGGCGGGACGGGATCGAGACGATCGAGGCTATCCGCGAGGTCAAGCGACGCCATCCCGACGTGCAGACCACGCTCGGGCTGTCGAACATCAGCTTCGGGCTCAACCCGGCGGCCCGAGTCGTGCTCAACTCGGTTTTCCTCAACGAGTGCATCGAGGCGGGTCTCGATTCCGCCATCGTGCATGCGGCCAAGATCATTCCGATGGCGCGGATCCCCGACGAGCAGCGGGAAGTGGCGCTGGACCTGGTGTACGACCGGCGCCGCCCCGCGGAAGGCGATCAGCCGGGGTACGACCCGCTGCAGCGCTACCTCGAACTGTTCGACGGCGTCACCACCGCCGACACGAAGGCGCAGCGGGCTGCCGAGCTGTTGAAGCTGCCGGTCGGCGAGAGGCTGCAGCGCCGGATCGTCGACGGCGAAGGCAAGGGACTGGACGCCGATCTCGACCTGGCGATGGCCGACGGCAAGACCGCATTGGAGATCATCAACACCGACCTGCTGGCCGGCATGAAGGTGGTCGGGGAGTTGTTCGGCTCCGGTCAGATGCAGCTGCCGTTCGTCCTGCAGTCGGCGGAGGTGATGAAGAATGCCGTCGCATTCCTCGAACCGCACATGGAGGCCAGCGACGACCGCGGCAAGGGCACCATCGTGTTGGCCACGGTGAAGGGCGACGTACACGACATCGGCAAGAACCTCGTGGACATCATTTTGACCAACAACGGCTACACCGTGATCAACCTTGGCATCAAGCAGCCGATCGGTGCGATCCTCGACGCCGCCGGGGAGAATCGAGCCGACGCCATCGGGATGTCCGGACTGCTCGTCAAGTCCACCGTGGTGATGAGGGAGAACCTCGAAGAGATGAACACCCGCGGGGTGGCGACCGCCTACCCGGTGTTCCTCGGCGGCGCCGCGCTGACTCGCGCGTACGTCGAACAGGACCTGCGCGAGGTGTTCGCCGGTGAGGTCCGCTACGCGCGGGACGCGTTCGAAGGTCTGCGGCTGATGGACGCCCTGATGGCGGTCAAGCGTGGCGAGGAGGGTGCGGCCCTGCCGGCACCCCGGGAGCGCCGGGTCAAGGCCGTGACGCGCGCCGCGACGACCCAGGAGGATGCCGAGCTGCCCGCGCGGTCCGACGTGGCGATCGATATCGACGTGCCCACGCCGCCGTTCTGGGGCGACCGGGTGGTCAAGGGCATCCCACTGGCCGATGTGGCGGCGTACCTGGACCAGCGAGCGACATTCATGGGGCAGTGGGGCCTCAAAGGCTCCAGGCAGGGTCCGTCGTATGAGGAACTGGTCGAGACCGAAGGCCGACCTCGGCTGCGCGCCTGGTTGGACCGGATCCAGACCGACGGCATCGCCGAGTTCGCGGTGGTCTACGGCTACTGGCCCTGCTACAGCGCGGGTGACGACCTGGTGGTGCTGGATCCGGCCGGAGAGGTCGAGGATCCCACTGCCGAACTGTTTCGGCTCAGCTTCCCCCGCCAGCGACGGCCGCGCTACCTGTGCCTGTCCGACTTCTTCCGCGATCGCGACCTGGCGATGGCCAAGGGCCCGGATGTGGTGGAGTTCCAGCTGGTCACGATGGGTTCTCGAGTCGCCAAGGTGACCGCCGAGCTGTTCCAGCGGAACGCGTACCGCGACTATCTCGAACTGCACGGACTCAGCGTCCAGCTGACCGAGGCACTGGCGGAGATGTGGCACGCTCGGGTCCGCTCCGATCTGGGTTTCACCCGAGACGACGGGGACATCGACGCCGTGATCCGCGATCAGGCTTATCGCGGCTCGCGGTACTCCTTCGGCTACCCCGCCTGCCCCGACCTCGAGGACCGTCGCAAGCTCGTCGGCGTGCTGCGCCCGGAGCGGATCGGGGTCGAGCTGTCCGAGGAGCTCCAGTTGCATCCGGAGCAGTCCACCGACGCGATGACCGTGCATCATCCTGAGGCGAAGTACTTCAACGCGCGGTAGTTCTTCGCGCTGCTCGTCCTTGGCCTGCGCGCTGCTCGTCCGCGCTGCGGCCGCGGGTGCCGTCGTTTCGTGGCCCGAGTCGGTAAACGACGCCGGAACTGGGTCCTCGGTGCGTCGTTTCGTGCCCGGAGTCGCCGAAACGATGCCGGAACCGCGTCGCCGGCGAGGGAGATCACCGGCGGATTTCCGAAGGCGACGCCGAGACTGGGACAATGGCCTGGCCATGAACGAACCTGCCTCGACCATCGACCGCGCCGCCGACACCGCCCTCGCCCAGCGGCCGGCTGCCGTGCTGTGGGACTTCGATGGCACCCTGGCCGACACCGAGCCACTCTGGATCACCGCAGAGTTCGCACTGGTGGAGTCGTTGGGCGCCACCTGGACCTACGAGCACGCCGAGGACATGATCGGCAAGTCCCTGATCGACTCGGCGGCGTACATCCTGCGGGTCATCGACCGCACCGACGTCAGTCCCGAGTGGGTGGTGGATCAACTGGTCGATCAGGTGGTCGCCGCACTGCACGAGCAGCCGATCCCGTGGCGGACGGGCGCGCTGGAGTTGCTGGAGGCACTCAACGTCGCCGAGGTGCCGTGCGCGTTGGTGTCCGCGTCTTACCGGGTGATCCTCGACGCCGTGCTGAACCGGCTGCCGGTCGGCAGTTTTACCGAGTCGGTGGCGGGCGACGAGGTGAGCCTCGGCAAGCCACATCCCGAGCCGTACCTGGAGGCGGCTCGCCGGCTCGACGTCCGGCCCGAGAACTGCATCGTGATCGAGGACTCTGCCACCGGTGCGGACTCCGGCAATGCATCCGGTGCGCTGGTCGCCGTGGTCGAGACGTACGTCCAGGTACCGGCGATGCCGCGTCGGGTCCACCTCGACACCCTCGTCGGGCTGGAGCTCGATCAGCTCTCCCGGCTGCTCGGTCAGGCGAATGCCCTTGCCTGAGCCGCGACGCCGTGCCGGGTGGCGGCGACCAGCCCGGGTCGCGGTAGGCAGCGCGCTGGTTCTGGGCCTGCTCGCAGCCGGTTGCGACATCGGCACCCCGACCCCACCGCCGAGCAGCGCCACACCGTCGGCCCCGCGTCCGTTCACCGTGATGTCCACCGACGCGATTCGGGTGACCGACCCGGCGGCGATCACCAACGCCGCGTCGGCGATGGTCTCGCTCAACGTGTTCCAACGACTGATGACTGGCCCACCCGGGCAGTTCGTGCTCAAGCCGGACGCGGCGAAGGACTGCCTGTTCACGGCCAAGACCGCGTACACCTGCACGTTGAAGAAGGACCTCACCTTCTCCAACGGCCACCCGCTGACGTCCAGCGACGTCAAGTTCTCCATCCAGCGAGCCGCGCGACTCGACATCCCAGGCTCCTCGACGGGTCTGCTGACGTCGCTGCGCCGGATCGAGACTCCGGACGACCTGACCGTCCGGTTCGTGCTCAGTCGACCGGACACCGAGTTCGGGTGGGCGCTGGCCTCGCCGGCGGCCTCGATCGTCGACGAAGAGGTCTACGACGCCGACGAGGTACGCGCCCCTGACCAACCGATCGTCGGATCCGGGCCGTTCAGTGTCACCTCCTTCGGCGACGGTGAGCTCGTCTTGGCCAAGTTCGACGCCTACCTCGGCTACAACCGGGCCCGCCTGGACGCGCTGGTCTATCGCACCGCCGCTGACTCCGGGACTATCGAGGACGCGATGAAGAAAGGCCGAGTCGACGTGGTCTGGCGCGGTCTCAACGCCGCGGCGATCACTCGCTACGCCGGGCAGATCCAGCAGAACGCCGACGATCTCACCGCCGACGGCTTCGCGATGACCACCTACACCGGGTTGGACGTGAAGGAGATCATCTGGTCCGCAGACTCGAAACTCCGCTCCGACAAGCCCCTTCGGCAGGCGATCGCGGTGGCTCTGCAAGGCGACCGCACGCTGGAGTCGATCATTCCCGGTGGCGTCCAGGGCCATATCTCGACCTTTCCCGCCGGCGGCAAAGCGACCCCGAAGGTCACCTGGAACAGCCGGATCCCGCTGACGCTCTCGTACGACTCGACCGCTCCCGACGCCCGCGATCTCGCCAACCAGATCCGCACCCGGCTCGAAGACACTGGTGGGATGAGTGTGCGGGTCCGACCCGACGACGCCGGCGCGGACCTGACGCTGGTGGACTACAAGGCTTGGACCGCCACACCGCTGGCCTGGCTGCAGCCGTATGTGGAAGCCCCGCTGAGCGGGTCGGCGGAAAAGGTCAACTCGCTGCTCTCCCAGTACCGTGAGACCACCGAGCCGAAGTCAGCAGACGCGATCTTGGCCCAGATCCAACGCCAGGCGGCCCAAGATCTCACGGTGCTGCCCGTGAGCCAGGGCGACGAGCACTCCTTCGCCGGCAAGGGCAAGGTCGTCGCCGAGACATCCTTCGGCCCGGGCTGGCAGCTCGGGTTCTTCGGCATGGGAGTGGCCTGATGGGCCGTGATCTCGAGCTGTCCGGGGTGCGCACCGGCCCGTTGCACCTGGGAGAGCGGGTCACACTCTGTGATCCGAAGGGTCGGCGGCACTCGATCGTGCTCGCCGCCGGGGCGATGTTCCACACCGCCAAGGGCGGGATCGCCCATGACGATCTGATCGGCGGACCCGAGGGGGTCGTGGTGATCTCGACCGGCGGCGTGAGCTATCTGGCCATGCGTCCGCTGATGTCGAACTTCACGGTGACCATGCCGCGCGGTGCCGCCGTGGTCTATCCGAAGGACGCCGCCCAGATCTTGATGGGGACCGATATCTTCCCCGGGGCGCGGGTGCTCGAAGCGGGTGCCGGCTCCGGAGCGCTGACCTGCGCTCTGCTCCGTGCGATCGGTCCGACCGGGCGGCTCTACTCCTACGAACGCCGTGACGACTTCGCCGAGATCGCGCGAGGAAACGTCACCGCCTTCTTCGGTCGCGAGCATCCGGCCTGGGAACTTCGGGTCGGCGATCTGGTGTCCTCGCTCGGTCCGGAGGCGGTGGACCGGGTGGTGCTGGACATGCTGGCCCCGTGGGAGTGTGTCGCTGCCGTGGCCGGCGTACTGGAGCCGGGCGGGGTGATCTGCTGCTACGTCGCCACGACTCCGCAGCTGAGCCAGACGGTGGAGACGATCCGCGCGCACGGAGGTTTCACCGAGCCGGAGGCCACCGAGTCGATCATCCGTTCCTGGCACGTCGAGGGTCTGGCCGTTCGGCCGGGACACGGCAGCACGGGCCACACCGGTTTTCTGGTCACGTCGCGCCGGTTGGCGCCCGGAGTGGTGGCTCCCGCACGCAAGCGGCGTCCGGCACCGGGTGCCTATGGCGAGAATTATACCGGTCCGAGGCCTGCGCGCGGGTAGGGTGATCGCACGAGGAGGTGTGCGATGACCGGAACACCGCAGGAGCCCTCGGGCTTCGGACATCGGTCCGCCGACAGCGACCGCGAGGCGCTGAACGCTCAGGTCAACGCGCTCAACGACGAGCTCGAACGACTCCGTGACCGACTTTCCTCGCATCCGCACGACCTGGCGATGCTCGAGCGGAGGCTGGCCGATGCCCGCTCCGACGCGCGGGCGAACGCCGCCAACAACGAACGCCTCGCCTCCACGCTGCGCGAGGCTCGTGAGCAGATCATCACTCTCAAGGCCGAGGTGGACCGCCTCGCCCAGCCGCCCGCCAGCTTCGGCGTGTTCATGGCCGCGGCCGAGGACCATGCGGCCGACATCTGGACATCTGGTCGCAAGATGCGGGTGAGCGTCAGCCCCGATGTCGACCTGACCGCACTCGCGCCCGGCCGCGAGGTGATGGTCAACGAGGCGTTGAACGTCGTGGACGTGCTGGACTTCGACGAGGTCGGCGAGGTCGTCCTGCTCAAGGAAGTGCTCGCCGACGGTGAGCGCGCCCTGGTCATCGGCCACGGCGACGAGGAGAGCGTGGTCCGGCTGGCCTGGGACCTGCGCACGCAACACCTGCGCAGCGGCGACTCGCTGATGATCGACCGGCGGGTGCACTTCGCCTACGAGCGCATCCCCAAGCTGGATGTCGAGGAACTCGTGCTGGAAGAGGTTCCGGACATCGACTACACGGTGATCGGCGGGCTGGGCAACCAGATCGAGCAGATTCGCGACGCCGTCGAACTGCCGTTCCTGCACAAAGACCTCTTCGCCACCTACGAGCTCAAGGCCCCCAAGGGCATCCTGCTGTACGGACCGCCCGGCTGCGGCAAGACCTTGATCGCCAAGGCGGTCGCCAACTCGCTGGCCAAGAAGGTCACCGAGCGCACCGGTGAGGAGGGGCGCAGCTTCTTCTTGAACATCAAGGGCCCCGAACTGCTCAACAAGTACGTCGGTGAGACCGAGCGGCACATCAGGCTGGTCTTCCAGCGGGCTCGCGACAAGGCCTCCGACGGTATGCCGGTGATCGTTTTCTTCGACGAGATGGACTCGTTGTTCCGCACCCGGGGTACGGGCATCAGCTCCGACATGGAGAGCACGATCGTCCCGCAGCTCCTGGCGGAGATCGATGGAGTCGAGACGCTCAAGAACGTGATCGTCATCGGGGCATCCAACCGCGAGGACCTGATCGATC
>JBBSQJ010000044.1:0-22594 GCA_038257965.1 Propionibacteriales bacterium
GACGGCGAAGACCTCGGTCGTCTCGCCGAAGTTGTAGCCGGTCTTGAACGCGGTCAGGTTGGCGTCGCGGATCGCGGGCTTGTTGGCGAACTTCGTGCTGAGGAAGGTGATCGTGCCTTCGGTGGGACGATGGTACAGCCATGACAGCAGGCCGAGGGCGAACATGTTCTTGGCCCGGGAGGCGTCCTTGCGGGACAGCCCGAACTCCTTCACCGCTTGGACCGTCATCCCGGTCAGGTCGAGGGCATGCAGCTGGTAGTCGGCCAGCGAGTCATCCTCCAGCGGGTTGGCGTCGTAGCCGACCTTCGCGAGGTTGCGCCTGGTGAAGTCTGCGGTATCGGCGATGATCAGCCCACCACGGGGCAGGTCCGCGATGTTGGCCTTGAGCGCGGCCGGGTTCATCGCGACCAGCACGTCCGGACGATCACCGGGGGTCAAGATGTCGTAGTTGGCGAAGTGCAGTTGAAAGCTGGATACGCCCGGCAAGGTGCCCTGCGGAGCACGGATCTCGGCGGGGAAGTTGGGCAGCGTGGAGACGTCGTTGCCGAAGACCGCGGCGTCTGCGGTGAACCGATCACCGGTCAGCTGCATGCCGTCGCCGGAGTCTCCCGCGAAGCGGATGACGACGCGGTCCAGCGTTTGCACCTGGGTCAACGGTTGACCTTCTTCCTTCCTCGCGTGCCTCCTCGCCGGCCGGGTGTCGCGAGGGTGCGGACTTCGGGTCGGCCCGCGCGTGAGGCCCGCGGTCGGGTCGACCGGCATCAGAACCTCATCCATGATAGGGCGCACTAACTCGTGAATATTCCCTCGTCCACCGTGACCGAGACACACATCACGACACCGGGTGGCAGGCTGGGCGAATGAGCGACACTGGGAGTGAGCACGATTCGCGCTTCGAGAAGCGCGTCGAGGAGCGCGCTGCGTTGTTACCGGAGGAGCGGGTCGCCGGCAGCGATGATCCTGAAGCCCAGGCCGAGGCAATCCTGACCGAGTCCGACGACCGGCTCGCCGATCCCGGACGGACCGGTGCCCCTGCCTAGTCCTGTTGCCTGCCCCGGAGCGATCCAGAGTGCCCTGAGCCTGTCGAAGCGCCGTGCCCTGAGCCTGTCGAAGCGCCGTGCCCTGAGCCTGTCGAAGCGCCGTGCCGTGAGCCTGTCGAAGGGCCGTGCCGTGAGCCTGTCGAAGGGCCGTGCCCTGAGCCTGTCGAAGTGCCGTGCCCTGAGCCTGTCGAAGGGCCAGTCTCGTCACATCCCCGGACTGGGGTCGATCTGGTCGGCGACCCGCGCTGATTTTCCGGTGCCACCCCGCTGCCACGGTCGCGGACCCACCTCTGGTCGGAAGTCGACGCCCAACACGTCCAGCCGCTCCAGGTGCGCGGCCAGCCTGGGCTCGAACTCCGTCCAGGCCCGGGCGGCCGGATCGGACCACGCCACCTCGGCCAGGGCGCACGCTCGCGGGAAGGCGGAGTAGTCCACGTCTCGCGACGTCGGCATGTACTCCGTCCACAACTGACCCTGCACCCCCAGGATGCGGTCTGCGTACTCGCCGGGAACTCCCTCGAGGGGGTCGAAGGCGTACACGGTGGGAGTCTCGACGAGCCCGCCGATCCGATACGGCTCGTCGTCCCGGTCGCTGGCGTAGTAGTCGAAGTAGGTGCTCCGGGTCGGCGCCATCACAACGTCCATGCCGTGCTCGGCGGCGTGTACCCCGTACGCGGCGCCGCGCCATGCCATTGCCACCGCGCCAGGCACGGGCCCGTCTTCGGTGATCTCGTCCCAGCCGACCGGGGTGCGGCCACGCTCGGCCAGCCAGCGCCGCAGCTGCTCGGTGAACCAGCGCTGGAGCTGCGCGGGACCGGCCAAGCCGCGTTCGGCGGCGAGCTCGGTAGCCCTCGGACTGTTCAGCCACTCGATTGAGGGGCACTCGTCACCGCCGATGTGAATGTATCGGCCGGGGAAGACGGCCAGCAGCTCGTCGTACAGATCGAAGACCACCGCCATCGCGCGATCCTCCAGGTCGAGCACTTCGTCGAAGACGCCGAAGGTCGTCGCGGTTTCGTGGGACGCATCGGGATCGTTGCCGAGTTCGGCGTAGGCGGCGAGCAGCGCGCGGACGTGACCCGGGAACTCGAGCTCGGGAACGATCGTCACGCCGAGTGACTCGGCATAGCCGACCAGGGCGCGGAGCTGATCTTGACGGTAGAAGCCACCGTGTGGCGTGCCGTCCCCGTGCTCATCCGCGGGTCGGCGGGTCTCGGATCGCCAGCTCGCGACTTCCTGCAGCCGCGGGTGGCGCTTCGACTCGAATCGCCAGCCCTGGTCGTCGGTGAGATGGAGGTGGAAAACGTTGAACTTGTGCATGGCCAGCAGATCGAGGAAGCGGAACAGATCACTCAGCGGCACGAAGTGGCGCCCGGTGTCCAGGTGCATCCCACGCCAGCCGAACCGTGGCCGGTCCTCGATCGCCACGACCGGCACTATCAGCGGTCGGATTCGGCTTCCCGGCAGCAAAGACGCAGGCGGCAGCAGCTGACGCAGAGTCTGCACCGCCCAGCCCACCCCGGCCTGGTCGGCACCGGTGATCGTGACCTGATCGGCTCCGACGTCGAGGCGGTGCCCCTCCGAGGGCAGCCGGTCGTCGAGATCGACGCGGATCCGACCGGCGGCGCCGGACGGGAGGTCGAGGCCCGTGCCGCGCGACAGCAGTTGTCGGACGGTCCGAGCCAGCTCGTTCGGCCCGGAAATGGTGTCGTCGACGTCGAACGTGAAGGACCCGGTGCCGTAACGGACAGCCGTCGGTTGGGGCAGAAGCACTCGAACACCCTAATGGCGACGCGATGGCCATAGTGTCCTACCGGCTGAAAGCCGTCGGCGCAGGGAAGCGGTGCGCGTCTGACAGTTGCGGTCGGTGTGACGTCAGGACGCGATCGGCGCACAACTACACGGGGCGCGGGGGCACCCGGGGGCGCGGAGGCTGTTGGAATCAGGATCACGCGGTACCGTCCGGCCATGGGTTGGCTTCGGCCTCCGCGACACTGCGCAGGATGCAGAACTCGTTGCCCTCGGGATCGGCCAGCACGACCCAGCCACGACCCTCCGGCGTGCGGCGATCTGCTAGCTGCGTCGCGCCGAGCGACAGCAACCGGTCGAGTTCGCGATCCCGGCCCCCCTCGACGGGGCGCAGATCCAGGTGCAGTCGGTTCTTGACCACCTTCTCGTCCGGCACGTCGATGAACAACAGCTTGGTGTTGCCATCGGCGGACATGATCAGGCACTCCTCGTGCCCGGGCAGATTCGGATCGTCGGGGTCCTGGTGGAAATCGAGCGCCTCTGACCACCAACACGACAGCTCGTAGGCGTTGCGTGCGTCGATCGTGAGGTGGCTGATGTGACTGACCATGGCCCCAATCTGACATGGGTCGCGGCTGAAGACGAGCGCGGTCCGGCCTGGGCTGCGGAAAATGCGGGTCACAACTCCCTGCCAGATCGACGCGCGGCTGAGACGCACCGCCCGCGGACCACTGGCCGTCGCCTTTTCACTGATGGCGGCACTGGTTGGCACGACCGACCGAGGGGAACCTACCCAATCTCCGCAATGGACACCTGACCTGCGCAAACGCGGCAAGTTCAACGATAGTTGGTGAACTGGACGGCGAAGTCGTAATCCTGCGCCTTGATCAGTGACTGGACGGTTTGCAAGTCGTCGCGGCTCTTGCTGCTTACCCGCAACTCGTCGCCCTGGATCTGGCTCTTGACACCTTTCGGAGCCTCGTCGCGAATGAGCTTGGAGATCTTCTTGGCGTTCTCCTGGGTGATGCCCTCGGACGTTGTGGCGGTGATCTTGTAGAGCTTGCCCGACGACCGAGGGTCGCCCGCGTCCAGTGACTTGAGACTGACCCCTCGACGCACGAGCTTGGACTGGAAGACGTCCAGCACGGCCTTGACTCGCTCCTCGGAGTTGGCCTCCATCTCGATCGCTTCCCCAGACCAGCTGATCGAGGCGTCGGTGTTCTTGAAGTCGAACCGTTGGCGTACCTCTTTCGCAGCCTGGTTCAATGCGTTGTCCACCTCCTGACGGTCGACCTTGCTGACGAGGTCGAACGAGCTCTCCGATGCCATCGGGCGTCTCCTCTACTGGGTTGCACGGGCTGCAGTCGAGCGGTCTGCGTGCGCCGGTTGGCGCCGCTGCTCCGAGTTGCTATTGTGTGCGATCGTCGCCCAGACGCCGCAAGGGGTCCACGGAGACATGGCAGGTTGCCCGAGTGGCCAAAGGGAGCAGACTGTAAATCTGCCGGCATCGCCTACGTTGGTTCGAACCCAACACCTGCCACCAGCAAGACCAACAGGCTCTGACATGTGTCCGTCTGCAAGCTCACGGCACGGAGCCGATGATCCTACAGGGCGGCATGTCCACGTCGGACCGGCAGTCTGTCGTGGAGCGTCTCGACGAGGTGCGCGCAGGGGACGGGTGCCTGATCATCGGGACGACTCCCTATATCGGTGAGGGCTTCGACGCGCCTGTCCTGGACACGCTGTTCTGGCCGCGCCCGTCTCGTTCGAGGGTCTGCTGGTGCAGTGGGGCGTTGGGCGGCTACCTGCGACATCACCGGCTGATCGACGACGCGGCGACCGGCACCAGGCAAGACGACGGCGGAGGTGCACGATTACCACGACGTCGCTGTCCCGATCCTGGCCGGCTCGCTACAGCGCCGGATGCCGGGATACCGCACACTCGGCTTCAGCCGTCAGGCCTGACGAGCCGGACCCAACCGGCGTCGTGATAGTCAGAGGGCTCGCGCCAAATTGCGAATCGTCACGGTGTGACGATCATCCATGTGAAGAAGAGGACGGTTGGCGCGCCGGCTATGGCCGACTGGGCGCTCGCCCGCGGCCGATCCTCGTTCACCAGTGCAGAACTATCTGAGTTGCTGAACGTCTCTGAGGACCAGGTCCGCCGTCGGTTGCACGCGCCGGCCAAGCGGGGCGAGTGGGTGATGCCCGTGCGGGGTCTGTGGGTGCCGGTGCCGCCGGAGTTCCGCCTGTGGGGTGGGCCACCGGGGATTGAACTGGTGGACGCAATGATGCGGCACCTCGGTGTGGGCTACTACGTGGGCTGGCTGACGGCCGCTGGCTTGCACGGAGCCACGCATCAGGCGCAGCAGGTGTTCCACGTGGCGGCGAACCGCCATGTCAGGGATAGGGAAGTGGGACGGACTCGGTTCGAGTTCGCCCAGCGTGACGTGGTGGCGATCCCGACTGTGACGCATCCGACGCGGTCCGGTACGGCGCTGGTGTCGACCCCCGCAGCGACCGCGCTCGATGTCGCCGCGGACATCGCCCGCGCCGGAGGTACGAACAACGCCGCCACGGTGATCTTGGAGCTGGCCGAGGTCGAGAGTTTCAGCGTCCTCGACGTTGCTGGGCTCGCACCGCGGTTCCCGGCCGCGGCCGGTCGGCGCGTCGGGTGGATCTTGGAGCGGTTCGTGATGATCTCGATCCGCTTCGACTCGTCGTGAATGAGTTGGCAGCAACACCGTCGCGCCTGGATCCTGCCGGCGCCGCGTCGGGTGAGGTCGACGCGCGCTGGCTCCTCTATCTGAACCGTGCATTGGATCCAGACGTATGATCCCGCGAACGCGATCACCGAGTGGGGGTGAACCGATCATGGGCACCCGGGAACAGGTCGAGGGATCTGCTGTTGTCGAGGTCGAGCCGTGCTATCGCCGACGACCCCTACCTGGGAGCTGAGCTGGTCTTCCGTGGCGGCACCGCCCTGCACAAGCCGCACCTGGAGCAGGCGTACCGCTACAGCGAGGACTTGGACTACTACGACGGTCCGCCAACGGGATCGCGCCGCTCACGACGTCACTCACCAGGTTGGGAGTCAAGCTGAGCTTCGAGGTGCGTACCCGGATCGGTACCACCCCAAGGTCTACTGGCGCACGATGTCTGAGACGGGAGTGCCACTCCGGATCGAGATCGTGGTTAACACCCATGAACGGTCTCCGGCACTACCGATCAGCACGGGCACCGGGTCGAGTCCTCGTGGTGGGCCGGTGCTGCGTTGGTGACTTCCAACCCGAGAACTGTGATCGCGCCCTTTCGAGCGCTGGTAGAGCGCTCGGATCTCCACTCTGTAAATCGTAGGTTTACAGCCCGCTGTCAAGTCCACGTTTACAGGAGGTGCGCGGATGCGTCTCTTGGTGTCGCGCGATGCGCCCGCCGGTTGGGGCAATCGCCCTGAGACCGGCCGGCGGGGTGTTGAGAAATTCATGGTGGTGTGGTTCAGATGTCCGATCGGCGTCGGTTGGGCACGGTGGTTTGAGCCGTAAATGGTCCCTCGGACAGCGTGCAGGATGCGCGCTTGGCCGGCCATAAGCGCGCCCAGCTCGACTCTTTGCCTGAAGGGATGCGCAAACTGGCGCCGCGTCGAGGGGTCGTCGCATACTCGAGGTGTGTCCGAGCACGCTCACGATCAGGGGCGGCCGACGCTCGAGGTGGGTGCCGCCAGTCGTGCGTCGGGCACAGAGCCGGGTGGCTCCATCGAAATGCTGACGGTTCCCGGCGTGCAAAGGCTCGCAGCGCTGGCCGGCAACCGCGGGGTGAGCCGGCTGCTGTCGGTCGTCGGCGTCCAGCGACAGGACGCTTTCGACTCTGCAGAACCACCGCAGGTATCGTCGGTTTACCAGGACGAGCGTGTCCGAGCCGATGTGGAAAAGACTGAGCAGCAGGGAGCCGCCGCTTCGCCGCCGGACGTGCCGAAGGCACTGGCGGCCGACGTCAGTTACTACGAGCAGACGGTCCCGGCCATCCTTGCCGCTACCTCGGCGCGGGGCATCGACTCGATCAACAGCTTGATGGTGATGGCCCAGGCCCAATCCGAGCACAGCAAGTCCCGCGGTCTGCCACCGGGCAACATGATCTTTGGCATCACGACGAACGAGACAGACCCAATCAAGTACGTGCGGGTCACCACAACCGAGGTGAACAAGGCTGGGATCAAGGTGGTGGAGACGGGTCGCAAGTTCCGTCGATACGACAGCGCCGAAGCCAGCGTCGAGGGTTATCTCGATTTGCTTGGCGGGAAGGACAAGGAGTTTCCGGCCATGTATCCGGGTGGTGTGCCGCTCGCCCAGTTGCAGAAGGCGGGGGCCAATCCCAACGACTTCCTCCAGGCCATGCTGGCCGGTGGCTACACCACGAATCCCGAGGGGGCTTGGCAGCCGATCAAAGACGTCACCGGGGCGATCACCGGGTACACCTTCGCACCTGGCTACAGAGAGGTCTATCCGAGTGTCTACAACCAGATCGTCAAGGATCTCAAGAAGGTGCTGCCGATTATGGTCGGCAGAGCCGACGCTGAGGTGCAGCGAATCAGTCGACTGCGCGACGGACTGAGCGCCATCGCCGACGGCATCGAACAGAAACTCAACAGCTCGTCGATGACCAATGAGGATCAACTCCGAGCCGACCTCGGCGTCCTGCGGAACCGGATAGCCGGCGTCGCCGCGCAACTGGAAGATCTGCGCCAGCGCTGGCAACGGCTGACCGACCTCGCCAATGGGATCGTGTCGGCACCGGTCATGCCGCCGTACCGCTCGCCGGTGAGGAACCGGCCGCCGCCCGGGACAGCACCCGCTCCCTAGACCTGGCAGCCTTCGTCGCCGGACTCATCTGTCGCCACGTTCACGACTGGACAGCGGCGGAGGCGCAGGTGTACCCGGACAACTCCCCGTGTGGGGTGTCGTTGGCTCGAGTCGAGGAATGGACCCGCCCGTGCCGATGCGCACCGTGCTATCGCAGATCGATCCGTCAGCCGGGCCAGAGCCGACTTCGAGTTCGGCGTCGTTCGAATCACCAGAGAGGAGTATGCGACAGTACTCTTGGTCGCAGCTGACCGCGCAAACCCGACCGACTGATCTGGTAGCGATGAAGCGGGTTCTGGAGCCTCCCTGCGCCACGGCAGTCTGCGAGCGGTCCCTCAAGGACCCGGCATCCCCGAGGACAAAAGTACCGGTGCCTGTGCCTGTGGGCGTGGGCGTGGGCGTCACTGACCCGCGGAGCTCTTGGTGACCGCGCCCCCGTCGCCGTCGCCGGTCACCCAGCTGTCGCCGTTCGCCGCGAACTCGTCGGCGAAGTTCAGCTCAGCCAACGCGGCGTCGATCCGCTCGTCCCACTCGGAGCGGCTTCGACGGGTAGGTCCGCCACGACGAGAAAGCTGTCTGGTCCCGGCCCGGCGTCGAGCTGTCCACCGACCCCTGAGACGCGCTCTTGAAGGCCGCTGAGTCCGAAGCCGGTTGGTCCTCCGGTCGTCATCGGACGCGATTCGAGTCCCGCCCAGCTCCGGACGGCGATTCGTAGCGAGTGGGGATTCCAGTCGAAGCTGATCTCCGCCCTGGCGCCGAGGCCGCCGTGTTTCATGACGTTGGCGAGTGACTCTTGCAGGACACGGTAGGCGGTGTGATCAACACTGGGGTCGAGTTCACTTTGCACTCCCTGCTCCGTGATCTGCACCGCTACACCGCAGTTCCGGGTCATGCCGATCAGTTGATCAAGGTCAGCTAGTGACGCGACCGCCTCAACAGAGCCCGTGTCGGCCTCGGGATGCAGCAGGCCCAGCAGTCGTCGGAGCTCGCGCGTGGCTTGAATGGAACTGGATTCGATGGCCTGCAGGGCGTCGTCCAAACCGGGATCGAGAGACGAGTCCGCGGCAGCACGCGCACCGGCTGCCTGGAACATCACCGCACTGACCGAGTGGGCGACGATATCGTGCAGTTCTCGCGCCAGGGACAACTGATGTTGTTGGAGCCGCATTGCTGCCTCGATCGCCTGGTTGGCAGTCTGAAGTTCGTACAGGCGTTGTGTCCGATATCCAGCGCGGCCCGCCAACCATACGCTGGCCCCGAGCGCGAACCAGATGGCGGCGGTCACCACCACGCCGTCCGGCTTTTCCCCGCTGGCCACGACGGCGTTGTAGGTGTTGATCGTCCACGGGACCAACAGCAACGGCAGCGGGCGGCGCGCAAGCGCGGCCTCGGTGTGCCGGGCGAACTGGTAGGTGGCGATGAGCAACCCGACGAACGGCTCGTAGGTGGGAATGAGCACCCCCCACAAGACCGAGTAGACCCACACACTCCAAAACGCGGTCCACGGGTGCCTGCGTCGGACCAACAACGGTGCGGAAGCGGCAACCCCGCTCATGACGATGACCCAGGGCTGGACCGCGAAACCTGCCCGGGTCTGGCCGTCGAACCCCCAGATCGACAGGTCAAGCGCCAGACCTGCCGACACCAATACGATGTCGTGGGCACGTCGCCATCGGCCGTCAGAGTTCCGCCGCTGACCCGCTGGCGTCGCCGGGATCACGATACGACTCTACGAGATCAGCAGCCGGGGCAGCTGGGCCAGGCTCTGCACCACCATCCATGGACGCCGGGCTCACCGTAGAGGCCTGGCGGGTCCGGGGGGTCAGACGGGGTCCGGGTCGGATCCAGCCGCCCCGCCTCCTCGAGAACCTCGACAAGGTCGGCGGCGGAGAGGCTGCTGTAATCGCGGTCCGGGAGTGCCTGGACAGACCATTCCAGCGAGACCGCCGGAGGAATCCGCACCCCGTTGGTCTCGGCGCCGAGCCTTACGGTTCCGTCGGCCACCAACGCCGTATCAGCGCCACTCACACTGATCTGCAGGCGCAGCCTGACCTGGCTCGTCGGCGAGGACGCCAAGAGCGCTCGGTCCGCACCCGGATGAAGGGCGGCCAGCGAACCCTCGACCAGGGTGGCGAATCCGAGGAACGGTCCGGTACTCGCGTCAAAATTGATCGAATAGGCGGCTACCAGTCCCGCTGCCGGCAATGTTGGAGAAGACATAGCTGAATCATGATCGTGCTGGGCAGGATTGTCATCATCTGTCGTGACCACATGGAGGATGCGACACCCGCTGTAGGGAACCGCTCACAGCGGGCTTACCCGGATCAGTCCCCCCTGGTAGGCGACGACCACCGCCTGGGTCCGGTCTCGGGCGCCGGTCTTCATCAGAATTCGCGAGACATGCGTTCGTACGGTGGCCTCACTGAGCACGAGGTGTCCGCTGATGTCGGAATTCGACAGGCCGGACGCCATCAAGATCAAGACTTCCCGCTCTCGCGGGGTGAGCCGATTCAACACGGAGGTGGGAGGAACGACGTGGGGTGTCGCGGCCAGCGCCCTGAGAACCTGCGAGGCCACAGTGGAGTCGATCCACGAGTCACCACCGGCCACGGCTCGAACCGCCTCGACCAGGTGGGCCGGCGCATTGTCCTTGAGCAGGAACCCGCTGGCGCCCGCCTGCAGTGCACCGTAGACCGACGTTTCATCGTTGAATGTGGTCAGCACCAGAACTTTCATCAGACGGTCCTGATCATGCACTGGATCCTGTGTCAGGGTTGCCGTGGCCTCGATCCCGTCCCCGCCGGGCATCCGGAGATCCATCAGGATGACGTCCGGCCGCAACGATCGTGCGGAGGTGACGGCCTCCTCGCCGCTGCCAGCCTCGCCGACCACCAGAATGTCCGGATGCACGCCGAGCAGTTTCGCGATCCCTCCTCGGACCAGGGGCTGATCGTCGGCAACCAATACGCGGATCGAAGCGTCCGCATCCACCGCTTTTCCAGGCACTTCAGCCTCCTCGCCCAACGCGTCCGCCGGACTGTCCGAGATCTGTTCTGCACCCCGTCCTGCCAGCATACGGAGGAGCCAGGACGCTTCGAGATGAATCCGAAACTGGGCACGCACCGGTCGCGACGGCCACCTGACGGGGAGCTTGGTCTCCGGACCGAGCGGGCGGCAAGTCAGCTGCGAACATCTCAGCGACTCGATCCGTTCGACCAATTCCGCGTCCAGCCTCGGCCCGCCGCACGATCAGGTGAACTCCTGGCTGACTGCGGCGGCGCTGACGGTCAAGGCGCAACGTGAGTCTTGCCCGCCGTCACGGTTTGATACGCCGTCGCGAACGAGCTGATGTTCGCGGCGTACGCTGCCGCCTGCCCGCCGCCGTTGTAGCGGGTCGCCAGGGTCAGGTAGTCGTTCGCCCGCACGGCTGCCTCGAGGTGGCCGGCGCGGATGAACTCGAAGATTCCGGAGATCTGTGAGCGTTCCGATGCGTTGTAGCTGCGGGCCAGCTCCACCGATGAGGCAAATCCGACCCGACCGGCGTTGAAGCCCATGATCTGACCGGCGCCCCATGATGCGCAGTCGAAGGCGGTCGCCTCAGCTGCCAGGCGTACAGCAAGGTTGATGGCTCGCCACTCGGCACTTTGATCGCCGTGGAAGGACTGCCAAGGGGCGGTGGCTGCCTCGCGGAACTCGTGCCCGTGCCACCGCTTCTCCGGCGGCTGCGCGAACCGGAAGTGAGTGTTGTACTGCGCCGCATTGCTATGTCCCCAGCGGTCCCAGAAGACGTGATTCTCGAACCGGACGATCGTCTTGTCGGTGTCCTCGGAGAAGGTCGCACCGCCGGACTCCGCCTTCATAATGCCCGCCGCGGCATGGGTGGAGATGCCGAGGTCGTTCGCACGCTCGAAGATGAACTGACCGCGGAGGTTGTAGATCCGGGCCATCTGCCGTTGTAGCCCGCTCAGCCCGGCCAGATCGATGACATCCTCGGCCTGCATGTTGGTGCCGCTGCCCAGCAGATCGGTGATGACCTCGGTGAACACCGGTTGCCGGGCGGTTGGGGCTTCGGTCAGATGGGCCTGCAGGTTGGTCAGGGTGCCACGGTCAAGTGTGCGCAGGCGAGCTATCAGGTTCACGCGGTTGAGACTGGTCAGGGTGGCCCAGACCGGCGCGAACGATCCTCGGCCGACGTTGCGAACCGCGTCGAGGAGTTCCAGCCCGGCGACTCCGGTGGTCTTCTCGTCCCAGGCCACCGATCGCATGGCGGACTCGAGGCGGGGTCGATCGTAGCGGCCGTCGGCCTCGGCGATGTGCGCCAAGAGTGCCTGGCGGGTCGACTTCTCGCAGTGCCCCAGGACGGAGATCAGGTCGGTGGGGTTGAGCCCGTTCAGCAACCAGAAGGCGCCGCCGGGTCGGGGCGGTCCGTACGTTCCCGGGGCCAACTGCTCCTCCCGGTCGGCGAACCGTCCAGCCGTCACGTCCGCGCCGACCTGGCCCGCCAGTAGTTCGGCGGTCGTAGGAGCCCTCCGCGCGCGTTTGCGGCGTTGTACCACGAGGCCTGCTGTTGCTTTGTTGCCGGCGGCTCTTTGCAGGTCGATCAGGTGGTTCTGTGGGCGCGATCCGATACCTGGTCGTCGACCATCCGGCCGATCGGCTCGACGGTGCTGTCGTTCGAACGTCACAGGGTCACCCTCCGCCCGCGCTCAACGAGCACCATACGGTCAGCACGACAAAGCCGCTAGAGACTACGGACTCCGGCAAACCGCTCGGCAGAAAGTCTAACGGTGCGTCAGCGGCCGATCGACAGTGTCGAGCAGGAGCGCGTCAACCGATGATCGTGCTCGACGCCTCGGCCGCACTGTCCGGGCTGCTCAACGCTGGGCCGGCTCGAGACTCGCTCGCGGGGTGAGCAACTGCACGCGCCGCACCTGATCGACTCCGAGGTGGCCAGTGCTCTTCGTCGTCAGGTAGCGACGAGACGCATCCCCGCCGAGACCGCGTGGTCGGCGATGGCTGTCCGGCGTCATCTGGGTCTCACGTGTTATGGCACCCGTGGTCTCCTCGAACGGATATGGGAGCTACGCGGTAACCTCTCCACCTGCGACGCCGGCTATGTCGCGCTCGCTGAATCCCTCGACCGCCCGCTGGTCACCGCGGATGCGCGGATCCTCGGCCCCCGGTGTCGGATGACCGTTATGCCCGGTAGCCGGTGATCATCGGGGCAGGCATTGCAATGTCAGGAGTCCAGTAGTCGTCCTCCAAAGCGGAGGTGAGGCGGAGGCGACCTTAGGCGATACCGTGATGGGGTGGGAGGAGATCCACGGGAGCGGCTCGCGACATTGCTCGGCACGACGAGCAATCGCGAGGCCTTCTGTGCACGCAGGACAGCTGTGCCCGGTGACCTTCGCATCGATGTCGTCGGCGTCGGGCCTCTCAGGATTCCGGTGCCTGCGGCGCAGGCCAGGCAGCTGTGCGCCATCGCGCGTCCGGCGCGCTACGGGCTGGAGGAGCGGACCCTGACCGACTCCCGGGTCCGGAACACGTGGGAGGTGCCCAAGAGCCGTGTCAAGATCAACCGGCTGTGGCGGGACCGAACGCTCAGGCCCATGCTGTCGGCGCTCCGCGCCGATCTGGGCCTGCCAGATGGGTGCCGGCTCAAGGCGGAGTTGCATGCCGTCCTGGTCTATGCTTCGGGCCAGTTCTTCGTGCCGCATCAGGACTCGGAGAAGTCGGACGCCATGGTGGGCACGCTGAGTCTGATGTTGCCCGGAACCTCGCGGGGCGGTGCGCTGGTGATCGAGCACGCCGGGTCCACGGTGACCTACCGACCGTCGGACGAGCGGCTGACGTTCGTCGCGTTCTATGCGGACTGCCAGCACGAGGTACGTCCCGTGCGAAGCGGCTACCGCGTCGTCCTCACCTACAATCTGATGCTCGTCGGTGACGCCATTGCCGCGGCCCGGCAACCCGCGCCGGAGATCGTCGACCGACTCGGCGTCGGTCTGGCAGAGCACTTCACGCAGCAACGCCGCCTGGTCTATCTGCTCGATCATCAGTACACCTCTCGCGGCCTGCACTGGTCGCGGCTCAAGGGTGTCGACATCGCGCCGGTGGTGGCGCTCCTGGCCGCTGCTCAGGCGTCTGACTGCGAGACGGCTCTCGCGCTCGCCGAGGTGCAGGAGACGTGGAGCAGCGAGGAGATGTACGACGATCGCTACCAGCACGACGAGTTCGACGACGACGATCCGGACCCCTTCGACGACGAGTTGGACGGGGTCGACGACGAGCTGGACGGGGTCGACGACGAGCTGGACGATCTGCTGCACTGGAGTGTCAGCCTGGACTCGTGGGTCGATCAGTCCGGCCGACCCGCGCAGCCGGTCGCCACGGTAGTGAGCGACGCGGAGGTGTGCGCGACGACTCCCTCG
The DNA here is from genome assembly GCA_038257965.1 of Propionibacteriales bacterium. Lineage (GTDB taxonomy): Bacteria > Actinomycetota > Actinomycetes > Propionibacteriales > Propionibacteriaceae > Microlunatus. The sequence goes on from JBBSQJ010000044.1 coordinate 14,077, forward strand.
TCGAAGCTCACCCCCTACCAGAGCGAGCACACGGGCTACATGGGTAACTACGGCAATACCGTGGATCGGTGGTACCGGCGCGGTGCCGTGGTCGTCTGGCCGCGAAGGCTCGACTTCGCGGTGCGCGCGGAAGCGTCGCCGAGTTGGGCGCTCGACACGCTCGCCGCTGCTCTGCATGATGGCGAACCGGTGCGGGCATGCGAGCTGGCCGACTCGGTGGCCGCCTTCTGGGCCGACGTAGTGGGTGCCGCGCTGAATTCGGCGGCCGGTGCGTACCTGCCTGTTCCGGCGGATCGGCGGCGTGGGCCGGATCTCGGCAAGGCGTTGCTGGTCGCGGACGGTCTTGATCACGCTGAGCTGGCGGCGATGCTGCTGCGCCCGTTCCGTCTCGAACAGCTGACGCCCGCCGACGCGCCAGCCCTCAGTTCTGTCGCCGGACGTTACGGCGGGCGTTGGACCACGGAGCTGTTCGCCGCGTGGGCAGCCGGCCGGCGGGGCTGGGGACAGGGGTATCTCGATCGCCGTGCGTGGATCGCGACGCTCCCGGAGTTCTGTGCCGCGCTGGGGCAGTGCGAAGCCCACGCTCTCTTCAGCGCGGACCGGCTGGCACGTCTGGTGGTGAATACGTGCTGGGGTTGGCTGGACGCAGCGCTTGGGCAGGCGCTTTCGCAGGGCCAGCCGTCGGTTCGGGCCCGGGATCTGGACGGCCTGGTCGATCCGCTGGCGGGTCTGTTGGTCGCCGCCGCGGTCTGCGAGGCGGACGAGCCGCGGGACGCCGCTGTCGAGGTGCTGTGCGGCGACGACGCGCTGCTGCGCTGCGTGGCGCACGTGCTGCGCAGAATCTCGGAAACGGCGTCGCAGCACCGGGTCGGATCGGGCTTCGAGACGCTCGCTCGGCACGCCGGCCGCCGACTGGAGGCCCGGCTCGCCGAGCCTGCCCGCAGCCCCGACGACTGGTCGATAGACGACTCCGGCGGGTGCTGCTGCGAGCTCTGCGGGGCACTCGGCGTTTTCCTTGCCGACCCGGACCGCCAGCGGATCGAGTGGCCCATCAAGCAGCAGAGCCGGAGACATGTGCACGACCGGATCGACCGGCACGAACTGCCGGTTCGGCATCAGACCCGACGTACGGGGCGGCCGTACACTCTCGTCCTCGTGAAGCTGCCGATACTCTTCGAGCGCGATGTGCAAGCGCGGCAGGAGGACCTGGCCGACCTGCTCCGGATCCGGGAACTGGCCGACGACGGCGTCGAACCCGCTCGGTAGGACATCGGTCAGCGGCTCCCGTCAGCTCGTCTCCGAATGACGTCAGCCCGTTTCGGGCGCCGGCTGACCACGACCAGCCGCGGCACGTCGAGCGTGGTCGGTACTGTCTTGGACTGTTGGTCCTCGATCTGCACCACCCTCCGGGCAGACCATCACGATCGGCCAGTGGATTGCGGAGACGGGTGCGTTGTTGGCCTTCCGATCGCCGTATGGCCGTCCCCAGGAATCCCGAGCGGGTCTCATTTGCTTTAAGACCGGATGTGAAAGCGCAGCGTGCGGACCTCGAACGGGGAGAGCGACAGCGGTACAGCAGCAGTCTCCATGTCAGCGGAGCCGGGCGTATCGAACAAGGGTTCCTCGAGCAAGCTCACGGTCACGGGGGCGCCGTGATTCGCGCTGACACGCAGGTGTCCGGCGGCCCGTCTGCCGAGAGACTCGTACGCGCGGACGACAAGGTCCCCCGAGCGGTCGGCCGCAAGCTTGACGCTCGAGACGACGATCCCGTCCCCATCGACCGTCACCAGCGGCGGGAACCCGTGGTCGCCTTGGGCGCGGCGAGCCGGGGTGTTGAGCAGCGCACCGGCTTCGGTCGCGTCGGCGATGTCGGCCCCGATGACGAGACCATACCGGTGAGTTTGCGCGCTTTGGTCGGTCTGCGGGTCCGGGAACCGGGGAGCGCGGAGCAGCGACAGCCGAATACAGGTGGTCACTCCTGCAGGAGTGGAGTCGCGGGTGACGTCGAACCCGTAAGTGGAGTCGTTGACCAGCGCGACCCCAAATCCGGGTTCCTCGACGAGAACGAAGCGCTGCATGGAGGTCTCGAACTTCGCCGCTTCCCAGCTCGTGTTGGTGTGGGTGGCCCGTTTCTGGTAGTCGAACTGTGTTTCCGCCGCGGTGTGTTCGGCCCTTACGTCAAGGGGGAAGGCGACCTTGAGAAACTTCTCCGTCTCATACCAGTCGGTGGTTTGCTCAATCTGCAGCATTCGCGAGCCGGGAGCCAGCGACAGTTCCTGCTTGACCCGGGATTTCTTTGAGATGGCTCGTTCCACGATGACCCGGGCCGCACCGTCGTCGTCCTTGGTGCAGTCGATGAACTCCACATCACGCAGATCGGTTACTCGGTTCAGGTAGTGCCGGTCGACGTCCCAGGCATCCCACATGTTGGGGAAGTCTTGGTGCAGCTGAAGGAGGTTCGCTTCCTGACCGGAGGCGATCGCTTCACGGCCACTGGCGAGATCGACCGCCGAGGTGATCAGGCCCTGCGCCGAAATTGTGATGGTGACGTGCTCGTTCTTCAGCTGGTACCCGTCCCCGACCCGCAGAATCTCCGCCGCGCGTTGGCGCTCAGGCCGGTCATCTGATAGGAGGGCGCCACCGGCAGGCACACCGTGCCGCGCGAAGGGTGCGGCGTTGAGCAGAACTTCCCGGTATCCCTGCCCGGTCAGTGCAGTCTGGGCGCGTTCGATGATGCGCTCGGTGGCTTGGCGGACGCGCTCGTAGTCCTCGACCGCCTCACGGTGCACCCAGGCGATAGAGGTGCCCGGGAGGATGTCGTGGAACTGGTGGAGCAGCACCTGCTTCCACAGCTCGTCCAGTTCGTCGTAGGGATACTCCAGCAGCCCGCGCACCGCGGCGGTCGCGCACCACAGCTCCGACTCGACCAACAGGTGCTCGGTGGTGCGGTTACCCTGTTTGATCTTGTGCTGGGAAGTCAGCGTCGCGCGGTGCAACTCCAGGTAGAGCTCGCCTACCCAGACCGGTGGCCGCGGCAGCTCCGCCATGGCCTGGTCGAAGAAGTCGTCGGGGTGTCGCCAGCGCACCTTGGCGCTGCCTTCCAGGTCCGCTAGTCGAGCGGCCTTGGCGGTCATCTCGCGCGTGGTGCCGCCGCCGCCGTCACCCCAACCGACCGGAGCGATGGACCCCGACGCCAGCCGGTTCTCCCGGAACTGACGTGACGCCTTGGCCACCTCCATCCCGGACAGTTGAGAGTTGTAGGTGTCCATCGGCGGGAAGTGGCTGAATATCCGTGACCCGTCGATGCCTTCCCACCAGAAGGTGTGGTGGGGAAACTTGTTCACCTGGTTCCATGAGATTTTCTGGGTGAAGAACCACTCGAACCCGGCTCGGCGCATCAGCTGTGGCAGCGCTGGTGAGTACCCGAAGCTGTCGGGGAGCCACACGCCTCGGCAGCGGATCCCGAACTCGGCCTCGAAGAAGCGCTGGCCATACAAGAACTGCCGCACGAGTGACTCTCCGGACGGCATGACGGTGTCGCTCTCGACCCACATCCCACCCAATGGGATGAACCGCCCGGCGGCGACGGCGTCCTTGACCTGCGCGTACACCCTGGGCCGGTGCTCCTTGATCCAGGCGTACTGCTGCGCGCTGGACATTCCGTAGCGGAACTCTGGGTCGTCCGCGATCAGTTCGATCATCGATGAGGACGTGCGGGCAACTTTGCGGATCGTCTCTCGGACTGGCCACAGCCACGCGGAGTCGATGTGTGCGTGGCCGATTGCCGAGATCTCGTGCGCGCTCTGTTCGGCGCCCTTGCCGAGGACCGCAGCCAGTGGTGCACGAGCGTCACCGGCCGTCTCGGGAATGCGCTGCAGGTCGAGTTGGTCGAGCGCGTCATCTAGGGCCTGCAGAATCTGCATGCGCCGGGGCCCGTCCACGAGCTCGGCCTGCAGTTCCAGCAGGACCTCGATGTCAAGGGCCAGCTCGAAGACCTGCTCGTCGAACACGGCCAGGTCCATGCGCCGCGTCGTGTACAGCGTGCGCGGCGAGGAGGTATGCAGGTCGCCCTGTTCGGTGGGCAGGAAGGGTTGGTAGTCCAAGAGCACGGGATTGGCGGCCGCTTCCAGGAAGAACTCCACCGTTTCCCCGCCTGCTGCCCTCTTCGAAACGAGGGCCCACTGGTTGCGCGGGTTCAGGGCCTTGACCGGGCTGCCGTCGGACCGGTACACGAGTGCCTCGCACTGAAAGCCGGGCATGTTCGTGTCGAAGCCGAGATCGACCACCATTTCGACGCGGCAGCCGGCCCACGCCTCGGGTAGCTGCCCGCGGAGCCGGAACCACGTGGTGCTCCAAGCCGGCCCCCATGGCGTGCCCACCTGGTACGGCGTGTACTGGAGCGCGAGGCCCATCCGGGGGGTGATCGGCTCCCCAGGCAGTTCATGCCAGTCCACGGTCCACGGCACCGCTGCGCCGTGTATCGCTGGCTGAATTCGCTCGCCGAGAACGCGCTTAGCCCGCCCCACCGTCAACGAGATGTCGTCATGCATGGCTGTCCTCCGCAGAGAGGTCGATGGTGCGGCGCTCTGGGGCCGACGCGGCATCCGTGGCGCCGTCTGTGGGAAAGAACTCAAGTTGCCGCAGCTCACACGTGCTCAGCGCCGTGAAGCGGACCGCGCTGACTCTCCGCACGACTTCGGGTCGGGTCCGGAACGGTCGAGTCTGCTCCGCCCACCTGAAGATTTGCCGCGTCCGGGTCTCTTCCCTCGACGCGGCACCAGAAGCGTCTCGGTACTCCACCCGCCAGGATGGCCCGCCTGCGATCGCTGAGGTGACCGTGTAGAGGCTGAGGTCCACCGGTTCGCCGAAGTGGTACTCGACCGCTTCGTGCGCCCTCAGGGCGATGGTGGTGGTGCCGATGTCATCGAATAGAGCCGCAGCACCGGCGACGGTGGAACGAACCGACCCACCAGCTGAGGTGGCATCGACCAGCGTGTCGGCAAATCCGTGCAATTGCGACATCGACACCGGACGGGTCTCCCTCGCCCAGCCGGTGCGGTGCTGGACAGTTCGAACTGGAGATGTGCACCGGCCGCCAAGACCGCGTGCGGAATGCTGATCGAGTGCCATGGGGCGCCGTTGACCCTGAGGGAACGGACGTATCCGGCGCCCGGGGTGCCGTCGACAACCTCGATCACGATCGGGGGACCGCCGACGGGCCGCAACTCGGTCCGCCGTACCGCGGGGGGCACCACGACGTAGGTCGCCGAAGCGGGCACCAGCGGGTAGAGGCCGATGGTGGTGAAGATGTACCAGCCGCTCATCTCGCCGTTGTCCTCGTCGCCGGGATAGCCCTGGCCGATGTCCGATCCGACGAAGAGTCGCGACCGTGCTTCGTGGATCGACCGGTGGGCGTCGTCGTGGCGGCCGGCGAACATGTACATGAACGGGATGTGATGGGCCGGTTGGTTGGACAGTCCCAGCATCCCCATCCGGACGTCCCGCGCTTCCGCCATCTCGTGGATCGCGAAACCGTAGGAGCCTGACTTCGACGCGTGTCCCGTCTCGGGCCGCGCGAAGAACACGTCCAAGGCCTCACCGAGCGCCTCCTCCCCACCGTACAAGTCGGCCAGTCCTCGACCGTCGTGCGGGACCGTGAACGCTGTTCCCCACGCGTTGGTCTCGGTGTAGTCGTGGCCCCACTCCTCAGGGTCGAACTCGCTGCCGACGCGCCATTGTCCCTGCGGTGTGCGGCCGATGAAGAACTTCCGCGACGCATCGAACACCTGCCGGTATCCCAGCGCACGCCTGGCGAAGTACTCCCACTCGGCAGCCAGGTTCTCGTGGTCTCGCTCGATGCCGAGGTCCTGGCTCAGCAGCCGGGCCAGTTGCGCGGCGGCGGCGTCGTTGATGGCGTTATCCAGGGTCCACGACAACCCCTCGGGCGTTGCGGTGTCGATGTAGCCGCGGAAGATGCCGGGGTGCAGACCCTTGCGTCCCACGCGAGGATTCTCGGCCGGCACGGTGGCGTTCTTGAGCACGCTGTCATAGCCGGCCTGGCGCTCTACCCCCGGAACGCCTCGCAGAAGCAGGTCGGCCAGCACGGTGTCGAACGTGGTGCCGGTCATGCAGTCCTGCGCACCGGGAGCGCTCCACCGCGGCGTCCACCCGCCGTCGTGGAAGTGCTGAATGAATCCCTGGGCGAGTGCTCCGGTCGTTCCGGGCTCGAGCAGCGCCAACAGCGGCCAAACAGTGCGATAGGTGTCCCAGAACCCGTGAGTGGTGGAGAACTCACCGGTTCCCATAGTGAGCTTCCCGTCGTGGTCGACCGGCGCGGTCAGCGCAGGATCGTACGGGGACCGATATTCGGGGCGGTCCCGTCCGGCCGTCTCGGCGTACCGGTTCGGGTAGAGAAACACGCGGTACAGGCCGGAGTAGAGCGAGACCTGCTGGTCGGGCGTCGCTCCAGTGACGGCTAGCGTCGACAGCCGATCGCGCCACAGTTGCTTCGCCGCCGACCTCATAGCCGCGAAGCTGCCAGCCGCACTCAGGTTCTTGGCGGCCTGCGCCGCATCGATCGTCGAGATGCCCAGGAGCAAATCCACGGTGCGGCTGTCACCGGTCTCGACGGTCAGGTATCCGCTCAGGTGCTGGTTCTCGTGCCTCAGATGGTTGCCGATCACGCCACGAAGACGAACCTGGATGTGATGAGGTGGCGTGCCCGGTCGGTCGTCCAGCAGTGCCTGGACGACGGTGTCGCCGCCTTCTCGACCCAGCGAGAACTCGCGCACGGTGCCGTGGTGGTCGAAGATTACAGAGCCGGTCTCGGCAGGGTAGGTGAAGCACATTCCGAGCGCGAACTCCGCGGCGGTCAGTTCCGCCGTGACGCCGCCCTCGAGTTCGACTCGGTACCGATGCGGTCCGTCCTGCTCAGCTGGGTGTGAAAACGCGAGGGCGCGGCCGGGGCGGGAGGGGTCGGGGTCTGCCAGAGGACTCGGCATCACTTGGAACACCCCCCGATCCCCCATCCAGGGACTCGGTAGATGCGAGGTGGCGAATGCCTGCAGCATTGGCCGGTTGTCGGCAAGGCGGTTGTGCTCGTGGTAAGAGTAGGGCCAGTTCGCCTGTGACGCGTCCGTCATCGGGAGCCCGAACACCCCGCCGTGAGGCACCGCGACCAGGGGCGCGGCGTTGCCCCGGGAGAAACGGTCGGAGGAGTGTGTGCCGCGGGTCGTCGACACCAGGTCGAGTGGATCGCGGGGCGGCTGCGTCGCCGGACCGACCCGGACGTCATCGATGAACACGCGCACCGAGCACCGTTCGGAGGCTTCGACTGCGGCCACGACGCGGCGGATGCGCCGGCCCGTCATGGGCCCGAGCGAGACCGCTCGTCGGTTCCACTGATCGACCCACAGCCGCTTGGCGGCCGCCTGCTGCACCGGGGAGATCGGGCCGCCGTATTGGTCCTCGGCCTCGGATTCGCTGAGCCAGGTTCCGTCTTCGAACTCGATGTCGACTCCCACCGCGGTGGCGTCCCAGAATGTGGCGAACTCCCCGGTTCCCTCGGGAAAGACCACCCAGACCAACTCGTCCCGGGGGCCTACAAATCCGCTGTGCCCGGACATGTCGATCTCGAAGCGGTGCAGGCCCTGCCCGCGTTCGACGTGAATCCTGTACGGCTGGAGCGAGGAGAAGCCGACACCGTTGCGGGCGGCCACCGCGGTGTCCGGGTCGCTACCTCGCTGAGCCGGCGGGAACCTCATACGATCGCCTCCTCACCATCGTCAGGCGTGGACTGCCGGCCCCCTGGTGACGCGTGTCAAGAAGGCGCTTTGACTCATCAAAGCATGCGCGCGGAGGTTGGGGTTTGACTCATCGGGAAGTTCGCGTGATCCGGGTGGGAGCTCGGGTGACCTGATGAAGTCAACGCACATTGCGTGCGTGGTTGCGACGCCAGCTCGTCGTCGCGCGCAGCTCGTCGAGGATCGCGTCTTTCCCCGGCCGGCTGGCCCGTATAGCGCCGTCGGGATCGTCTTGGTCACTACCTGCCGCTGGACCGCCGAGAGTCCCAATACGCTGGACCACCGGAAATGAGGGCGGGAGGGTCGTACCAACCGGTCAACGACATCGCCTCGTCCAAACCGACCCTTGCTCTTCTTCCTGGCCCTCACCTGGCACTATCGTATCTGTCCGTCACATCGTCCCGGCAATTGAATCGTCAACCCATTCCCCGAGCCGTACCGCGCTCACCGCTTTCACGGACACCTCTACGTGACGCACGGGCAGCACTTTCGAGCAGTTTTCGTGAGTCTCGCCCGGTTGTTGACATCAGCAGGGACAGTGGCGACAATGGCGGTGTCGAGGAGCCCCCACCTTCCTAGTGTGTCCCGCCTGAGATTCGCGCCAGATATTTTGCGAGGGAGTTGAGGATCTCGTCGGCGGTTTTGGTCCAGGTGAAGGGTCGCGGGTTCACGTTCCAGGTGTCGATCCATTGCCGGATGTCGGCTTCGAGGGCGGC
>JBBSQJ010000045.1:0-22252 GCA_038257965.1 Propionibacteriales bacterium
AGTCCGGCGGGTGGCGCCGGCATCCTGCTCGGTGGCGTGCCCGGCACGCCCGCGGCGAGGGTCACCATCATCGGCGGCGGCGTGGCCGGCACCGAAGCGGCCAAGATGGCCCTCGGCATGCGCGCCATCGTCCGAGTGCTCGATACCAACCCGACCCGCCTGGAGTACCTCTCCGACGTCTTCGGTGGGCGGCTGGACCTCATCGTTCCCAACCGCGCGATCACCGCCGCCTTGGTGGCTGAGTCCGACGTCGTCATCGGCGCCGTCCTGGTGCCGGGCGCCAAGGCGCCCAAGCTGGTCACCCGGCAGATGATCGCCTCGATGCGGCCGGGCAGCGTGGTCGTCGACATAGCGATCGACCAAGGCGGATGCTTCGAGACGAGCCGACCCACCACTCACTCCGAGCCCACCTACGTCGAAGAGGGTGTCGTGCACTACTGCGTCGCCAATATTCCTGGCGGCGTCGCCCGAACCTCCACCATGGCCCTCACCGCAGCCACCTTGCCGTATCTCGTCAGGGTCGCGGCCGACGGCGTCACGGGCGCCTGCGCCGCCGACCCGGTGCTGGCCAAGGGCCTCTCTACCCTGGCCGGCGAACTCACCAACCAGCCGGTCGCCGAAGCGCTCGACATCGCCTACCGGGACCCCGCCGAGCTCTTGACCGCCTGAATCTCGAGCCGCCGGGAACGCTCAGTGAAGCTTGAAGATCACCGAGCGCTGGACGATGAAGTTCACCGTCGTGGCCACCCCCTGGGCGATCACGAAGGAGATGAGTTGGACGGCCAGCCGACTCAGCCGGTCTTCCAGCGCGCTGTAGAGCACCGAGAACAGGCCGACCTGCAGCGCGAACGTCAGAGCGTAGAGCACGACCACGGCCAGAAAGCGGCGCTTGGAGGGTGCGGCGCGGAAGGTCCAGCGGCGATTGATCAGGTATGCGGTGGTGGTGCCGGCGATGAACGAGAGTGCCTTGGCCGGAGTGTGCCCCAAGCCGAAATGCATCAAGACAACCAGCAGTCCGAAGTCGACGATCGCCGACAGGCCTCCGGTGACCACGAACCGGGTCAGCTGAGCTCGCAAGGGCAGCGGACTCTCCAGCTCGTGGACCGGCAGCTCGACCGGTTGCGGCAGCTGGGGCGAGTGTTCACTCATCGGCGCCGTTGCGCCGCCACAGCGGTGACCGGCCCTCGTTGAAGGCGGAGATCCCTTCGTGCCGATCAGCGGAGAAGGCCGCCTTCTCCCAGGCCAGGTTCTCCACCACCAGGGCGCTCTCCAGGTCGAGGTCACTGCCTCGACGCAGTGCGCCCTTGGCGGCTCGCAGAGCGATCGGCGAGCGGGTGGCGATCTGGTTCGCGATCTCCAGCGCGGTCTCCCTGGCCGCTCCGTCCGCGACCAGCCGATCCAGGATGCCGAGCCGGTCCGCTTCCTCCGCTCCGACGTGGCGGCCCGTGAAGATCAGGTCCGCCGCCCGGCTGGACCCGATCCGCCGAACGAGGAGCTGGGTGCCTCCTCCACCGGGCACCAGCCCGACACCGGTTTCGGGCAGCCCGAAGACGGCCGTCCGCGACGCCACGATCAGATCGCACGACAGGGCAAGCTCGAAACCACCGCCCAGCGCGTACCCGTCGACGACCGCCACGGTCGGCATCGGCAGGTCGAGGACCGCGCCGAAAGCTCGGCGAAAGACAGGTCGCTGTGCCGCCAGCTGTGCGTCGTCGAAGGAGTGGCGTTCCTTGAGGTCAGCCCCGACACAGAATGCCTTCGGTGAGCTGCTGGTGAGCACCACCACGCTCACCGAGTCGTCGGCCGCGAGGTCGGCGCAGGCCGAGATGAGCGCCCGGGCCTGCGCCGTGGAGATGGCGTTCAGCGCCTCGGGGCGGTCCAGTACGAGCTCACCGACCGCCTCCGCGGGTCGCTCGATCCGAACGCTCATGCCCACTCCGGCTGGTGGCCGACGCCGAACAGCAACTCGCTCATCACGGCATGCACGTGCTCGACGTCGGGAACATCGACGAGGGCGACGGTGCCGTTCTCGCCAGCCGTCTGCACCTCGAGTGTGCCGCAGCCGAACATCCGGTCGGACAGGGACTGGTCGTAGGAGACGTCGACCACCCTGATCAGCGGCAGGTCCTTGCCGACGCGGCGCAGGATGCCACGACGAGTGAGTAGCCGGTGTGTCGTGATGGTGTACGTCGTGCTCAGCCATCGCAGGAATGGTCGGACGATCACCCAGACGCCGACGGCCAGGCCAAGCGCGGCGACCAACACCTGGCCGACCGGACGGAGGTCCGAGGGCACGAGAGCGGTGCCGGTGCCGATCAGGCCACCGAGCAGCACCAGACCGACCGACGGCCAGAACAGCGCCTTTCCGTGCGTTCGGGTGCGCACGACGATCGACTCGTCATCGCTGATCAACCGAACTCCGCCCACCCGTCCATGCTGACACAACCCGACCGAGACCACCTCGCGATGTCTGCAGAACCAGCAACTTCTCGGCCGCCTGTTCGCGCGGCAGGCTCGAGCCGGATGAGGCAGGGATCATGGTCGGCCCGGGAAAGCGACGGCGCGCAGCCAGCCCTCGGCACCTCGATCTGACCACCTCGCGACGACCAGCACCCGAGCGGGGCCATACAGAGGCGTCCAGCGAGCTGGTCCGACAAGCAACAGCGAGTTGCAACTCCTGCCGATGAGGGCGGACCGCGGGCACGAGATCTCTAGACTCCGTCCATGACAAGACTTCGTGACCGGCATGTGATCATCACCGGTGGGTCACAGGGCATCGGTGCAGCGGTCGCCTGGGAGGCGGTTGCTCGAGGCGCTCGAGTCTCGCTGGTCGCGCGCCGGGAGGACGCACTGCGCTCGACGGCGGAGTCCATCGACGGCGCCGTGCTCTGGCAGGCGGGCGATGTCGCCGATGACCGTTCGTTGCGGGACGCGATCCACACGCTGGAGCTGCGCTCGGGACCGTGCGATGTCTTGGTGTGCTCTGCCGGTGTGTCACTGCCCGGCCGGTTCCTCGATGTTGCCTTCGCCGACTTCGATCAGCAATGGCAGGTCAACGTGCGCGGTTCGATCGCGGCCGCGAGGTGCGTACTGCCGGGGATGGTGCAGCGCGGCACCGGCCACCTCGTGCTGATCGGTTCAACCGCTGGGATCATCGGGGTACCGGGATACACCGGGTATGCGGCGACCAAGTTTGCGATTCGAGGCTTTGCCGAGTCGCTGCGCTATGAGGTCGAGCCCCTCGGTGTACGGGTGAGCGTGCTACATCCGCCCGATACCGACACTCCCGGCTTCGCCGCGGAAAACCTCCGAAAGCCGCCTGAGACGGCGGCCATCTCCGGGCGGATCAAGCCGGTGCCCGCCGAACAGGTGGCGACGGCGTTGGTGCGAGGCATCGAGTCCAATACCCGGAACGTGACCGTCGACGCTGCGACCAGGACGTTTCTTCGCTTCGGCGGCGTCATCGAGCCTGCGCTGCGGTGGTCGTTTCGTCGGACGGTGATGCGGACCCGAGGCGGAAGCTGACCGGCATCCGGCCGTCGGTGGGCCGAGCGACCTGGGTGGGGAGGACGGTGAGGCACGCGCACCCAGCAGGCCAACCGCGCCGTCAGCGCAGGTGGGTGACGTCTCCGGCGCTGAACACCTCGCTTCCGGCTGCGGTACGCACCACGAGTCGCCCGGCGTCGTCGATCGCGTCGGCAACGCCCTCGACAGTGCGGCCGCCGGTCACGTCGACGCGAACCCGTCGACCGATCGTGGCGGACCGGGCGACATAGGCGGCGGCAAAGGCTGCGTCGTCGTCGAGACGCTCCCATTCGGCGAAGATCAATTCGAAGGCGCCGAGCACCGCGGCCACGACCCGGGACGAGGATGGGGCGGCATCGCCCACGAGCAGCGCCAGTGACGTCGCGCCCGGCACGGGCAACTGCTCCGCCCCGAGCCCGACGTTGATTCCGAGGCCCACCACGCACGCCGGCCCGTGCGGCGTGTCCACCCGCTCGGCGAGGATCCCGCAGAGCTTGCGCTCGCCCACGACGACATCGTTCGGCCACTTCAGCGCGACGTCGACGTCGGTGATCCTGTGCAGACCATCCACCACGGCCAGGCCGGCCAACAAGGACAGCCAGCCCCAGCGCTCCGCCGCGACATCGTGCGGCGCTACGAGCAGTGAGATCGCGGCCGACGTGCCACGCGGTGCGCTCCACCGCCGGCCTTGCCGCCCCCGGCCGGCCGACTGGTATCCGGCGACCAGCACCGAACCGGAGACGGCCCGACCGGAGCGTGCCAGGGCCGCCAGATCGGCGTTGGTGGAGCCGGTCTCGTCGATCACGTCTATTCGGCGCCAAAGAGAGCCCGGTCGGATCAACTCCGCCCTGAGCCAGGACCCGTCGACCGGATCGGACCCGTCGACTGAAGGGGGACCGGGCGGGTGTGGACCGTTCGCTTCCGACACGGTGGCGACGCTACCGGCACCGCCGCCCGGACCCCGACGGCCCACTGTCCTGCCCAGCCCGCGACTCGTTATGGTGCGAACTATGGAGCGGGCGGCGTGAGCGCGGCGGAGGACGCGAGCCGTGAAGCGGACCGGCACACCACCGCCGGCAAGCTGAGCGACCTCGCCGTGCGCATGGACGAGGCCGTTCACGCGGGCTCCGAGGCGGCCGTGGAGAAGCAACACGCCAAGGGCAAGAAGACCGCCCGCGAGCGGGTCGAGATGCTGCTCGACAAGGACTCCTTCACCGAGATCGACGAATTCGCCCGGCACCGCGCGCACTCGTTCGGCATGCAGAAGCGACGGCCGTACGGCGACGGCGTGATCACCGGTTTCGGCACCATCGACGACCGTCCGGTGTGCGTGTTCAGCCAAGACGTCACGGTGTTCGGCGGCAGCCTCGGCCAGGTGTACGGCGAGAAGATCGTCAAGATCATCGAGTTCGCGTTGAAGACCGGGTGCCCGCTGATCGGGCTGATCGAGGGCGGTGGTGCACGGATCCAGGAAGGCGTGGTCTCGCTCGGACTGTACGGCGAGATCTTCCGCCTCAACACCCACGCGTCCGGCGTGATCCCGCAGATCTCGGTGATCATGGGCGCCGCGGCCGGCGGCCACGTCTACTCTCCCGCGCTGACCGACTTCATCGTCATGGTCGACCAGACCTCGCAGATGTTCATCACCGGCCCGGACGTGATCAAGACCGTGACCGGTGAGGACGTGTCGATGGAGGACCTCGGCGGCGGACGTACGCACAACACGAAGTCGGGCAACGCCCATTACCTGGCAACCGACGAGGAGGACGCCATCGGCTACGTGCAGTCCCTGGTCGGCTTCCTGCCGCAGAACAACCTCGAGGACCCGCCCGGCTTCGACCTGGTCAACTCCCTCGACATCACCGACACCGACCGGGTGCTGGACGAGCTGATCCCGGACTCGCCCAACCAGCCGTACGACATGCACGAGGTCTTGGCGGCCGTGCTCGACGACGGCGACTTCCTCGAGGTGCACGAGTTGTTCGCGCCGAACATCGTCGTCGGCTTCGGCCGGGTCGATGGACGCAGCGTGGGAGTGGTGGCCAACCAGCCCATGCACTTCGCCGGTTGTCTCGACATCGACGCGTCGGAGAAGGCGGCCCGCTTCGTGCGGACCTGTGACGCCTTCAACATCGCCGTGCTCACGTTCGTCGACGTGCCCGGCTTCCTGCCGGGCACCGACCAGGAGTGGAACGGCATCATCCGGCGTGGCGCGAAGTTGATCTACGCCTACGCCGAGGCCACCGTGCCGCTGTTGACGGTGATCACCAGGAAGGCGTACGGCGGCGCGTACGACGTGATGGGTTCCAAGCACCTGGGCGCGGACTTCAACGTCGCCTGGCCGAGTGCCCAGATCGCGGTGATGGGCGCGCAAGGCGCGGTGAACATCCTGTACCGCAAGGAGCTCGCGCAAGCCGAGCGTCCCGAGGAGCTGCGGGCCAAGCTGATCGGCGAGTACGACGCCGAGCTCGCCAACCCCTATACCGCCGCCGACCGCGGCTTCATCGACACCGTCATCCATCCGCACGAAACCCGCGCCGAGCTCACTCGGGTGCTCCGGTTGCTACGCACCAAGCGGCAAACGCTGCCGCCGAAGAAGCACGGGAACATTCCGCTGTGAGCACCGACCGGGAAGCAGGCGCTACGAGCGAACCCCCGGATGGGGCCGTGCCGCCGGTGATCTTTGTCGTCAAGGGAAACCCCACCGCGGAGGAGATCGCTGCACTGGTGACGGTCCTCACCGGCCGCACCGGTCCGGTCCTCCCGCCGGGTCCAGCTCGGAGTCAGTGGTCGGCCTACTGGCGCAGCGTCCGCGCGCCGATCTCTCCTGGGCCGGGTTCGTGGCGCCAGTCCGTCCGGAGCTGAGGACGCGATGACAGCGGCACTTCCTCGCGGTTAGAGTGCGACAACGTGACCGGCGCGGTCGGTCCAAGCGAAAGGGTCGACGATGAGCACGCTCGACGAGATCATGTCCCAGATCCCGATGGCCTCATTGGCTCAGCAACTCGGCGTGGACCAGCAGACCGCCGAATCGGCCGTCCGCGGGGCACTGCCGGCACTGGTCGGCGGGCTCGAGGCGAACGCCGCCGATCCAGCCGGAGCCGCGTCGCTCGCCGGCGCGCTCGACCAGCACTCACCGGCACTGATCGACGGTGGGATCGATCTCGACGACGTGGACACCGACGACGGGGAGAAGATCGTCAGCCATGTCTTCGGCGGCAATGCCGATCAGGTCGTGCAGACCCTCGGCGGGAACCTCGGAGGATCGGGCGGCGGCCTGGTCAAGCAGCTGCTTCCGATCCTGGCCCCGATCGTGTTGTCATACCTCACCAAGCAGATGCGGGGTGGCGGCCAGCAGAGCGCGGCGGCGGCAGGCGGCGGGTTGCAGGACATCCTCGGTTCGATCCTCGGCGGGATGTCGGGTGGCGCAGGCCAAGGCGGCGGCTCGATCACCGACATCCTCGGGGGTCTGCTCGGTGGCGGCCGCCGCTGAGTCCGACGACCATGGTGCCTCTGCGGCACTGACGCGGATCGCGCACCTCGCTTCGTTCTCCTCGGTCGAGAGACGACCCGGGCGCGGACGAGCGCCGCCCGAGTGGACCGTTAGGGTCTTGCCGTGTCCACCCCGACCCTGACCGTGATCAGCGGTCCGCCCGGCGCGGGCAAGACGACCCTCGCGAAGGGACTCGCCGACCGGATCGGTTGTCCCGCGATCTGCCGGGATGAGATCAAGGAGGGCATGGTCCAGGCGGCCGGTCCGACGTTCTCGCCCGCCCAGCACGATCGGTACAACCTTCGAACGCTGACCACCTTCTTCGCGCTGCTCGAGACCTTGATCCGGGCCGAGGTCAGCACCATCGCCGAGGCCGCATACCAGGACCGACTCTGGCGGCCGGGCCTCGATCGGTTGGCTCCCCGGGCTCGGGTCTTGATCATCCGCTGCCGCGTGACCCCTGCGGTCGCGCGGTCGCGCCAAGTGGATCGACTTCTCGCCGATCCACGGAGGGCGGCACACGCCGACGTGGAGCACCTCGCTAGCGTTGCGCGGGACGACTTCGACTGGCCAGACCTGGACGTTCCGAGCCTCGACCTGGACAGCGACGCCGATCTCACGACGGCGATCGGGGTCGCCGCCGGTTTCGTACTCTCCGCCGGAGGCCGCTGATGACCAGTCCCCAACCATCGCTCGACCGCGACCGGCCGGTCGACCTGATCGCGGACGGCTACGTCGGCGAGTGTGTCGAGCGCTATCCCGAGATCGCCACGATCCTCGGAGCTCCGGGTCATGATCATGAGTGGCGTGACTACTCCCCGGCCGGGCTGGCCGGGCAGCTGGACCACCTCCGCGTCACCCTGCTCGCCCTGGGAGAAGCAGAGCCGAGCGACCCCCGAGAGCGGATCGCGCAGGACGCGATGCTGGAGCGCCTGGGGCTCGACGTCGAGCTGCACGAGGCGCACATCACCGCCAGCCGGGTCAGCTCGGTCGTCGGTGCGGTGCAGGAAATGATCAACATCATCGATTTGATGGCCGACGACTCCATCGAGGCGTGGTCCTCCATCACCGAACGACTGCGTACCGCCGATCGTCCGCTCGGCCAGATCGCGGAGACGCTGGCCCGCGAGGCCGACTCCGGCCACGTCTCCGCCGTCCGGCAGATCGTAGCCACCGCGGACCAGATCAAGGCTTGGACCGGGCAGACCGGCGACGCGGACTACTTCGAGGCACTGCGCGAGCGGGTGCCCGCCGAGCTGACGGATCAGGTCGACACGGAGCTGAGGGCCGCAGGCGCCGAGGCGCGGACCGCCTTCGCCCAGTTCGGCGAATGGCTGACTCGCGAGCTGGCACCGCGGGCGCCACAAATCGATGCGGTCGGGCGCGAGCAGTACGAGCTCGAGTCCCGATACTCCCTCGGAGCGGTGATCGACCTGGACGACACGTACCACTGGGGGTTCGCCGAGTTGCACCGGCTCCAAGAGGAGCAGCGTGCGATTGCCAAGGACCTGACCGGATCCAGGGACATCGCGGCCGCGTACGCGGCGCTGGACGCCGATCCGGCGCGGCGGATTCCCGGCGCTGAGGCCTTCCGGGACTGGATGCAACAGCTGGCCGATCGCGTCGTGGCCGAACTGAACGGCGTGCACTTCGACATCGCACCCGAGATCTCGACCATCGAGTGCCGCATCGCTCCCACCCATGAGGGCGGCGTCTACTACACCGGGCCGACCGAGGACTTCACCAGGCCCGGCCGGATGTGGTGGTCGGTCCCACTCGGCATCGATGCCTTCTCCACCTGGAAGGAGACGACCACCGTCTTCCACGAGGGCGTGCCGGGTCACCACCTGCAGGTCGGCCAGAATGCGGTGCGCAGCGACCGGCTGAATCGCTGGCAGCGTCAGCTGGCTTTCGTCTCCGGGCACGGCGAGGGGTGGGCACTGTACGCCGAACGCCTGATGGACGACCTCGGTTATCTCCTCGACCCGGGTGATCGGATGGGCATGCTGGACGCGCAGGCGTTCCGCGCCGCACGGGTGGTGATCGACATCGGGATGCACCTCCGGCTGCAGATCCCCCGCGGCAACCCGATGGGCTTCCATCCGGGTGAGACGTGGACCCCGGAGCTGGGCTATGAGTTCCTGCGGGCCTCGACGGCGCTGGATGAACCCTCGCTGCGCTTCGAGATCGACCGCTACCTCGGCTGGCCGGGGCAGGCGCCCTCGTACAAGGTCGGAGAGCGGATCTGGCTCGAGGCGCGGGACGCGATGAGAGCCAGACAGGGGGCATCGTTCGACCTGCGCCGGTTCCATGCCGAGGCGCTCGATCTCGGTTCGCTCGGACTCGACCCGCTCCGCGCGGCGCTGGATCGCCTGTGAGACTGCCGGCCATCCGGATCGTGCTTGCCTCGGGATCACCCGCCCGACTACGCACGCTGCGCTCGGCCGGGCTGAATCCGGAGGTCATGGTCTCCGGTGTGGACGAGGAGGCGATCACTGCGGACGGCGTGCCGGCGCTCGTTTCAGCGCTCGCCCGGGCCAAGACGGAGGCCGTGACGTCCAGGTTGGCTGGTGGGGATGTCTTGCTGATCGGCTGCGACTCGATGTTGGAGCTGGACGGCCGTGCGCTCGGCAAACCTCGCGGCGCGCCCGAGGCGACTGCTCGCTGGCGCCAGATGCGCGGTCGAGACGGGGTGCTGCACACCGGGCACCACGTCGTCCTGCGGAAGGGCGGCGCGATCCGGACCCGTTCCGGGGTCGCCTCCACTGTCGTCTCGTTCGCCGACGTCGACGACGAGGAACTCGCGGCCTACGTCGCCACCGGCGAGCCCCTCGCCGTGGCCGGGGCCTTCACGATCGACGGACTCGGCGGTGCCTTCATCACTGGCCTGCGCGGAGATCCGCACAACGTGGTCGGGATCAGCCTGCCCCTGCTCAGACGCATGCTCGCCGACCTCGGGCTGCGCTGGAGTGACCTCTGGTCCCTCCCCGGCTGAACTGTTCAGTGCCGGCCTGGTTCCACTTGGCGCACTGCCGGGCCACTTCGCGCATCGGCGCCGATGCGCGAAGTGTCCCGCCGATGCGCGAAGTGCCGGCGGGCCCGGAAGCCGGCCCTATCGACGTTCATCCAGGTCGGAGCGCGACCGCCGTCGACTCCCCCGAGCCGGTCAACGCGCCGGTCCAGCCATGGCCGCTGAAGGTCAACGTGTTCGTCGCGGGATCGTCCGCGGTGACGCTGAATCCCGCGGCCGGCAGGGCCCGGCGGTAGTAGTCGGCGATCGCCGACGGAGACGCGTTCATCACGACCGTCACGGCATTCGGCTGATCGACCCGGTCGGTGACGGCTGCACCCAACGGGATCGAGAACACCTCGATCGGACCGTTGGTGAAACCGAGCATTCGCAGCGTCACGCCGTCCGACGGCACGCTCGGCTGCGACGGCTGCGACGGCTGCGACGGCACCCCGGGCGAAGACTCTGTCACGCTCGACGAGCGCGTCGTCGACGGCGCCAGCGGACCTGGTTCGACTCCGGTGGCGCAGGAAGCCAACAGCCCGCAAGCCAGGATCAGCACGGTCGCCGCGGCGGCGCGCCGAGCGCGGCACCGCCGAGCACACATGGGGAACAACGTAGTGGCCCACTAACGTGGAACCCGCAATGACCGATCAGCGACTCGCCGTGCCGGCCTCGAAGTGGCTCACGGCGCCCATCCGGGCCATGCGGCCGCGACAGTGGACCAAGAACGTCCTGGTCGCCACCGCGCCGCTGGCGGCCGGGCAACTGTTCCGACCGGACGTCCTGGGTGGGGTGGCGCTCGCTTTCGTGTCCTTCTGCCTGGTCAGCGCCGCGGTCTATCTTCTAAACGACGTCCGCGACGTCGACGAGGACCGGTTGCATCCCAAGAAGCGGCTCCGACCCATCGCCGCCGGCGAACTGAGCCCCCGCCTCGCTCTCGGGTTGGCGGCCGTGGTCGGGGTGGCCGGCCTGGCGCTCGGTTTCGTCACCGCGGTGCCGTTGGGGATCACCCTGGTGGTGTACGTCGCGATACAGATCGTCTACTCGCTGTGGCTCAAGCACCTGCCGGTCGTCGACCTCGCCGTCGTGGCCTCCGGCTTCTTGCTGCGAGCCATTGCCGGCGGTGTGGCCACCGGAATCGCGCTCAGCCAGTGGTTCCTCCTGGTCGCGGCGTTCGGTTCGTTCTTCATGGTCGCGGGCAAGCGCTACTCGGAGCTGAAACATCTCGGCGCCGATGTCGGCACCCGAAAGTCGCTGACCCGCTACTCCGAGTCGTATCTCCGGTTCGCCTGGATGCTGGCCGCGGTCATGGTGCTCATCTCCTACAGCCTGTGGGCCTTCGAGTATGCGACGGCGGGACCGCTGCTCGGGGTGCCGTGGACGGCGGTGTCCATCGCTCCGTTCACCCTCGGCTTGCTCCAGTACGCACTGGAGGTCGACAGTGGGCAGGCCGACGCACCCGAGGAGGTCGTCTTGTCCGATCACGTCCTGCAAGGCATCGGCCTGGTCTGGCTGGTGACCATCTCATTGGCGGTGTTCTTTTGAGTCCTCGTGCTGCTCGTACCGGCGACAATCTGCCCGACATCAAACCCTCGCCGACGGTGGAGGTCGCGCCCGTGGTGCCGCTGGAGTTGACCAGCCTGCACGGCTGGGGACGTACTGCGGCCAGCCGTTCGCACCTGGTTTCCGTCGATTCGGTTGTCGGCGCCGTCTCGGCGCTGCGCCAGGCCGACGGTCGCCGGGGGCTGGTTACGCGCGGCCTGGGCCGGAGCTACGGCGATGCTGCGCAGAACGCCGGCGGGACCACTCTCGACGTCACCCGGCTCAACAAGATCTTGCGAGTCGATGCCGAGTCCGATCCGCCGACGGTCACCGTCCAGGCCGGGGTGTCGCTCGATCACCTGATGAAGGCGTTGCTGCCGTTCGGGCTCTGGGTGCCGGTGCTGCCTGGCACCCGACAGGTGACGATCGGCGGGGCGATCGCGGCCGACGTCCACGGCAAGAACCACCACACCCAGGGCAGCTTCGGCAACCACGTACGTTCCCTGCACCTGCTGTGCGCCGACGGACAGGTTCGCGCCATCTCACCCGACGCCGACGATCCCGACCTGTTCTGGGCAACCGTCGGCGGGATGGGCTTGACCGGGGTCATCCTCGGCGCAACCGTCGTCGTGCAGCGCGTGGAGACCGCCTACTTCACCGTCGACACCGATCGTTGCAGCGACATCGACGATCTGATGCAGCGGATGAGTGTCGGCGACGAGAACTACACGTACTCGGTGGCCTGGTTCGATGCGGTCACCCGGGGCAGGCACATGGGCCGTGCCGTGCTGACCCGCGGCAACAAGGCCGGGCTGCGCGACCTGACGGCCAAGCAACGCCGCGACCCGCTCGAGTTCTCGGCTCCCGAGTTCGGCACCATCCCGGACGTGTTCCCGAACCGGATGGTCAACAAGGCAACGGCCAAGGCGTTCAGTGAGTTCTGGTTTCGCAAGGCCCCGGTGCACAAGGTAGGTCAGGTGCAGAACATCACCCAGTTCTTCCACCCGCTCGACATCGTCGCGCAGTGGAACCGGGTGTACGGCCCGAGCGGGTTCTTGCAGTACCAGTTCGTTGTGCCGTTCGATGCAGCGGAGACCTTCCGGAGCGCATTCGTCAAGATCGTGACTTCCGGGCACCTGTCCTGCCTGAACGTGCTCAAGCGCTTCGGCCCCGGCAACGCCTCACCGCTTTCCTTTCCGATGCCGGGCTGGACGCTGACCGTCGACCTCCCGATCGAGGCCGGTTTGGACCGGCTCTGCAATGAGCTCGACGATCTGGTCGTGGCGGCCGGCGGGCGCGGATACCTGGCGAAGGACTCGCGATTGTCGGCGGACACCTTCCGACAGATGTACCCACGACTCGACGACTTCTTGGCGGTTCGCCGCCGGGTCGACCCGACCGGACTGTTCACCTCCGACCTGTCCCGCCGACTCCGGATCTGAGTAGCACCCCCACCCCGCCACGGAAAGTGTGCAGTAGTTGCAGTGTGAATCGGTTCAAAATTGCTACGAGTGCACAGTTTCCGCGGAACTTCGACGAGGAGACGAGAAACAGATGATCAATGCCGTGGGTACGCCCCAGTCACTGCTGCTGCTCGGCGGTACGTCCGACATCGCGCTCGCGATCGCCCGGCTGTACGCCGAGAGCGGCAGGCCGCGAATCGTGCTGGCCGCCAGACCCAGTGAACGGCGTACCGCGGCTGCGGAGGAGTTGACCAAGCTCGGCTGCTCGGTATCGGAGGTGGACTTCGACGCGCTCGATGTCAGTAGCCACGCAAGGGCCGTCGACAGTGCGTTCGCCGATACCGACATCGACGTCGCCGTCGTCGCCTTCGGACTGCTGGGCGACCCGGAACAGGCCTGGACCGACCCCGACGTGGCGCTCGAGCTCGCCGAGGTGAACTACACCGCGCCGGTGCACGTCGGGGTGTTGCTGGCGGCCAAGATGCGGACTCAGGGTCACGGTCGGATCGTGGCGCTGTCCAGCGTGGCCGGCGAGCGCGTTCGACGCTCCAACTTCGTCTACGGGTCGACCAAGGCCGGCTTCGACGGATTCTTCCTCGGTCTCGGTGAAGCGCTGCGCGACTCCGGTGTCGGAGTGCTCGTCGTGCGACCGGGTTTCGTGCGCTCGAAGATGACCAGGGGCCTCGACGCCGCGCCGCTGTCGGTCAGCCCGGAGCAGGTCGCGGAGGCCGTCGTCGACGGTGTCCGACACGACCGAGGGCTGATCTGGGTGCCGGCCACCATGCGTGCGGTGATGTCCGGTTTGCGGCACGTCCCACGACCGCTGTTCCGCAGGCTGCCACTCTGAGCGACCGCTCCCCCACGCGCCCCGAGCTCGTCGACGGGCAACCCCACGCGCCCCGAGCCCGTCGACGGGCAACCCCACGCGCCTGATTCGAGAGGCTCAGCGCGCACGCAGGGCCTAAGATCGCGGGCATGGTGCTCGAAGTCGCCCTGATCGATGTGACCGACCGCGAGGCATTCCAAACGGCCTACCTGTCGGCTCGCGAGGTGCTGATCAGCACGCCCGGCTGCCGGAGCGTACGGATGACTCGCGGCATCGAGACCCCGGATCGGTTCGTGCTCATGGTCGAGTGGGACTCGGTCGCCGCCCACGAGGAGAACTTCCGTGCCACGGAGCGCTTCGTCCAGTGGCGCGGCGCGATCGGTCCGTACTTTGCGAACCCGCCCCTGGTCGAGCACTTCGACGACATCGATCCGGAGCGCTCCGCGAGTTGATCCAGGTCGCGGGCTTCATCAGCCTCGTCGGCACCGCGGCGGCGGTGGCGTTCGTCACCCGACGCGTGCTCGGCGTGCCGGTGGGGTGGATCCGCTCGGTCGTCGTCGGCATGATCATGATCACCGCGGCGACCTCGGCACTGCCTTCCCTTGGCGCCCGATTCGGCGTGACCGAGGACATGGCCAGCGTCTCGTCGCCGCTGGCCGCCGCAGCCGGGCTGATCCTGGTCTGCTTCTGGGCCTTCTTCCTCGGCTCGGCCACGCTCGTGGTGCTCGAGCTGATCGTTCCGACCGGTAGCCTGCCGACACCGCTGCAGTTGATCCGGGGCGGTCGGGAACGCGCGCGCCGGACCCGGCGCTACCTGCGGATCCTGTTCATCCTCACCCGGCACGGTCTCGGACGGTTCCTTCGCGTGCAGCCGCGGCGGACCAGCGATGCGGTCACCAGCCGGGCCACGCTGGCCCGCGCGCTCACCGACGCGCTCGACGACGCCGGGGTCACCTTCGTCAAGGTCGGGCAGATGTTGTCGGCCCGACCGGACCTGGTCGGTCCCGAGTTCGTCCGCGAGCTGTCGACCCTTCAGTCGGCAACCACCCCCGTGGCGTGGTCGGAGCTGGAGTCGATGCTCAGCGCGACGCTGGGCGGGAAGTCGGTGAGCGAGGTGTTCGTCGAGATCGAGCCGGAACCACTCGCCGCCGCTTCGCTGGGTCAGGTCCACGCCGGCATCCTGCGCACGGGCGAGAGGGTCGTGATCAAGGTCCGTCGGCCCGGCGCGACCGCACAGGTGCAGGCCGACCTGGACATCCTGCGCCGGCTGGCGATCCGTCTCGAGCGGGCGACCAGCTGGGCGAGACGACTAGGTGTGGCCGATCTCGCCGACGGGTTCGCCGCCTCATTGCAGGAGGAACTCGACTACCGCGTCGAGGCCGCCAACACCCGAGCGGTATCGGCCGCGCGGCCCGCCGACTCGAGCGTACGGGTGCCGCGTGTCTTCGCGGAATGGTCTGGCGAGGCCGTCCTCGTCCAAGACCGCCTCGACGGTTCACCGGTCGGGGTCGCGGCAGCGACGCTGGAGTCGCTGAGCACCGAGGATCGCGCCGCGATGGCCGGCGAGTTGCTGCGGGTCGCGCTGCACCAGCTGCTCGTCGCGGGCACCTTCCACGCCGATCTCCATCCCGGTAACGTGCTCGTCGCAGCGGACGGGAGGCTGGCCATGATCGACTTCGGCTCGGTCGGCCGGTTGGACGCCGGCTCCCGTGAGGCGCTCGCACTGTTGCTCTCGGCCATCGACCACGACCGCCCCGCCGCCGCCGCCGACGCCTTGTCGGAGCTGCTGATGAGTTCCGACCCTCAGCCGAACGGGCGCGCCCTGCAGCGCGACGTCGGTCAGCTGATCGTCCGCTTCCGCGGCGGCGGCGACACCTCGGCGATGATCAACGGGCTGTTCGGCATCGTCACCCGCCACGGCTTCCGCGTCCCCGGCCAGGTTGCCGCAGCATTTCGCACGCTGGCCAACCTGGAAGGAACGCTGCGGATCATCGACCCGGGACTCGATCTGGTCGACGCCGCCCGTCTGCAGGCCGGTGCCCTCAGCGGCGCGACGACGACCGTCGAGACCATCCGAGCTCGGCTCGAGGACGAGCTGGTCGACCTGCTGCCGATCCTGCGCAGACTGCCGCGACGGATCGACGCGATCACGCACGATCTGGAGCACGGTCAGTTGTCGGTCAACGCCCGACTGTTGGCTGACGGCGGCGACCGGACCTTCGTCCTAGGACTGGGCCATCAGTTGATCATCGCTGTGCTCTCCTCCGCTGCCACCATCGGCGCCATCGTCTTGCTGGTCGCTCCCGGTGGCCCAGTTCTGTCCCCCGACACCGCGATCCGCCTCTATCCGGTGCTGGGCTGGGGTCTGCTCTTCATCGGCTGCGTGCTCGCGCTCCGAGCGTTGGTCATGGTCTTCCGCCGCTCCGGCTGACGCCTCCGTTGCTGGCAGAACATCGGCCGGCAGTGGGTTCAGCGTGGTTTGGGAGCTCGCGCAACGTGTCTGCCTTACCTTGTCGGGGGCCGGCTGACTGCCGTCCTCGACGCACGGCGGGGTGCCCTGATGGCCCCTGGATGGCCTCTGAGACTCTGGGTGTCCATGACGAGGGAAGCCCGAGCTCAGGAAATCTCGGGGTCATGGGTGTCCGACATAGACGGGAGCGCAAGGAATGAGTGAGCGATTCAAGGTCGGTGACCACGTTGGGTGGAATTCCGAAGCCGGACATGTCAGCGGCAAGATCACCAAGGTTCATGTCCAGGATGTGGAATACAAGGGACACACCCGCCACGCCACGTCGGACGAACCGCAGTATGAGATCAAGAGCGACAAGACCGACCATGTGGCCATGCACAAGGGGTCAGCTCTCACCCGGATGAAGCGCTGATTCCGAGAGGCTGACGGCTTCTACCCACGGGTTCCACCACGCAGCTCACGTCGCCGGACTCCGGTCGGCTGGATGGATGAGGACGCAGCAACGCCCGGGCCGGGGCGCGAGCTCGGCGCGGTCCGGGTCCTCACCGCAGCCGACGAGAATTCCTTGCAGCAGCGCATGGTTGAGTCCGCAGACCAGCTCGGTTTGTCGCTGGGCGAGCTGGTGGAACGGGCAGTTGCGCAACTCGATATCGTCCTCGCCGGTGACGGCGGGCTCGTAGCCGCTGTTCGCCAGGGTGGCCAGCAGATCCTGCCGCGGATCGGCCGCTGTGCTCCCCTCCTGGCCCGCGGCTGCGAACAGCCTGTCGCGCGCCTCGCAGGTGGCGTCGCCGGCCATGGCGTCGGCGAGCAGGCGGGCCAGCAGCGGATAGTTGCGCGGTGGGACGGTGACGCTGACCTCGTCCTGAGCCCGTTCGTAGTGCTTGGCCGGGCGGCCGGCGCCCGGGCCGCCCTGTCCGCCGGGCCGGGCGTAGCTGGTGGCCAGCAGACCGGCCGTGGCCAGTCGGTCGAGGTGGTAGGCCGCCAAGGTGCGACCGATGCCGGCGGCCGCGGCGGCGTCATCTCGGCGGACCGGGTTGTCCTGGGCCGCGACGTAGTCATACAACCTTCGCCGGACCGGATCGGCCAGGGCGCTGAGGTCTGCCACGGCGTTCGGCCGCGGGGATTGACTGCCCATACCACGACTCTAACACCAATATCATTTGACAAGTGGTCGTCATCAGCAGGTGCAAGAAGGAGAGAGGTGTTGTCATAAGGCCGCACCGGTGCACGAATCGGACGTAGGTCCGCCATGGTCGAGGCGCTGCTGGGCAGCGACCGGGCGGGCCGCTTCGAGTTGGCGCCCGCCGTGCCGCTTCCGGCCGGCCCGCACTACCTGTACGCGGACACTCACCGATCGCGATGCGCCCGCCTCATCGACGCTGGCGGCGCTGGACGAGTTGCGCCTGTTCGGCGACACGGAGGAAGGTCGTCCGGTCCAGCGCCGCTCCTTCTCGCCGCACGGCCGCAACCGGTAGGCGGAGAACCCGGTCGAGCCGGACCTCACTGGGGCGACGTTTCGGATCCCAGGGTCCGGACCCGATGTCCATCCAGAACCGGCCCCAGTGCGCCTCGTCGGCCGCGTCTCGGTCATGGTCCTTGCTGGTCAGCATCAGCGCGCGGACTTCGTTGCGGATTAGTGAGAGCACAGGACGGGACGGTCCTTTCCGCGTCCGTCGTTCTCCTCGAACGGCACCCAGGCCCAGACGACCTCGCCGGGGTTCGGCCTCCCGTCGCGGCGCGGTGCGTAGTCGACGCGAAACGGTCGTCGGCAACGACTGCCCGGCGACGTGGCCGAAGCAACTGACGCAGTCGGGAGATCACAGGCACGGTCCCATTGTGGCGGCCGATCGCTTGGAGCGCCCGACCGCAGCCCGATCTTGTTCCTCAGACCGGTGGCACACCGTGCCGGCGCGTCGAGAAGTGGCGATCGCGAGAACCGGCTGCGGCGAAGCGGGCGATGAGCTCCGCCCGAAGCTCGCCAGGGGTGATCACGGCGTCGATCACGAGCTCGCTGGCCAACCGGAGGATGTCGATGTCCGCCTCGTACTCGGCCTGCAACTTCGCGACGTAGGCCTCCCGCTCGCGGTCGTCAAAGATCGCGGTGATCTTGTTCGCGTAAACGGCATTGATCGCCGCCTCCGGTCCCATCACTGCGATCTTGGCCGACGGCAGCGCCAGGCAGGCGTCCGGGCCGAAGCCTGGACCACACATGGCGTACAACCCGGCGCCGTACGCCTTGCGGATGATCACCGAGATCCGCGGCACTGTCGTCTCGGCTACCGCGGTGATCATCTTCGCACCGTGCCGGATGATGCCTTGCCGCTCGACGGCGCTGCCGATCATGAAACCCGGAACGTCGGCCAGGTACAGCAGCGGCAGGTTGAACGCATCGCACTGCCAGATGAAGCGGGCCGCCTTGTCGGCGGAGTCGACGAACAACACCCCGCCCTTGACGGCCGGCTGGTTGGCGACGATGCCGATCGGATTCCCTTCCAGCAGAGCGAACCCGGTGACCAGTTCCGGTGCGAACAACGGCTTGACCTCCAGGAACGACTCCGCATCGGCCAAGGCATCGATCACCGTTCGGATGTCGTAACCTACCGTGTCCTCGGCCGGTACGAGGTCGTCGGCGAACCGCCGACCCGGATCCTGCGCCGCGTACGTCGGCAGTGCGGCCCTCCAGTTGCCCGGCAGGTAGGAGAAGTACTGCTTCGCCTGCTCGATCGCATCCGCGTCGTCGGTGGCGAGCTGGTCACCGCAGCCGGACACCTCGGCGTGCATCCGGGCGCCGCCCATCTCCTCCAGGGTCACCTTCTCACCCACGACCATCTCGGCCATCCGCGGCGAACCCAGATACATCGAGGCGTTGCCTTCGACCATGATCACCACGTCACAGAACGACGGGATGTATGCACCGCCGGCCGCGCTCGGTCCGAACAGGCAGCAGATCTGGGGCACCTTGCCCGACAGCGCCACCTGGTTGCAGAAGATGCGCCCCGCACCACGTCGGCCGGGAAACAGGTCGACCTGATCGGTGATCCGGGCACCCGCGGAGTCGACGAACCAGAAGATCGGCAACTCGGTGCGCAGTGCCAGTTCGGTGATCCGGATGATCTTCTCGACCGTTCGCGCTCCCCACGATCCGGCCTTCACGCTCGGATCGTTCGCGACCACCAGTGCCGGTCTTCCGTCCACCAACCCTCGACCGGTGACCACGCCATCCGCCGGGAGGTTGCCGGCTGCGGCGTTGGCCAACTGCCCGTCCTCGACGAATGTGGAATCGTCGAACAGCAACCCGAGCCGGTCGCGCACGAAGAGCTTGCTCTGGCCGGCGAGCTTGGCGGCCGCCGCCTCGCTCGGCGCCAGGGTGCGATCGCGTGCGGTAGCCACGTCGGCGGCGTGCTGAGCGGGGGGAAACTCCTCGTGCTCTCCCGATGGCCTCATAGCAGAGTTCTACTCCACCGGCAGTCCGAGACCGCGGGCGAGCAGGAGCCGCTGGACCTCAGAGGTGCCCTCGCCGATCTCCAGGACCTTGGCGTCGCGGTAGAAGCGAGCGATCGGGTACTCCTCCATGAAGCCGTACCCGCCGAAGACCTGGGTGGCGATGCGCGTGGCGCTCACCGCGTTCTCGGTGGTGACCAACTTCGCGATGCTGGCCGCCCGCGCGATCGCGGCGGGGGCAGCGCCGGAGTCCTTCGACGCCGCCGCGGAGTAGACGAGCAGGTGGGCGGTGTGCGCCATCGCGTCGAGGTCGGCGATCTGGAATGCCACGGCCTGCTTGCGACCGATCGGCACACCGAAGGAGGTGCGCTCCAACGCGTAGTCCCGCGCCAGGTCCCGGCAGGCCCGGATGCAGCCCAGCGCCAGCGCCGCGATCGCGATCCGTCCGTCGTCCAAGGTGGCAAGGAATTGCGAGTAGCCCTTGCCTTCTCGACCCAGCAGCGCACCCGGCCCCACCCGGGCGTCGGTGAGGGTCAGTGGATGGGTGTCCGAAGCGTGCCAGCCGAGCTTGTCGTACGCCGGCTCGGCGACGAAGCCAGGAGTGCCCGTGGGCACGATCAGCGTGGATATCTCGGGCTTGCCGTCATCTCGACGCCCGGTTCGCGCGGTCACCGTGACCAGCGAGGTGATGGCCGTACCCGAGTTGGTGATGAACTGCTTGCTGCCGTTGATCACCCAGTCCTCGCCATCACGTCGGGCAGTGGTGACCATGCCGCCGGCGTCGGATCCCGAGCCCGGTTCGGTCAGCCCGAACCCGGCCAACGCACGGCCGGCCAGCAGATCGGGCAGCCACCGCGCCTGCTGCTCGGTCGTGCCGTAACGGGCAATCGGGCTGCTGCCGAGCCCGACCGCCGCTTCGAGCGTGATGCCGAGCGACTGGTCGATCCGGCCGATCTCCTCGATCGCGATACACAGGCTGGTGAAATCACCGGCCCCGCCGTATTCCTCCGGACCGCTCAACCCGAACAGGCCGATCCCGGCCATCGCCTTGACCCCGTCCAGCGGGAGTTCGTGCCGGCCGTTCCAGTGTGCAACGTGCGGGGCCAGTTCGGCCTCGGCGAACTCCCGCACCACGGAGCGGAAGTCCTCGTGCTCTTCACTCAACTGGAAACCGGCCACCGGCACTCACCTTCATCGTCGACGCGTCCAGCGATCCTACCTTACGTTTACGTAAGCGTAAACATTGTCGTAAGCTGACGATCGTGGCGCGTACCTGGTCCATCGGCGAACTGGCCGAGCAGTTCGAGACCACCCTGCGCACGATCCGGCACTACGAGGAGCTCGGGTTGATCAGCCCGGGCCGCATCGGTCAGCAGCGGGTCTACACCGAGCGCGACCGGGTCCGGCTGCAGCTGATCCTGCGCGGCAAGCGACTCGGATTCACCCTCGACGAGATCGCCCACATCATCGACCTGTACGACGACCCTCCCGGCGAGGCCGGTCAGCTGCGGTTCCTGCTCGCCGAGATCCAGCGCCGTCGGGCGGACCTGTTGCACCGACGGGACGACCTGGACGCCGTGCTCCGCGAGCTCGTGGACCTGGAGCGCCGCTGCCGCTCAGATCTCGCGGCCCTCGCCGAGCAGCCATGACCCTCAGCCCCCGGTTGTGTCCCCCGAGCCTCCAGCGACCCCAGGAAACTGGGCGCTTGTGACATCTTCGCCCGGCGTGTCGTTGTCGTTAGGGCCCACTTTCCGGGGAGAGAAGAGGAGATCAGTCGGCGTCGTCGACGGGATCCGGGGCGATCATGGCGGCGGCATCTTGCTGGCCGGTGACGTCGTACAGGTGGTGGATCACGTCGTGCAGGAAGTACTGGGCGAACGTCCGCACGGTGAATTCGGCACCGTCTGAACGCCTGCCGCGGCGCTCGAGCTGGGCGGGCGTCAACCCTTGCAGGCGCGCCGCCAACACCTCGGCGGCCAATTCGAGTTCGTCGGCTACCTCGTCGGGGTCGGCTTCGGGATAACGCTCGGTCAGTGCTGTCTCGTCTTGATCCCAGTCGGCGAACGTCGGCTCGTCTTGAAGCAGCATCAAGGCGAGTCGCGCATCGAAGAGTCGATACACGTCACGAACGTGCGCGCCGTACTCCAGCGGTGACCACACGCCCGGCTCGGGGCGTACGTTCACCGCCGGGCTGGCGGTCAGAATCTGAATCCACTCCCCCGCGGCGAGCTCGGCCCGGATCGCGATCTCGTCGACGCCGATCTCACCGGCCGCCAGCCCACACTGCTCGCAGCGTCGGGTCAGCGTCCAGGTCCAGTCCTTCGTGTCCGGCTCCGGCTCCATGGTCATCAGGCTATCGCTCTCTCCACCCAGCAATCGCTCGACGCGGTTGTCCACAGGGCCACGCCCGCTGTGTGGAGAACCAGCTCGTTTCGGTGCACGACGACACCGCATCGGTGGACAATGCGGTGGACAATGC
>JBBSQJ010000046.1:0-22164 GCA_038257965.1 Propionibacteriales bacterium
ATGATGATCTCGACCGAGTGGGCGGCGCCGAACACGTTCATGCCGGGCTTCGATCTCGAGGATGTGGCGGCCGGCAAGTACGGCCAGCACGTGCATTTCTGGGACTTCGAGAACAGGAACATCGAGCGGTCCGTCGACCTCGGGGCCGAGGGTCTGATCCCGTTGGAGGCGCGCTTCCTGCACGATCCGGACTCCTCGCACGGGTTCGTCGGCGCGGCACTGTCGTCGAACGTCTTCCACTACTTCAAGGACGACGCGGGGACGACACAGATCGAGAAGGTGATCGACGTGCCCACCGTCGACGTGGACGGCTTTCCGGTGCCGATGCCGAGCCTGATCACCGACATCCTGGTCTCGATGGACGACCGCTACTTGTACTTCTCCAACTGGCTGCACGGGGATCTGCGCCAATACGACATCTCGGATCCGCACAATCCGAAGATGACCGGTCAGGTCTGGATCGGCGGACTGCTCGGCAAGGCGCCCGAGGTCAACGGCCGGCCGGTCGAGGGCGGGCCGCAGATGATTCAGCTGTCGCTCGACGGCAGGCGCCTGTACCTGACCACCTCGCTGTTCTCCACGTGGGACAACCAGTTCTTCCCGGAGATGAAGCAGGCGGGGGGCGTGATGTTGCAGATCGACTGCGACACAGAGAACGGTGGGTTGGCCATCAACCCCGACTTTCTCGTGGACTTCGGCAAGGAGCCCCACGGGCCGGCGCGCGCGCACGAGACGCGCTACCCCGGTGGTGACTGCTCCTCCGACATCTGGGTCTGAGTGAGCGCCAAGTTCACGGCCACCCTGCGCAACCGGGGTGGCCGCGCCGTGGAGGTGGCTTCGGACCAGACGATCCTCGAGGCGGCCGAGGCCGCAGGCGTCGTCTTGCCCTACGGCTGCCGCTACGGCGGCTGCATCACCTGCGCGGCTCGCCTGGTGGAGGGCGCGGTGCGCCAGCCGGGAGCGACGGCGATCAACGCGCGGCAGTCGCGTGCCGGCTACGTGCTGCTGTGCGTGGCGCGGCCGAAGAGCGACGTGGTGCTCGACGTGGGGGTCGACAGCCACGGCGATCTGTACCGCAACCCGTTCGCCGGGGGCTGAGCGCGAGTCCGTGCTTCGGTCTGCTGCAGCCACGTCGCCGACCCGATCCGTCAGGTCCGGCACCACTGGAGCCGGCCCGGCCCGCTCCCGGCGACCTGACCCGCAAACGGCGAACTGGGGCCGTGCGCCGCGACGGGTCAGAGCTGATGACCTCAGCCATTCCCGGAGCGATGAGTTCAGCGTGATCGGCTGGTCTTCACCTGCATCCCATCGATCACAGGAGGACGTTCGCTTTGAGGTACCTGACTATTGGCTACGGCGATCAGGCCGGCTACGACCGCACTCCGCGCGAACTGCGCGATGCCGCCCACGATCACGACGCCAGACAAGCAGCGGCCGGCGTCATCACCGGTGTCCTGCTCGAACCGGTCCAAGTGCGCAACCATCAAGACCGCGGCTTGACCACGCAAGCGGGCCCGTTCTCGACCTCGAGCCTCCCTGTCGCCGGCTTCTCTTTCATCGAGGCGGACTCCCTGGAGGAAGCCGTCGCCATTGCAGCGCAGGCCCCGTGCGCCGTCGCTGACGGCGTCGTCGAGGTCTGGCCGGTCCAGCAGTAGCGCCCAACCTCAGTGCGGAACCCGCCCGGTGGCGACGACGCGGGTGCGGCATAGGCCGACCGTCCAACGGGCCGCCGGCGCGATCGGCGTCCCGCAATGAGGCACCACGACCGCCTTCCCAGACCAGACTGCGGAACTCGGCGGTCTACACCCGAACACCCCGCGGAGTCCGGAGGCCATCTCGTGCTCGGTGGCCCGCTGAACAAGGAGTCGTTCGGGAGACGCACCACTGCGCGCGTCAAGGCCGTCGGGTTCCGTACGGACCGTATTGGGGCTGTTGGCCACCGAAGGACTGGAGGTACGGGTTCGGTCCCCAGCTCGGGATCTGTTGCTGGTTCTTGGTCTCCATCGCGGCGGCGATCTTGCGCATCTGTACGGCGACGTAGCTGCCGGGGGCGGCAACCACGATGAATTGGATGATGACGAACACCATCATCACCGCAACATAAACAGGGATCCTGCGGAAGTCCTCGTACAGGTTGGCGAGCTCGTTCATTGGGTCAGCGTAAGGCAATCCGAGATCAGCTAGTTCGAGGGTCGCAATTATCTGACGGGCCTGCCATTGTCCGCCGAAGACTCCGCCACCGGTCCGCAGGTTCCTCTCCAGGGCGTAAGAGAAGTCGTCGGGATGCCTCAGTGAGTGACGATGCGGCTGCCGCCGGGCACGCGCATGTCACAGCCGACGGGAGACAATCGTCATGAAGTGCATGACGACTTCGGAACAGACCTCGGTGTAGATCACTGGAGGCAACAAGGGACTCGGCTTCGAGGCGGCACGACGGCTCGGCGAAGAGGGTTGGACGATCTTCCTGGGCTCGCGTGATCACGACCGAGGGCGGGCAGCGGTTGGCCGGCTGACCACCCTCGGCACGAATGCGATCATGGTTCCGCTGGACGTTACTTCGGACCGATCGGTGGCCGACGCAGTACAGCTCGTTCGGGGGCTCACCGACCGACTGGACGTTTTGGTCAACAACGCCGGCACGCCGGGAAAGGGTATTGCGCCTGCCGACGTGACAGCTGACGACATTCATTCGGTCTACGACACCAACGTGTACGGACCGATCAGGGTTACGCACGCGTTCCTTCCCTTGCTGCAGGCGGCGGACCATCCTCGGGTGGTGATGGTGTCCAGCGGTGGCGGTTCCTTCGCCGTCGTGACCGATCCAAACCAGCCCTTCTCGAAACTCCACGAACTCGCGTACAGCTCGTCGAAAGCGGCGTTGAACATGATTACGGTCCGCTACGCCCAGGCGCTCCCGGAGATCAAATTCAACGTCGCCACTCCCGGAGAGATCGCGAATCGCAAGTTCGCCGCCACCGATATGAACAATCACACCGGCGAGCTGACGGTCACCGAGGGCACCGACTCGATCGTCAAACTCGCGATGATCGACGCGGACGGGCCGACCGGGACCTTCATCGATCGGCTTGGCCCCGCTCCGTGGTGACCGCCACGCCACGTACCGCTCGTCGACCCCGCCGGGCCACCGAAGTCGAGCAGTACCGGCCGGCCATTTGGCAAATCGAGGACGATGAATGACATGCGAGTGTTCGTGGCTGGTGGAAGGCCAACGATGAATCACCACCATCCGCCAGACCATGATCGACTTCTCGAACCTGGGAAGGAGGAACGCATCACACCCGACTCCCACCGAGGACGCGGACCCAAGCACCGCCCGGTGAACACTCTGCAGGCCGCTGACCAGGCGGCGGACGACGGTGCCCGGCGCACCGCCCACGCCTCAGATATCGCGCTCGGCTGGGTGGTGATGTTCTTCGCCTTGCACGTCTACTGGTATCTCGGCGGGTCCTTCGCCACCCCCGGCAAGCTAATACGACCGGATTCGGCGTCCCTCCGTTGGGCCGATTACGCCATCGACGTCTATTTCCTGGCCGGAGGGATCATCTTCGGGCTATTCGCCGTTCGCTACCGCGCGCAGCGCCGAAGGGTCTGAGCGACATGAGCGAACGTCGGCGACGCCTCGCCCGCGACGCGCGGCTGGCGGTGCGAGAAGGGCCGAAAGGAATCGCCCGGAGGCAGCGTTCCCGCCTCGCCGAACTCGTGGCCTACGCGCGCGCGAAGTCCCCGTACTACCGCGACCTGTACCGCCAATTACCCGAGCAGGTCGACCGCTCGGCGCTCCTCCCGGTCGTCGACAAGAGCAGGCTGATGGCCCGGTTCGATGACTGGGTCACCGACCGCGAGGTGACCCGAACGAAGGTCGAGACCTTCGTCGCGGACCCCGGTCTCGTCGGACACCGGTTCTTGGACAAGTACCTGGTGGCCACCAGTTCCGGCACCAGCGGCGTGCCGGGCCTTTTCCTCCTGGACGAGCGGAGCACGAGGATGGAGACCGCCCTCAGCTCTCGAGCCGCCACCATGATGAGCGTCGCCGACACGGTCCGCATGCTCGCCCGCGGCGGCCGAACGGCGATCGTCACCGCACCCGGCGGCCACTTCTACACCGTGGCAGCAACCGCCCGGTTCCAACTGGACCACCACAGGCTGGGGCGCAGGATGCGGGTCTTCTCCATCCGCAAGCCGCTGCCCGAACTCGTCGACGATCTCAACCGGTTCGACCCGGCTGTGCTCAGCGGCTTCCTCGGCATGCTCACCGTACTGGCCACAGAGCAGGAGGCAGGCCGCCTGCATATCCGCCCCGCACTGATCATCCCGGGCGGCGAGACGTTGAGCACGGACGTCGCAAGACGACTTGGATCCGCCTTCGGCGCCGGAGTCCGCGCCGCGTACGCCGCTACCGAATGCAGCTTCCTCGCCATCGGCTGCGCACACGGCTGGTACCACGTCAACAGCGACTGGGCCCTTCTGGAGCCCGTCGACGCCGACCACCGGCCGACACCGCCAGGAGAACTGTCGCTCACCGGCTTGCTCAGCAACCTCGCCAACCACGTACAGCCGATTCTGCGCTACGACCTGGGCGACAGCATCGTGCTCCGTCCCGACCCATGCCCGTGCGGCAACTTGTTGCCCGCCGTCCAGGTGCAGGGCCGCGCCGCCGACCTGCTCACGTTCGCCAGCGCCCAGGGCGAGTCAGTCACCATGTCACCCATGCTTTTCGGCACCATGTTGGACCGCATTCCCGGCATCGGGCAGTTCCAACTCGTCCAGACCGCGCCGAGGACTCTGCGCGTACGCCTGCGCACCGCAGCAGCCGCCGACCCCGAACACGCTTGGCAAACCGTACGCGATGAGATCACCCACCTGCTCACCGAGTATGAGGTCGCCGACATCACCGTCGAACGCGCCGCAGAACCGCCACAGCCAGAACCCGGCGGCAAGTTCCGCCGGATCGTCGCATTGACCAAGCAGTGACAGCTCTGACCAACCCGAACACGGTGCGCGCTGCTCGAATGTTCGACGCCGTCGCCCGGCGCCGCCACTATCCCGCGCTGCTGCTTGCGCGCTTCTATCGACAATTTGTTGTCTGTGCGGCGGTGGCGATGCCGAGGTCGTTGAACAGGGCGCGCAGGTCGGTGCGGAGGGTGTCGTAGTCGCGGTCGATCCCGGTGTAGGTGTGGCGGGGTCGGCCGACCGGTTTGCGGACGCCGGCCAGGACGGGGGCGATGACGTGGTCGCGGAGGGTGAGGATCGCGCTCAGGGTTCGGGCGGCGTCGTCGGGAACCTGGTAGCGGCGGGCCTCGTCCGGGTTTCAGGACGAGATGTTTGCCGCGGAGTTTTCGCAGGTCGTAGGCGGCCTGCCGGGTGGTGTAGTCCCGGCCGGTTTGGGCCTGGACGGTGCCGGCGAGGTCGGCGACGCTGAAGCCGTCCGGGGCGATGGCCAGCGCGGCGACCGCGGCCATCGCGTCGCGGATCCGGGGCTTGTTGGTGTCGATGCCGCCGACCCGGGTCGCGCCGATCTGGCTCGGAGTGGGGAGTTGGTCGAGGATGCCGTCGGGCAGGAATCCGGTGTCGACGCAGTCGAGCATGGTGGTGAACCGGTCGACCATGCCGGCCAGTCGGGCGACGATGGCGCCGAACTTGCCCAGGGCGCGGCCGGTGCGCAGTGTTTTGGTGTTGTGCACGATGGCTTCGAACCGCAGCACCCGCTGACCCTTGCTGTAGGCCTTCAAGGTGAGGAGCCCGAAGTGGATCTTGAAGATGGTCAGGTTCCACTGCGGTCGTTGGATCACCACCCCTTGCCTTGGCGACAACTCTGGCTCGGCCCGGAGCGGTCGTCGGCCTACGCCGAACAGGGTGCGGACCGCGGGCAGGTCGAGCCTGGTCCGGACCCGGTCGATGACCGCCATCACCCAACGAACTTCCGGAGCACCCAGCCGACACCTGCCGGCGGGCCGGACCCTGCTGCGGATAGAGACCCGGCTGTTCCTGCGCGAACCGGTCGGCGTCGTCTGGGGATTCGTCTTGCCGGTGTCCGCCTTCGTCGTGCTCGGCGCCATCCCGGCCCTCCGCACCTCACGGGACTATCTGGGTGGCACCAGCTTCCTCGCCGCCTACCAGCCAATCCTGATTCTGGTGTCAGTGACCATGCTGGGACTGGTCGGCCTGCCACCGATCCTGGCCGGCTACCGCGAACGCGGCGTGCTGCGCCGACTGCAGGCAACTCCCATGCCACCGTCAAGACTGCTCCTCGCCCAGTTGGCGATCCACACCATTGTTGCGGTCGGGACCGCCGTTGTCATCGTGGCCCTGGGTGCGCTCGCGTTCGGCCTGGACTGGCCTGCCAGGCCCGTGAGCTGGGCGATCTCCTACCTGCTGGCCTGTGGCGCGATGCTCGGCCTGGGAGTGTTGGTGGCCGCAGTATCGCCGAACGTCAAGATCGCCAACACGGCCGGAGCCGCGCTGTTCTTTCCGCTGGCCTTCGGCGCCGGGCTGTGGATTCCGCGGCCCATGATGCCGCAACTGCTGAGAGCCATCTGTGACGACACCCCATTAGGGGCATCGATCCGGGCCATGACGACGGCCGGCGCCGGCCAGTTCCCACCGGTCCTGGCGCGGTTGGCGCTGCTGGCGTACGCGGTTGTCTTCTGTGCCCTGGCGGTGCGACTGTTCCGCTGGCAATGAGGGCCGGTGGCAGGATTGGATCATGGTCCACGGCGGCAAGCCGGCAGCCGAAGGGACATCCGCTCCGTTCCCCGGCGTCGATCGACCCGGGCTGACCGGATGGATGCGGCCGATGCCGTACCTGATGATTGCGACCTCGTTGCTGCTCTCCGGCCTGTCCGAGGCTTTCGCGCATTCACTTGGGCGTCGATTCGCGGCCGCCGTCGTCGTCTCCTTGGTTGCCGCCAGCTGGACGTGGCTGATGATTCGAAGGCGGGACGGGGTCGACCCGTCTCCGCGGCGGCTCGGCGTCTACTTCGTCGTGCGGCTCCTGTTGACCGCCGTCCTGGTGATGATCCACCCCTGGTTCGGGTTGTACGCCTGGTACGGCTATCTGGAGGCGATCAGCTATTTCGCGGCGCCGTGGACGCTGCTGGCGATCAGCGGCACCGCGTTGCTCGCCGCCACCTCCTACCTCGGCGGTTTTCCGAACAGCGCCGGTGGCTGGCTGCTGTACGTGCTGGTGGTCGCGGGCAGCGTCTTGCTGGTCCGCGGTTTCGCCATCATGACGCGCCGCAGCGTCGACCGGCAGCGGGAGCGGGAGCAGATGATGGGCGAGTTGCTGGACACCAACCGCCGGCTTGCGGAGGCCCTCGCCGAGAATCGCGGACTCGCCGACCAGGTGCTGGCCCAGGCACGGGAGGCGGGCGTCCTGGACGAGCGGGCCAGACTGGCCGGCGAGATCCACGACACGTTGGCGCAGGCACTGGCCGGGATCATCACCCAGTTGGGTGCCGCCGCCGGTGCCGGCGAACTCCGCAGCGGCCACGCGCCGCACGCCGACGCGGCGCTCTCACTGGCGCGCAGCGGGTTGGCCGATGCGCGGCGCTCCTTGCAGGCACTCCGGCCCGAGCAGTTGGTCGACTCCCGGTTGTCGGACGCGATCTCGACGACGGCCCGGCAATGGTCGGAACTGTCGGGGGTGCCGGTCGCGGTAGATGTCACCGGCCCGGTGGTGCCGCTGGAGGCCAATCGGGAGATCGCTGCCCTGCGGGTGGCCCAGGAAGGTCTGACCAATGTGGCCAAGCATGCGCACGCCGGCAAGGTGGGGTTGACCCTGACGTATCTGGACGACGAGATCCTCATCGACGTCCGCGACGACGGGGTCGGTTTCACCCCGGGCTCGGTCCAGTCGCCGAGTGGCGACGGGCACTGCGTAGGTTTGGCCACCATGCGTGAACGGTTGGCCAAGCTGGGGGGAGAGCTTCAGATCGAGAGTGCCCCCGGAGCCGGAACCGCACTGGTAGCCCGCGTCCCGTTCGTTGCCAGCACGGCTGACCTTCGGCAGGCGAGCTCGACCGACAGCGTCCGGGACCGGCCGTGATCGATCCGACAGAGGTCATCCGGCTGCTGATCGTCGATGATCATCCGGTGGTGCGGGACGGCTTGCGCGGCATCTTCGAGGCGGCCGGGAGCTTCGAGGTCGTCGGTGAGGCCGAAGATGGCCGTGCCGCGCTGTCGCTTGCGGCTGCGCTGAGGCCGGACGTGGTGCTGATGGATCTGCGGATGCCCGGGATGGGCGGGGTCGAGGCGATCAGGTCACTCCGCGAGCGTGGAGTCACTGCTCGGGTGCTGGTGTTGACCACCTTCGACTCCGACAGCGACGTGCTGCCGGCCATCCAGGCCGGCGCGACCGGCTACCTGATCAAAGACACGCCCGCCGTCGAACTCGTGCAGGCTGTTCGGGCGGCGCATCGAGGGCAGGCGATCTTGTCACCATCGGTCGCCGGCACGCTGATGACGAGGCTCGGCGAAGAGCAGCAGCGGCCACTATTGACCCCGCGCGAGATCCAGGTGCTGCGCCTGGTCGCTGTGGGCCGGACCAACCGGGAGGCAGCCGCCGAGCTCTTCGTCAGCGAGACGACAGTGAAGACCCACCTGCTGCACCTCTACGAGAAGCTCGCGGTCCGCGACCGGGCCGCAGCGGTCAACGCCGCCCACCGGCTCGGGATGCTCGGTTGACGAGTCGGACACGATCGATCCGGTCGACCACCCTGCCGCTCACCCGGTTCCCGGGGATAAGCTCCCGAGGAGTGTGGTGATGACCCGGTCCGGGAGGCGCGACATGGCGGTGGCAAAGGTGTTCCTCGACTGGCCGGTGGTCCGCCAGCTGATCGGCCGCGACCCGCTGGGCCGTGGCTTGGCGTCGGTGTCGGAGCGCACCCGGAGCTGGACGGCCCGGACGTCGACGGCGGACCGCGTGGTCCAGAGCATCTGTCCGTACTGCGCCGTCGGCTGCGGTCAGCGGGTCTTCGTCAAGGACGGACGCGTCGTCCAGATCGAGGGCGACCCGGACTCACCGGTCTCGCGTGGTCGGCTCTGCCCCAAGGGCTCGGCCAGCGAACAGCTGATCAACTCCCCGAAGCGGGCCACGACGATGCTCTACCGCCGGCCCGGCGGCACCGAATGGGAGACGATCGGTGTGGAGCAGGCCACCGACATGATCGCCGACCGGATGATCGCCGCCCGGCGACACGACTGGCAGGATCACGACGAGGAGGGCCGGCCGTTACGCCGGACCCTGAAGCTCGCCGCTCTCGGCGGCGCCACGCTGGACAACGAAGAGAACTACTTGATCAAGAAGCTCTTCACGGCGTTGGGGGCGATCCAGATCGAGAATCAGGCCCGTATTTGACACAGTGCCACGGTTCCCAGTTTGGGAGCCTCGTTCGGCCGGGGCGGCGCCACCGGTTTCCTGCAGGATCTGGCCGAGTCCGACTGCATCGTCATCCAGGGCTCGAACATGGCCGAGTGCCATCCCGTCGGCTTCCAGTGGGTGATGGAGGCCAAGGAACGAGGGGCCAAGATCATCCACATCGATCCTCGGTTCACCCGGACGTCCGCGGTCGCCGACACCCACGTGTCGATCCGCGCCGGCAGTGACATCGTCTTCCTCGGCGCGGTGATCAACTACATCCTCAGCGAGGAGAAGTTCTTCCGCGAGTACGTCGTCGCGTATACCAACGCCGCGCATCTGATCGATCCGGGCTTCGTGGATGCCAACGATCTGGATGGCGTGTTCTCGGGTTACGACCCCGACAGCGGGACCTACGATCCGTCGACTTGGGCGTACGAGGGTGAGGCCGAGCACTCCGCGGCAGGTGATCGGACGTCG
Organism: Propionibacteriales bacterium; assembly: GCA_038257965.1. Classification (GTDB taxonomy): domain Bacteria; phylum Actinomycetota; class Actinomycetes; order Propionibacteriales; family Propionibacteriaceae; genus Microlunatus. The sequence continues at coordinate 9,857 of JBBSQJ010000046.1, forward strand.
GGTGGGGAGCCAGGCGGTGGCAGCAGACACGGATCGGAGGGTGAGCACTCCGAGTCCGAACGCGGGGCCGGTCACGAGCTCGGCGGCCACGGCGCACCACTGTCACACCACCGGACCGAACGAGACGAGACCCTGCAGCATCCGCGCTGCGTGTTCCAGATCCTCAAGCGTCACTACGCTCGCTATACCCCGGAGTTGGTTCAGCAGACCTGCGGGATCGGACCCGAACAGCTGCGCGAGGTGTGCGAAGCGGTCACCGCCAACAGCGGGCGGGACAAGACGACCTGTTGGGTCTACTCGGTGGGCTGGACTCACCACACCGTCGGCGTCCAGTACATCCGCGGTGCGGCGATCATCCAGTTGCTGTTGGGAAACATCGGCCGCCCGGGCGGCGGGATCATGGCTCTCCGCGGACACGCCAGCATCCAGGGGTCTACCGACATCCCGACCCTGTTCAACCTGCTGCCCGGCTATCTCCCGATGCCGAAGGTGGGTCCGCACGACTCGCTCCAGGAGTTTGTCGGCGAGATCGCGAGCCCGACCCAGAAGGGCTTCTGGACCGACGCCGGTGCATACACCGTCTCCCTGCTCAAGGCCTGGTGGGGACAGGCGGCAACCGCGGACAACGAGTACTGCTTCCACTACCTACCCCGGCTCTCCGGTGATCATGGAACCTACGCCACGGTCATGTCGATGCTCGACGACGGAGTGGACGGCTACTTCCTGCTGGGCCAGAACCCGGCGGTGGGGTCCGCGCACGGCAAGATGCAGCGGCTGGGTCTGGCCCGCCTCAAGTGGCTCGTGGTCCGTGACTTGACCATGATCGAGTCGGCCACCTTCTGGAAGGACTCGCCGGAGATCGAGACCGGCGAGCTCCGCACCGCCGACATCGATACGGAGGTGTTCTTCTTCCCCGCTGCGGCTCATGTGGAAAAGGACGGAACGTTCACCCAGACTCAGCGAATGCTGCAGTGGCACCACAAGGCGGTGAGCCCGCCGGGGGACGCCCAGAGCGAGCTCGACTTCTTCTACCGGCTCGGCCTCAAGATCAGACAGCGCCTGGCCGACTCCGCCGACGAGCGCGACCGCCCGGTGCTGGACCTCACCTGGGACTACCCGACCGACGAGCACGGGGAGATCCGCGCGGACGCGGTGCTGGCCGAGATCAACGGCTTCCACCTGACCGGCGAGCAGGCCGGCAAACCGTTGAACAGCTACACGGAGATGAAGGACGACGGTTCTACGGCTGCGGGTTGCTGGATCTACACCGGCGTCTACGCCGACGGTGTGAATCAGTCGGCTCGACGCAAGCCAGGAAGCGAGCAGTCGTGGGTCGCCCCGGAGTGGGGCTGGGCATGGCCGGCCAACCGCCGCACCCTCTACAACCGTGCCTCGGCAGATCCGGACGGCAGACCGTGGAGCGATCGCAAGGCGTACGTCTGGTGGGATGAGGATCAACAGCAGTGGACCGGGCACGACGTTCCCGACTTCGAGCAGACCAAACCTCCCTCCTACCGTCCAGACGACGAAGCGGTCGGGCCTGCGGCGCTGCGCGGCGACGACCCGTTCGTCATGCAGGCTGACGGCAAGGGCTGGTTGTTCGCACCGACCGGTCTGTTGGACGGACCGCTACCCACGCACTACGAACCACAGGAATCGCCGGTGGCCAACCCGTTGTATCGGCAGCAGGCCAACCCCACCCGCCTGGTGTTCCCTCGCCGGGACAATCCGTCGAACCCGTCCGGTCCGGAGCGGGGCTGGGAGGTGTTCCCGTACGTCTTCACCACGTACCGGCTGACCGAGCACCACACGGCCGGTGGAATGAGCCGCTGGCAACCTTATCTGGCCGAACTGCAGCCGGAATTCTTTTGCGAGGTGTCGCCGGAACTGGCCCGCGAGCGCGGACTGGAGAACGGAGGCTGGGCGACGATCGTCACCTCGCGGACGGCCGTCGAGGCACGCGTGCTGGTGACCGAACGCGTCTCGCCGCTGAACGTCGCCGGACGGACCGTCCACCAGATCGGGCTGCCCTACCACTGGGGGGTCGGCAGCGACGCCGTGGTGAGTGGCGACTCCGCGAACGACCTGCTGGGCGTGACCCTCGATCCCAACGTGCACATCCAGGAGTCGAAAGTGGGGTCATGCGACATCCGGGCCGGTCGCCGCCCGCGGGGGCCTGCCCTGCTGGACTTCGTCGAGCGGTATCGACGCCGGGCCGGCGTCACGACCGAAACCGGCAATGCTTTGCGCACACCCCTGGAACAGATGCGCCCTGAGCCCGTCGAAGGGCCACCGCGCCCTGAGCCCGTCGAAGGGCCCCACCCGCGCCCTGAGCCTGTCGAAGGGCAAGAAAACAAGGGGCAGGAAAACAACGGCCAAGAAGACGAAGGGGTGCAGCAGTGATCTCCCACGACCACTCGGAGCGATCGAGCACACAGCCCTTCGGATCGATCAACCCGGCGCTCGACGCCGGCTGGGCGGCACCACCACCGCGCAAGGGATTTTTCACCGATACGTCGATCTGTATCGGCTGCAAGGCGTGCGAGGTGGCCTGTAAGGAGTGGAACCAGCTGCCGGCGGATGGTTTCGATCTGCTCGGCAACTCCTACGACAACACCGGCGGGCTGAGCGCCGACAGCTGGCGGCACGTGGCGTTCATCGAGCAGCGCAAGCCGGCGGTCGATCTCGGGATGCCGAGCGTCGGGCCCCCCGGGCAGCGGGACGATGCGGGCGAACGGACCGATTTCCGCTGGCTGATGTCGTCGAATGTGTGCAAGCACTGCACTAATGCGGGTTGTCTCGACGTCTGCCCGACGGGCGCCCTGTTTCGGACGGAGTTCGGCACCGTGGTGGTGCAGGACGACATCTGCAACGGCTGCGGCTACTGTGTGGCCGCGTGCCCGTTCGGCGTGATCGACCGTCGGATCACGGCCGACGGCAACAAGCAGGCCGGGATCGCCCAGAAGTGCACGCTCTGCTATGACCGGCTCGGTGCGGGCGACACCCCGGCCTGTGCACAGGCCTGCCCGACCCAGTCCATCCAGTTCGGCGACGTCGAGGAACTGCGCGAACGAGCCAAGCAGCGGGTCGAGACGCTGCACGAGCAAGGCGTGATGGACGCTCGCCTGTACGCGGCCGATCCGGACGACGGTGTCGGTGGAGCCGGCGCCTTCTTCCTCCTGCTCGACGAGCCGGAGGTGTACGGTCTCCCGCCCGATCCGATCGTCCCCACCGCCGATCTGCCGTCGATGATGCGACACGCCGCTGCCGCAGCCGGCGGCCTGCTCGTCGCCGCGGCTGCCGTATTCCTGGGCCGGCGTCGATGACGACCTCCGGCACAACCCCTCCAACGCCCCCCGAGCCTGTCGACGGGCACAGACCCCCCATGCGCCCTGAGCCTGTCGAAGGGCAACCCCATCCCATGCGCCCTGAGCCTGTCGAAGGGCAACCCGCTGGACGTCGACCCGCTCAGCCGGGGGTCCGAGGCCGGCGGCGCCGGGGCCAAGGTGAAGAGCCGGTGGTCCCGGAGGCGACCTTCACCTCGTACTACGGCAGCCCGATCGTTCGCCCGGCGCCGTGGAAGGGGGAGATCCCGGCGTACATGTTCTTCGGCGGGCTGGCCGCCGGCTCCTCGTTGCTCGCCGCCGGTGCCGACCTCACGGGGCGTCCCACGCTTCGCCGCGCGGGTCGTCTGGCAGCCCTCGGCGCACTGGGCGCGAGCATGTTCGCGCTGATCCACGATCTCGGTCGACCAGAGCGGTTCCTCAACATGATGCGCGTGGCGAAGCCGACCTCACCGATGTCGGTGGGCACGTGGATCCTCGCGGCGTACGGTCCCGGCGCGGCCCTCGCCGGGGCGGCCGAACTCACCTGCCTGCTGCCCGGAGCCGGCGGTCCGGTTGGGCAGTTGGCGACCGCGCTCGGTCGGACCGCCGGTCTCGCAGCGGCCGCAACGGCGCCCGGGGTGGCCTCCTATACCGGCGTCCTGCTTGCCGACACCGCGACACCGGGCTGGCACAGCGCCTATCGAGAACTCCCGGCACTTTTCGTCTCTTCCGCCGCGGCCGCTTCCGGAGGGCTCGGCATGGTCTGCGCACCGCGAGGCGAGGCGAGTCCAGCTCGTCGGCTGGCCGCGCTCGGCGCAGCCGCCGAGCTGGGCATCGAGCACCGGATGGAGCGGTCCATGGCTCTCTCGGCCGAGACGCTTCACGCCGGGCGCGCGGGTCGGCTGATGAGCGCGGCTCGTTGGCTGACCGCCGGCGGTGCGCTGGGCACCGTCCTGCTCGGCCGCCGAAGCCGCCTGGCGTCGGTGGCCTCCGGTCTGGCACTGTTGGCCGGCTCGGCCTGCACCCGATTCGGGGTCTTCGAGGCTGGTCAGGCCTCCGCCCGGGATCCGAAATACACCGTCGTCCCTCAGCGCGAACGGCTCGACGCGAGGTCGGCCGCCCCGTGACCGAGTACGGTCCGCGCGATCAGGGCTCGACGACGGCGAACGTCGCTGGCGTCGTGGTCGATAGCCGGTAGGTGTAGTCGAAGCCCTCGATCGGCCAGGGCACGACCGCAGCATCCCCCGGCCTGTGCCTTTGAGGTCCCACGACCCGTATCGGGTGAGGTAGGTGAGGTAGGTGAGGCAGCGGATCGGGTATGAGATCGGGGAGCTCAGGGCGCGGGGAACCGGCCGTCGCGACTTCAGGTTCCGCGCGTTGCAGCAGCCAGCCGTCGAGCACTGATGGGAGGGCGCTGACCGTTTCCCTTTCCCACCTCACTCACCCCGGGTGACGCCGGCGACCTGTCGAGTCGGGGCCCTTGACGTTCGAACGTCGAGTCCCGAATGCTGTCCTCATCGCCTTTGTGAGGAGAACCCGTGACGTCTCGGCTCGGGGTCCGTACCCTCGTCGTATTCCTGGCCCTGGCCCTGCTCACCCTGCTGGCCCCGGCAAGCCTGACGCCCAGGGCGGTCGCTGCCGACCCGCAACCGTCGGCGGTCTCGGTGCCCGGGTCGTTCGGCGCGGAGGTAGGGTGCCCCGGCGACTGGCAGCCCGAGTGCGCTCAGCTGCAACTGCGCCGGCGCAGCAACGACGACGTCTGGTCGCTATCGCTGCACCTGCCGGCCGGGACGTACGCCTACAAGGCCGCGATCGAGAAGTCCTTCGACGTGAACTACGGGTTGCACGCGGAGCCGGGCGGGGCCAACATCCCCCTCGTGGTGCCCGCCGGCGGTGCCGACGTGACGTTCTATTACGACCACGCGACCCATTGGGTGACTGCCGACGTCAATACCCCGATCGTGACCGCGGCCGGCGACTTCCAGGGCGAGTTGGGTTGCCCGGACGACTGGTCCCCGGACTGCCTGCGGTCGTGGCTGCAAGACGTCGACGGTGACGGCACCTATACCTTCACGACCACGGCGCTGCCGGCCGGGGACTACCAGACGAAGGCGGCGGAGGGGCTGTCGTGGGACGTCAGCTACGGCCAGGATGGGAGCCCCGGCGGTGACAACATCGGCTTCACCGTGGCCAAGGACGGGAGTCCGATCACCTTCAGCTACGTGGCGAGCACGCACGTGCTGACCGTGTCGGCCACCGCAGGGCTGCCGAACATCACCGCGCCCAGGGCCTACTGGCTGTCGCGGCACTACCTGGCCTGGGACCTCGACGCGAATCCGGCGGGCACCCGTTACGCCCTGTACGCCGCGGGTGAGGGCGGTTTGCAGGTGAGCGAGGGCGGTGTCACCGGCGGCACGTCCTATCCGCTCCGGGTCGACCCGGCCGGGCTGCCGGCGAGCGTCCGGTCGAGGTTCCCGGCCCACGCGAAGCTCGGCGCTCTGAAGCTGACCGGCGTCTCCACCGACACCGTCAAGAGCCTGCTACGCGGTCAGCTGGCGGTGGTCGCGCTCGACGCCGACGGCGTCCCGGTGGCGGGCGCCGGACTGCAGACGCCCGGGGTCCTCGACGATGTGTACGCCCCCGCCGACACCGCGACGCTCGGGCTGACCTGGCGCCGGCACCGGGCGCAACTGGCGCTGTGGGCGCCGACGGCCCGATCGGTCGCGGTCCAGGTGTACGACCGGGGTGCGGACTCCGACCCCGTGGCCACCGTGCTGATGCACCGGTCGAACCGCACCGGCGTCTGGTCGGTCCGGGGATCGAAGTCGTGGCGCGGCCGCTACTTCCTCTACCGGGTGCAGGTCTTCGTCCCCGAGACCGGGAAGGTCGAGACCAACCTGGTCACCGACCCGTACAGCGTCGGGCTTTCGGAGAACTCCGAGCGGAGCCTGATGGTCGACCTACACGAACCCTCGCTGGCGCCCCGGCACTGGGCCGGGCTGAGGAAGCCCCGCGTCCCGGTGGACCAGACCATTACCGAGTTGCACCTGCGGGACTTCTCGGTCAGCGACCCGACGGTCCCGGCGAGGGACCGGGGAACCTACGAGGCGTTCACCGACCGGCGCAGTAACGCGGTGCACTACCTCCGAGGGCTGTCGAAGGCCGGTATGACCACGGTGCATCTGCTGCCGCTGGCCGACTTCGCCACCGTGAACGAGGACCGCTCCACCTGGGTCGAGCCCGACTGCGATCTGGCGTCGTATCCGCCGGACAGCACCCAGCAGCAGGCGTGCGTCAAGCCGACGCTGGCCTCCGACGGCTTCAACTGGGGTTACGACCCGCTGCACTGGACCACCCCGGAGGGCTCGTACGCGAAGAACCCTGACGGAGCGGCGCGGACCCGCGAGTTCCGCGACATGGTGGCCGCGATCAACCGCAACGGTCAGCGGGTCGTGATGGACGTGGTTTACAACCACACCACCGACGCCGGTCAAACCGGCCGCAACGACCTCGACCGGATCGTGCCCGGCTATTATCACCGGCTCGATCCGAACGGCAAGGTCTACACCTCCACCTGCTGCGCGAACACCGCCACCGAGCACACGATGATGGGCAAACTGATGATCGACTCGGTGCTTACCTGGGCCACCCAATACAAGGTCGACGGCTTCCGGTTCGACCTGATGGGTCACCAGCCGAAGGCGCTGATGGTGGAGCTGAGGCGCCGACTGGACCGGTTGACGATGCGCCGCGACGGGGTCGACGGGCGGTCGATCTACCTCTACGGGGAGGGTTGGAACTTCGGTGAGGTCGCCGACGACGCCCTGTTCGTCCAGGCCACCCAGGCCAACATGGCCGGCACCGGGATCGGGACCTTCAACGATCGGATCCGGGACGCGGTCCGCGGCGGTGGCCCGTTCGACGACGATCCGCGCATCCAAGGCTTCGGCAGTGGCCTGTTCACCGACCCGAACGGCGTCGCCGGCAACGGCAGCCCCGCGGAACAGAAGGCGCGGCTGCTGGCGTCGATGGACCAGATCAAGGTCGGTCTGACCGGCAATCTCAAGGACTACCGGTTGGTCGACCGCACCGGCGCCGAAGTCACCGGCGCCGACATCGACTACAACGGACAGCCCACGGGCTACACCAAGCAGCCCGACGAGGCGATCAACTACGTCGACGCCCACGACAACGAAACCCTGTACGACGCCCTGACCTACAAGCTGCCGGCCGACATGGCGATGGCAGACCGGATCCGGATGCAGACGCTGGCGCTGTCGACCACCGCGCTGTCCCAGGGGGTGTCGTTCTGGCAGACCGGCAGTGACGCATTGCGGAGCAAGTCCTTCGACCCCAACAGCTACGACTCCGGCGACTGGTTCAACGTGCTCGACCCCTCGCTGCAGATCAACGGCTTCGGCCGGGGGTTGCCGGTCAGTTCCGATGCCAAGTGGGCCTACGCCAAGCCGCTGCTAGCCGACCCGGCCCTCAAGCCCACCCCGGCCGAACTCAGGCTGGCGGAGGCGCAGAGCCAGACCCTGCTCCAACTCCGGCGCGAGCGTCCGCTGCTGCGGCTCGGCTCGGCGAGGCTGATCGAGCAGAAGCTGAGCTTTCCCGCCGCGGGTCCGGGACAGACTCCGGGCGTGATCACGATGCGGATCGACGACACCGTCGGGCGGCGGGTGGACCGGCGCATGAAGGGCTTGGTGGTCGTCTTCAACGCCGGCGATACCGCGACCATCCAGACGATATCGGCGGTCGCCGGGCAGCGGTACCGGTTGGACCGCCTACAGCAACGCGGTCCGGACCCGGTGGTCAAGACGTCTCGGTACGATCGATCGACCGGCAGCTTCACCGTCCCTGCCCGGACCGTGGCGGTCTTCGTCAGCCTCAGGTGATCCTGGGCTGCGTCGCCGGCCGCTCGTCGCCGACCAGGTCGGTCACCACGACTCGACGCCACGCGACTCCGGTCATCGACGCGGCCGGATCGGACGGTTTTACAAGGCCGCCCACGATCTCGGCCCCATCAGATCAGGCGATGACCAGTGCGCTCGGGCCCGCCGGGCGGGTCTCGCCGATCACTGCGGCGCCGGGGATTTCGCCGACCACCAGAAGTCCCCCACTGGTCTGGGCGTCGGCGAGCAGCAGCAACTCATCCTCGGAGACGCTCGCCTCGAGGTGCGGTCGCACCCAGGCGAGGTTGCGTCGGGTGCCGCCGCTGACGTATCCGTCGCGGAGCGCGTCCCTTGCCCCGTTCAGATAGGGCACCGCCGCCGAGTCCAGGGCGATCGTCACGTCCGAGGCACGCGCCAGTTTGTACGCATGACCGAGCAGTCCGAAACCGGTGACATCGGTCGCCGCCCGTACCCCGGCCGACAGCGCAGCCCGGGAAGCGCCCGCGTTCAACGTGGTCATCGAATCGATGGCCTGCCTGAAGACCTCGCCGGTCGCCTTGTGCCGGCTGTTGAGGACGCCGATTCCGAGCGGTTTGGACAGGCTCACCGGCAGTCCGGGACGGGCCGCGTCGTTGCGGAGCAGCCGATCCGGGTCGGCCAGCCCGGTGACCGCCAGACCGTACTTCGGCTCCGGATCGTCGATGCTGTGCCCACCGGCCAGGTGACACATCGCTTCTCGCGCGACGTCGATGCCCCCCCGAAGCACCTCGCGCAGCAGTTCCATCGGCAACACGTCGCAAGGCCAGCCGACCAGGTTCAGCGCACCGACCGGATCCCCGCCCATGGCGTAGACGTCGGACAGGGCGTTCGCTGCGGCGATCCGGCCGAAGTCGTAAGCGTCGTCGACCACCGGTGAGAAGAAGTCGGTCGTGCTGATCAGCGCCTGACCACCAGCGATCCGTACCACGGCCGCGTCGTCGCCCGTCTCCAGCCCGACGAGCAGATCGGGACCGGTCCACGGCGCCAAACCGTCCAGCATCTGCTCGAGTGCTCCCGGCGCGATCTTGCACGCGCAGCCGCCACCGTGGGCATACTGGGTCAGTCGATAGGTGGTGGTCACCGCAGTCACGTCCTCGACTCTAGGCGTTGGGGGCTTCGCCCCGTTCTCCTCACTCTCTTGCCTCGCGACAGCGAGCAGCAACCATGCCGTCGCGTCGAAGCCCCCACAAACACCGAACCACACGCAGACGACCACCCCGATCGGTACCACGTGGCGGGTGAAGTTGACCCGCCACACTGATTCCGAGCAGTTCCCTCAGCAGCCGCGGGTGGCCGGCTTGATCAAGGACTGGTGAGGGCGGCGGCAACTCCTGGGATACTCGCCTCGTAGCCGGACAGGAGTTCCCTTGCCACGGTTACGCTGTTTACCAGCGGGTGCAATGCAAACCCCTTTAGCACCTGCGTCCTGGATCCGTTCAGCGCGCCGTCGATGATATGTCGCTCGACATCCTTGACCTGTGACATCAGCCCGATCTGGTGCAGATCGGGCTGCGCCGTACTCAGGGGGTGGACTCCATTGGCGTCGACGACGGTGGGGACCTCGACCACAGCATCTCCGGGCAGCCCAGCGATCGTCGTGCCATTCCGCACGTTCAAGATCATGGTGGTTCGCTCGTTCCGGCTGATCGCAGCCATCACGCCGAGTGCGACGCCGGCATAGCCCTGGTGTGCGGGGTCGGTCTCGATGTCCCGCTCGCCAACCGGATTCTCCTGGGTGCCGCCCTTGGCCTCGGCCATGTACGACGCGCTGCGCCGGGCGACCGTTTCCCGCCACAACTGGACCACGCTGTCGCCGGCGACCAGGGCGCGGTCGTAGAACTCTCGCTGGGTGCGGGCCAGAAAGTCACCCCGGGTTACGCCGGAGTCGATGATCGCACGCACGGCGTCGCGGTTGAAGTAGTAGTAGTACAGGTACTCGTTGGGCACCGTCCCCAACGCTCGGATCCAGTCCAGACCGAAGACGTGGCCCTCTTCTATCCGACCAAGGAGGTCATCGGAGCCCATCAGCTCCGGCAGCACGTCATGCCCGTCGTACAGAACTCGTCGCATCCAGCCCAGGTGGTTCAGGCCGATATAGTCCATTTGAACCCGGGTGTGGTCCAGGCGCAGCAGACCAGCGATCCGCCGACCAAGTCCAGACGGCGTATCACAGATGCCTAGCACCCGATCACCCAGTACGGTCTGCATGGCCTCGGTGATGATGCCTGCGGGGTTGGTGAAGTTCATCACGTACGCCCTGGGAGCCAGGTCCTTGATCACCTGTGCAGCCTGGACCATCACCGGCACCGTGCGCAGCGCGTACGCGAGCCCGCCCGGACCGGTGGTCTCTTGGCCTAGCACGTTCAGATTCAAGGCGACGTGCTCATCGCAGCGTCGACCATCCAGGCCGCCGACACGGAGGGCGGCGAAAACGAAGTCGCTACCGGCGATGGCCTCGGCCAGATCCGCCGTGGGCTTGAGGATCGGAGCGTCCGGGAATCGTTCTGCAAGCTGGGTCAAGATCGCCACCATAGCCAGCAGATGGTTCTCGTCGACATCGTAGAGCGCAACCTCCTCAACCCGCGGGCTAGCTGTGTCTCGCAGTAGGGCCTGGTAGACGTACGGGGTGCGGAACCCGCCGCCGCCGAGGATGCAGAGTTTCATGCGATGACGACCTCTCCGCCGGCATTCCGGCACAGTTCGAGTGTGGCGGCGGGCGCGCCGGAAGTCGTGACCAGGTTGTTCACGTCGGCGAGAGAGCACAGCCGCAACGCGCCCGTACCGGGGAACTTCCTCTCGGTGGCCAGCAAGACCACCCGATCAGCCGCGGTGATCATGGAGCGCTTGATCGGCGCTTCGACCGCCATGTTGTCCACCACGTGCCCGTTTGGCCGAACTCCCGTGCAGGACAAGAAGACGAGGTCCGCACTCAGCTGACCGAGTGCCTGCTCGGCGATCGATCCGACCAAGGAGCGATAGTTGCGACGTACCACTCCACCAAGCAGGATCAGCCTGATCGCGTCGTCATCCCGCAACTCGTCGAAGACAACGAGGTTGGTTGTGATCACGGTGATGTCTCGGCCACGCAGTTCGCGGGCAAGGAGCGGCGTCGTGGTGCCGATGTCCAAGATCACCACGTCACCGTCGCTCACCAAGCGGGCCGCCGCTTTGGCTACCGCGGACTTGACGGCGACGTCGGCATCGATGTCGAAGGCGATCTCATGGACACTGCCACCAAACTCCTCAACCGTCGCACCGGGCGGTAGCACCGCTCCCCCGTAGGTTCGGGATAGTTCACCGTTGCGATCCAGGATCTCCAGGTCACGCCGGATGGTGGATTCGCTGACGTCCATCGTCAGCGCCAACTGGCGCACAGAAGCCGAGCCGTCGGCGTGCAGCGCTTTGACGATACGGTTTTGGCGCTCCCGAGAGATCACGGTCCTACTGTAGGCGTCAGCGAAGCGCAAAGACAACCAAAGACTTCCAGATAACTTCATAGCCGTTCATACTTACCAAGAGCGCGTCACCTCGGTAGCATGATGTCACATCGAGTGCGGCAACTTCACTCATCATCCTGCACATGAATGCTCGATATGAGCAGTCCCGCGCCGACTCGGTCCGGGATGGGAAGGAGACATAGTGTCCGGCCCTGGAGGAGGAGACGTGGTGTCCGCCCTGACCGGCTCGCCAACCCCCGGAGCAGACCTGCTGTTCGCCGGAGATGTCTACTGCGATGTGGTGTTCGCCGGTGTCGAAGCACCCGAAATCGGCGCCGAGGTCTTCGCCTCCGGCTTTGCTCTCAGTCCCGGCGGAGTCGCCAACAGGGCAATCGCCGCAGCTCGCGCAGGTGCCTCGACCCGCCTGCTTTCTCAACTCGGCGAGGACCCGCTCGGCCGCGAGATTCGTTTGATGCTCGAAGCCGAACCGGGGCTGGACACGACCTGGATCAAGAGACTCCCCGGTCGGCAATCCCCGGTCAGCGTGTCGCTCACCTCGCGACACAACCGGAGCTTCATCACCTACAACGAGGACTTGGGACCGTTGGAAT
>JBBSQJ010000047.1:0-22044 GCA_038257965.1 Propionibacteriales bacterium
AGCCCCCGATCACCGGCAGAACCGGCCAAAATGCCCGGCAGACCGAGGCAGTCACCAATCACCTCGCCTCCAGATTCGCACACGGCAAACACCGGGAAGGCCCGTTCGACACCAGCCACCTAGGAACATGCGCCGTTGGCGGCGCAACGGCGTGGATCGACGATCCGACCACGACGGCCGGCCACCGACCGGTACGTCTCGAGCAGGTCGTCGGTGACCTCAGACCACGACGCGACGGGGGTGGGTGGGGCCGTTGCCCGCTGAGGACGCCGGTGACAGCGGCGACCCATCGGCTGGGCGGCGCGTCCGGTGGGACGAGCACGGCGAAGGCGTGCTGTTGCAGGGTGTGCCGGTTGGCCGGCGTGTCGGCGGCGACGACCGGGACGCCGCAGGCTGCCGCTTCGAGAAGGACCAGTCCGACCGTTTCGGTGGTCGAGGGCATCAGCAAGGCGTCGGCGGTCGCGTACGCGTCGGCCAGGTCGGCGGCGGACCTGGTGCCGGCGAACGTCGCCGGTAGGCCGGCGAACCGGCGTCCCAGCCGCCGCCGGTCCGGTCCGTCGCCGATGAAGCTGAGATGCCACGGTGGGGTGTGGTGTCGGGCGGTGGTGGTGAGGACTGCGGCCAGCAGTGCGAGATTCTTCTCCGGCGCCAACCGTCCCACGCAGACCACGGTGGGTAGCTCGGGTTCGTCGGTCAGCCAGACCGGTGGTCTGCTGGTGTCGGGTCGGGGACCGAACACGGCGTTGTCCGCCGCCGGAGGCCACAGCTGGGAGTCGACGCCGACGGCGGCGAGACGCTGCTGCCCGGTCGGGGAGGTGGCCAGGGCCAGGTCGGCCCGACGGTAGGTCGTGCGCATCATCGCTGTGAGCACCGGCCGCAGGGCCTGGAGGCGGTAGCGGGAAAGATAGGCGTCGAGGTCGGTGTGGAAGCTCACCACGGTCCGGTATCGGTCTGGGTTGGCGCGGAGCGCGGCCCAGCCCATCAGGGCAGGGTTGACGACATGGACGACATCGGGGTCGAACCGCCCCAACGGGGCTCGGATGGAACGGGCCAGGGGTAGGCCGATCCGCCGCTGCCGGTCGATGAACGGCAGCGGCCAGGGCGGGCAGCTCGAGCTGCCGGGTCCGGGTGATCGCGGCCCGGGGCTGGGGGTCAGCACCAGCACGTCGTGCCCGGCCGTGGCGAGGTGCTGGACGGTGTGTCGGCGCCGGGTGACGACGCCGTCGGTCGACGGCAGCCAGGTTTCGGTGATCAGGGCGATCCGCACCGGTCAACGACGATCGGCGCCGACGAGCGTCGGCTGCGTGGTCGCCGGCCGGCCGGGGCGCCAGCCGGGCCTGAGCAGTCCCGGCGCCATCAACAGACCCGGCGCCGGCGGCCGCAGACGGAGCGGGTCGGTGCGGTCGCCGACGCTGCCTTCGGTACTCGCGCCAGGTCAGCACGATCACCAGCACATCGAAGAGCGTCAACCCGGCCAACCCGATCGACGGCGACACCGCAAACTCGTAACTTTGGAAGGCGACGAAACCGAGCAGCACCATGATCATCCACGGGTAGGCCCAGAGCTTGTTGCGGAGCAACGCCAGCACCAGCACCACCTTCACCACGCCGTGAACCAACAGATACGCCGCGCCGAACGCCAACCCGGTCGCGGTCAGCCGTTCCGCGTCGGCGACGCCCGATCCGGCCACGGCACCCGGGAGCGCTGTGCCGAGCACGCTTCCGGCGAACCGGGCCGCGATCGATTCGACCTGGTCCGGGGTGATCAACAGCAGCGCGAGACCGCCGATCAGCTCGAGCAGCCCGTCGAGACCTTTGATGGCGATACCGACGGCGAACAAGCGGTCCAGCGTGTCACGGGGTCTGAACGTGACCAGTCGATGGTGGGGCGGGTTGTCGATGATCATCTGAGGACCTCATTGGTTGTTGTCGTGGTGTTTCACCGCGAAGCCGGCTCCAGGTCGGCTTGCGATCACTGATCAGTCTGCCGATCCGGCGCTGAGCCCAGCCTGAGTGAACCCCGGCTGAGTGACCCCCGGCTGAGTGACCCCCGGTTGAGTGATCTCCGGTTGAGTGATCTCCACCGGGAGGCGGTCGGCTCAGATTCGTCTCAGTGTCGCCGGGTCAGGCTGTGCTGGTGGTGAAGGTGAGCGTCGTGGTGCCGGTCTACAACCCGGGAAGGAACTTTCGTCGGTGTCTCGACTCGTTGATCGGACAGAGCTTGCCGCCGCAGGAGTATGAGCTGATCTTCGTCGACGACGGGTCGACCGACGAAACTCCAGCCACCCTCGACCGGGCCGCGGCCCGTTTCCCTGGGCTGCGGGTGTTGCATCAGACCAATTCCGGATGGCCGGGGCAGCCGCGCAACCGTGGCCTGGACGCCGCGTCCGGTGAGTACGTGTTCTTCTGCGACGACGACGACTGGCTCGCGACCGATGCCTTGGAGGTCCTCTGCCGCTTCGCGGTCGAGAACGCCTCCGACATGGTGCTCGCCAAGATGGGCGGGCTCGGGCGTCCGGTGCCGCGGGCCCTGTTCACCCGAACCCGGCCGCTGGCAACACTGGCCGACGCGCCGCTGATGGACTCCTTGACGGTGCACAAACTGTTCCGCCGGGCGTTCTTGGTCGATCACCACATCCGCTTCCCTGAAGGCCGGCGACGGCTGGAGGACCACCTGTTCATGGCACGGGCCTACCTGGCGGCCGAGCGGATCGGCATCTACGCCGACCACACCTGCTATTTCCATGCCCGCTGGGACTCCAACGCCTCCGCCGAGTCGCCGCACTGGCCGGCCCATTTCGGCAACCTCGAGGAGGCGATCGAGGTTGTCGAACAGCACACCGAACCGGGTCCGTTCCGCGACCGGTTGTTGTCGCGGTGGCTGCGGGTCGAGATGGTCAACCGACTCTCCGGCCAGGCTTTGCTGAAACGCAGCCCGGACGACGTCGGCGTGTTGTTCGACGCCGCCCATGTTGTGGCGCGGGCCCATTTCGGCGACGGCGTGGTGGCCCGGCTCAATCCGGCCGACCGGCCCGTCGGCCGGGCGATCGTGGCCGGCACCTTGCCGGTGGTTCGGGAACGAGCGGCCGCGGTCGCCGGTTGGCGGGTCGAACCGCGGATCCTGCAGATCGGTTGGGCCGACACCACCCTCCAACTGTGCGGAACCGTCGACCTGGTCGAGCACGACACCATCCGCGACGGTCGGGCCGAGGCTCGATTCATCGGCCTGTTCGCCGATGTCGACGTCGACGATGTGGAGCGGGCATGGACCGGCGGCACCGTCACTGTCGACCTGGACAACCCGGCCACCGGGGAACGGATCGTGCTGCAGACAACGACACACGGCACCGGGCTGACCCGAAGTTTCACCACCGACATCGACATCGGCGAGCTACCGCTCGACGAGACCGTGTCCAGCACCTGGTCCTTCCAGGCCCAGTTCCGCATTCTCGGGATCGGTGGCCGGGCCCGCCTTGTCGTGGTGGACGAACGTTCCCTCCTGTTTCCCCTCGCCGCCTCGATCAGCACCATCCGACCGGTCGCGGTCACCTCCAGCGACGGCCGTCGGGCAGAACTGGTCGTCGGTGCCGCTGCCCGTCGGCGCGGTCCACGATCACCCGCCGCGACGGCTCGACACGGCGTGGCCCGGGTCGTCCGCACCATCCGACGCCGGCTGGGTCAACCAGGCTCTCGCAGCACGTAACGGCCCGCTCGGGCCCGCTCGGGCCAGGTGTCGATCACAGCCCGCGTCGTCCGGCTCAGGGCGCCGTGCTCGGCGTAACGAAACGGCAGCGACAATCGACCGGACCCCAGGTAGCTCAGATACATCTGTTGCCAGCGGCGGTCTCGGGACCGCCGGATCCAGCGGCCACGCTCGGCTGCGAACTGGTAGGAGTAGCCGCCGAGGTCGGCGACGAACCGGCAACCTTCGTCGAGATTGCGAGACAACACGTTCAAGCCGACCAGAACCGTCGGATCGTCGGATGTCACACATGAGGCCGCCGCGGGTCCGGTCACGCCAGCGAACCGGTCGGCCGGGAACGACCGACCGAATTTCAACCCGGTCAGCGGAAAGGTCAGCCACACCACGAGACCGGCCACGAGCACGCCGAGCGGCCACCCGGCGCATGCCCGCCAGCGGACCAGTCGGCGGATGATGACGCCGGCGCCGGCGGCGAAGCTGACCACCCCGGGCCCGGTCACCAGCCCCGGATAATGCAGAAACCATGACGGGCTGGCCAGCAGCAGCACGGTCAAGACGATGGTCAAAACCACACACAGCCGGGCCGCCGGAACCGTGACCGCGGCCACCAGCGCACCGACCGCGAAACCCATCATGACCACGCCGACGACGATGAACGTGGCAGATGTGCGGTGTAAACCACGCCCGGCGACGTCGGCCAACCGGAACGACAACGACGTGGCATCCCGGTGACGGCCGAGCTGGTCGAGGACCACCATCTGCCACATCCGGAACGGTGCGGTGAGGAAAAACGGGAGACAGATCACGATGGCACCGGCGGCGGCACCGGCCGACACGAATGCTGCTGTCGACCAGCGTCGGCCGACGATCAGGCAGACCAGCACGGCCGCGACCGCGGCCACACCCCAGATCTTGAACGCGGCCGAAACACCGAGCATTGCACCGGCCAGCACGGCGGTGGCCATGGTGGGCCTACCGGCCCGCTCGCGACGGTTCAACACCAGCACGGCGGCCAGCACACAGGTCTGCGCCGGCCCTTCCAGCAGCGGCGTCCGCTCGATGTAGATCGCCGGATACGCGGTCGCATACAACACCGCACCCACCGCCGCCTCCAGCAGCCCTATCGGGCGCAGGATCCGCGCCACCAGCACGGTGTTGATCATGCCGAGCACCATCCAGGCGAATCGGGCTGCCGCCAGACCCGTCGGATCGTGCCCGGCTAGACCGAACAGCCCGAACGGGGCCAGCAGCAGCACAATTCCGGGTGGGTGCAGGAACAGATAGTCCCGGTAGGGCAGGACACCGTGCAACAAGGCGGTACCGGTGGCGTAGTAGACGCCGTCGTCGTAATTGCCCAACCCGGTCAGCCCACCGCCGCGGAGCACCGGCACCAACCGGACCGTCCCGGCCAGCACGGCCGTGGTGATCGCCAACGTCGTATGGGCCGACCCGTCCCGCAGGCCGGGCCGCCACCATGCCCCGTGAACCAATCCATTCACCAGGGTCGTCTCTCATCCGATCGGAAAACGTTACGGCCAGACGATCGCGCCGTTGACCTGCTGAGCGTAGGCCCGGGCGAAACGATGATCCAAGCTCCGGACCCGCAGGCGTCTCAGCCTCAACACAGCCACACCGGATCAGGCTCGTGGCTGTGGAGAACGTGACGGCGCACGGCCCCGAGCCGGGCGCACGGCGGTTTCGCCAACTGCCCGGTCCGGTCGCGCGCCGGGTCGTCGGCCGGATCGGACTACCGCGGGTGATGGCCGACCTGTTCGCCGCCGGCGGTGCCTTCCTTGCCCTGATGGGCATCCAGCCGGCCGCCGCGGTGTTCCTGCTGACGGCCATGATCATCGTCAGTGTCCGCGGGATCACCAGATGGCGCCGTTCGACCGCCGCACAGGTCGGGCCGCTCGCCAACTCCGTCTTGGCCCGCACCCTGTTGACGCTCGGTTTGGCGGCCGGCTTCGCCGGCACCGCCGGGAAGGTCGCCGCCGCAGCAGCAGCGATCGCCATCTTGGTGACCGGTCGAACCGGATGGGTGATCATGGCGATCCCGGCCGGCCAGTGGCTGATGATGATGATCATCGCCACCGACGTCGCGACCCGGATCCGGCGGCGACGCCGCGCCGAGCGCGGAATCACCGCAGCGATCACCGACTATGCCCCGACCTTCTTGCTGCACTGGTATGCCCCGATCTGACCGATGACCCGAAACTGTTGGAACGGCGATCACTGAAGGTCTACTACCTCGGGCCGTTCTCCACCGATCACTACGCCGACGGGTTCGTCTCCACCGCCAAGCGCTACATCTGAGCTGAGATCACCCGCGCAACGGCCAGGTCTGCGATGGGACCCGTCTCCCGTCACATGCTCCACGCCTGACCGTTCATCCCTCGCTCCTGGGCGCGCCTCAACGGGGGCTGACGGTGTTGAGCCATTCCAACACGGTGGGGAGTTGTCCACGGTAGTTGTGGTAGTTGTGGCCCCCGGTCGGGAAGATCAAGGAGGACACGTTGGCGTCGCCGCGGGTGACCTTGAGGAAGGCGGCGGTGCCGCTGTACGACTCCCGGTCCTGGCGTCCGTCCACGAGGAGAAGCTTGCGCTGGTGGAGTCCGCCGTGCTGGTAGAGCCAGGTGGGGGAGTTGTGATCAAGGACCTGGGCCGAACCGTGGAAGAGGTCCCCGGTGGTGTGGTCGGTGAGCGGCTGGTAGTAGCCGCCCAGACTGGCTGCGGCCCGATACTGTGCAGGGTCGTGCAACAAGAGCTTGGCCGCGCAGAATCCACCGGTGCTCCAGCCGATGATCGTCCAGGGTTGGCTGCTGACCCGCAGGGTGTGCCGGATGCTGCGGTAGACGTCGCGGGACAGCCACGTCTCGGCCTGCGGTCCGCCGGGCACGTTGGTGCATTCGGTGTCACGGGGGGGTGTGGTCATCAGCGGCGGGAAGACGGCGACGAACGGGCGGACGCGGCCGCTGTTGATCGCGTCGGCCGCGATCTGTGCGAACTTGAAGTGACGGAAGGTGGACTCGGGGGTGGCGGGCTGGCCGGGCAGCATCATCACGACCGGAAATCGGGTGGTCTGGGCCGATGGGGTCTGGTATTGCGGCGGCAGCCAGACCAGCACTTGGTGGGAACCGTTGGTGCCCGGCTGGCCGGCGACCGTCAACGCCTGGACAGTTCCGGTTCCTGTCCCTGGTACCGTTCCTGTCCCTGCCCCCGTTCCCGTTCCCGTTGCTGGATCGGTCAGCCCGTTGGTCTGGATCTTCACCGGTGCGCCGGTGCCGCGGCCGGTCAGGTCTGACCAGGAGGTGTAGAAGCCGTAGTGGGTGTTCACCCACAAGAACGCGGTGCCGACGGCCAGCAGCTGGCAGAGCATGATCACCCCGAACCGGCCCGCTGCCGGCAGCCAGGTGGCGCCGTGGAGCCGGCTGCGCCAGGCGATGGCGGCCACCATCGGCACGAGCACGGTAGCGGCGGCAATCAGGACGAACAGGGGTAGCCCGGTCAGCGTCATCGAAGACTCCGGCGGTGTGTCGCGGCGGCTTGGGCCATTCCGGCGGGGCGGGAGGATCGGCCTGGGAGACGGGGGAGGGTGAGGAACCCTTCGGCGCGGAGGGCGGAGATGGTGGCGGGTCGGAGCCGGTCGGGTGCGGTTATCACCTTCACGTCACGGGTCCCATTTCCTTCGGCAATACCGGCGTCTCCGACCGGTCTGAGTCGATCATCGCCGTACGCGCCTGTGCCGGACCTGAGAGCGATCGTGACCGTCGACCACCTTGTCCGGTTCGGCCGGGCGATGGTGACCGTGCCGGCCTCCGGAAGGGCCGCCAAGGATCGTTCAGCGTCGGCACAGCCCGGCGGTCAGACGATGGCGGTTCCATTGGGCGGTGGAATCGTGACCGTCGCCGACGCCGAACCCGGCTGGTGCCGATTCACTGTCCTACTGCCGCTTCGCGATTCATCCGACGTAGAACCGGGCCGTTGACTGGTGAGGCCGTGACGGATGTCCTGTCGAGCGGTGCGTGCCGGCGTCTGGCGGTGCGATCATGGTCGAACCTCCGGCAGCACGGCTACCGAGTTGAGGAACCAGGCGACGTGCGGGACCGGCCCGGCCAGCCAGTCAGCAGGCTCAGGTCGCCCTGGTCGCCCTGGTCGACCGGCCGGACGAACGCGTCGACCACATCGACGCCGACCTTGGGCCGCACCACTAACGGCCGAGTCCGCAAGGCCCCAAACTGATGCACGGTCTCAACGAAACCGTCCTGGCGGTGGCGGCGGGATTTGAACCCGCGGAGGGTTGCCCCTCACGCGCTTTCGAGGCGCGCTCTTTCGGCCGCTCAGACACGCCACCGCCGATGAGAGTACCCAATCGGGGCGGGCAGGGGCGAATCGGCGACGTACCCGCTGTCAACGGGCGGCGTGGTTCCTCTAGGACGGGTAGTTCGGCCGGCCCGGCGTTTGCATCGGTGTGGACCGGTGCGCCGGCGGACTTATGAACTTCGCCCCAGCAAACCCCTGGCTCACGTCGACAGGTGTCCACCGGCGGATCCGGAGGCTGATCGAGCCATGGAAAGTTCGGCTAAACGGCAGCGCCGCCGAGCGAGCAGTCTGCTCGGTGGCCAGCCGTGTCGCCGACCGACACGATGGCGGTGGCCAGCCGGGGGGGCCGATTGGCTGATTGCCGGAGTTGACCCTGTTGTCCGCACCGCTGCCATGCCGGTGTCGATGTCCAGTGGGGCGGGCCCCCGCCGTCGGCGTAGCCCCTTCCGGCTCGGCGGGCCGGTCAAGATAAGACTGAGCGGCTGTCGAGGAACAGCCCCGGACACCCGGTCAGCGCTCGACCCGGCGCCGGCGCCGCCTCGCCTTTAGCACAAGGAGCGACCAGAAGTAACACGACACCGCAGCAAGGACAGCGCCAACGACAGGCGTGTTCTGCCACATCCAATGGACCCCAGCGTCACCAAAAGTGAACGAACCCGCAAGCAGCAAGAAGACCATGCCAGACGCGAACTGGTACGTCCGGACGAGATCCATGACAACCCCTCCCTCGACGCGACGCCGTTCACACCCCGACCACTGCAGCCCTTCATTCTGAGTTTAGGCGGGGCTCCGGCCCCACCGGGGGCAGATCGTCAACGGCTTTGGCTTTCGTCAGGTAGTCACGGCTGCGCAGATGAGGACGACGAGCACGTCGGGCGCGGGCCAGGGCCTTTCCGGTTTGGTGATGCGCAGGTCGACGATGCCGTGCAGCGAGTCCCACAGCTCGGTGGCCAGTGGTAACGCTCGCGTGGCGCGGTCGCGTGGGGGCAGGCATGCGGTGGCGGCTTCGACCATGGCCTGGTGTGTGCGGCGCCAGGGTGCTCGGTCCCGGTGGGTAGTCCCAGCCGGCCGGCCCGGAGTTGGTGGCGCTGAACGGTTGGCCGATAGTCGAGAGATCGCGTCCCGACCATGGGGCATGCGCGACTTTCGCTTGCTCGACCCGAGCGGCTACTACCTGCGGCTGACCGAGCACTCACCTACTCATCCCGGTTCTGAGAGCCAGCCGGAGTATCACCGTTGAGCCATCGGTTTCCGGGGCACCGCTCGACAGCTACGCAAGATCACTTGGGATAGCTGCCCCCGACACTTCGTGTCGGCTGCGGATTGCAGATCTGGTTGGCGGCGAGGATCGTGGTGGTGAGCTTTGCGAGCGTGACGGTTTCGGACCAGCTTAGGTGTGCGAACAACCGTTTCCGCAGGCCCGAGAGATGGGTTCCCTGTGCCTCTCTCAACTGGTCGAGCCCGCCGTCGGTGATGGAGACCATGACTCCACGATTGTCTGACTCGACGGCTGATCGGCTCACCCATCCCTGAGCCTCAAGCTCGGCGATCAGACGTGAAACCCGGCTTTGGCTCAGCGGTGCCTGTGCGGTGAGTTGTGCCATCCGCAGGCTGCCATCCGGCGAGAACGCAGCGAGGTGCAACAGCACCTCATAGCCTCGCAGACCCAGACGGTGTGCCGTCCTGAGGTCGGCGTCGAGACCGCGATCCAGTGCCTCGCCGGCTCGTACGAGACCCAGAAATGCCTGGGCGTGCACGGGTGAGGGGCGGCGGATGCCATCGGCGCCCTCCACCAGGAACGGCTCCTCGGTCGACTCCGGATGCCCGCGCGGCTCGGTCACCCGCCTAGCGTACCCAAAAGATACTTGCGCATGCATTGTCTTCGATATATGCTTGTGCATACATCAAAATAGAGGAGTCGCAGGATGCTAGTCACACAGGAGACGCATCGAACCAAGCCTCGCCAGCTCAGGTTGCAGCGCGGGCTCGCGGTGCTAAGCGCCATCATCGCCGCACTGGCGGTGTGGCTGGTGGCCAAGTTCGGCCTGGGGGTCGAGGTCGCAGAGCCCGAATCGTCGGGGCCGGCAAGCCAGATAGATACAGCCAACATCGTGGTCGTCAGCGCCGCGGCCTTGTTCGCCGGATGGGCGCTGCTCGCGGTACTCGAACGGTTCACCGCACGCGCCGCGAGGTGGTGGCTAAGGATCGCGGTTTTGGTGGCGATCGTCTCGCTGGCCGGGCCGCTGACCACCCCCGGCTTGACCGCCTCGGGTCGAGTCGTGCTGGGGATGCTGCACTTGGTCATCGGCACCCTGGCCATCGCGTTGCTCTACCGGAGCTCACCCACCCGAGGAGCCGATTCGCCATGAGTGTCGTCTCGCCCGCCGAACTGGCCTACCTGCGGGCCGGGCAGCGACTCGGGCGGCTCACCACCATCGACCCCACCGGGCAGCCACACGTGGTTCCGTTGGGCTGGCGCTACAACCCGGTGCTGGACACCATCGACCTCAGCGGGCACGACTTCGCCCGAACCCGCAAGTTCCGCAACGTGCAGGCGAACCCGAAGGTCGCGTTCGTGGTCGACGACGTGCTGCCACCCTTCCGACCCCGGGGCATCCTGATCCAGGGAAGCGCACAGGCCCTGGACGCAGAGACCGCAGACGGGAGCGAAGCACTGATCCGCATCACGGGCTCAGAAGGGTCATCTCCTGGGGAGATCTGGACGATGAGCCGCACCAGTCGCCCTAGCGAAGATGCTCGCCGTGAGAGTCGATCGGCACACCAACCCAGGCAATGTCCAAACTGTCGATCTGATCCGCGAGTCGGTCCGGCTGGTCCTGCAGGACCGAAAGGAACGGGTCTCGACCGCGGACGTGCGGAGCCCGGGTCTTCGCGGGCAGGCCGTTGAAGCCGGCTGAAGGCGAGCCGCCCACTGTGTACCGTTGCGAACGTGGCGTCCCAGAAGCAGCGGTTTGAGGTAGTCCACGAGCAAAAGAGTCTGGCCGAGGCCACCCGGATCCTTCGGGACGGTGACACGGGAGTCTGCTACCTGCAGACGTGGTCAGTTACCAGCGGGGGTCTGACGGTGCTGGTGAACCCTGATGGCTCACCTGTCGTGCAGCAGAGTTGACACCTCCGACAGCCGATCCCGCTATGGTCCACAACGATCTACCGTGATCCCGCACGAGGAGCCGATACGAACGCGTGCACGCAAGTCGCGGCTCTCAGCGATCCGCCGCTACGGACGTTACTGTGATCGACTGGCTCTGACCAAGACCGCGGCGACCACAGCAGCGACCACCAGCCCCTGCCCCCACGCCCAGCGCTCCGGGCGGTTGGTATGCACCTGACCCATCACCGCGGCAGCGTCCCGGGCAGACAACACGGAACCCATCCCGCGGAACGACATCACCGACCCAACGCTCAGCGAACTGGCGATGCTGAACGCAGAGAGCGCGCTCCCGATCGACCCGATCGAGCCCACGCTGCCGACCGACCCGATCGACAGCGTCGATCCACGGCTCGCGATGCTCAAGAACGAGTCTTCGGACCGTATCGACCACTTCGACGACATGGCATCAGCATGCCGGGTCAGCCATGTCAGGGACGAGCCCGGGTGTCAGTCTCAGAAGTGGTCGCCCTGCCGGCGGTGATCGGCGAAGAAGTCCAGCAGCACCTGCGAGCACTCGGTCTCCCGGATTCCCCCGCGGACGTCCACACGGTGATTGAGCCGCGGATCGCGTACGACGTCGAAGAGCGAGGCCACGGCACCGGCTTTGGGGTCGTAGGCACCGAACACCAGAGTCGGGACCCGGGCCAACACGACGGCGCCGGCACACATGGTGCACGGCTCGAGCGTGACCACCAGCGTATGGCCGTCGAGCCGCCAGGTGCCCGCGACGTCAGCTGCCGCACGGAGGGCGAGCATCTCGGCGTGGGCCGTCGGATCCTGCCGCTTCTCACGCTCGTTCCCCGCCACCGACACGACGGCGCCCGTCGGACCCAGCACGACGGCACCGACCGGAACGTCGCCGTACGCCGTCGCGTCGCTCGCTGCCCTCAACGCGAGCCCGATGGCCTCGTCCCAGATCGTGCTGCCCACGTTCGGAGTGTAGGGACCGGCCGCAGGTGATCTGAGGACTCCCGACGCTATTTGGTGGAGCGACCGGTTCGATGCGTGTGACGATGCGCGTGAATCGGGCCAGTGGTGACTCGTCGGGCCAACGTTGCTCAGGAGCCGACATTGCACCAGGTCGACCACGGGTTCACCAACGGCGCCAGGGCGACGAAGGCGGATCGATCCCGACGAAGCAGTTCACGGTCCCTCCTCCGCTTCGTTCAGGAGCGTCACCAGGCCGTGCTGGAGCGCGTAGAGGCTGGCTCCGACCCGGTTGGTCGCCCCGATCTTGGTGTAGGTCCGCTCGACGTGGTTGCGTACGGTCTTCTCGCTCAGGACCAGTCGCTTGGCGATCTCTCGGTTCGTGAACCCGCGAGAGACAAGGCCGAGGACCTCGCGTTCTCGCGGGGTGAGCAGGTCATCGCGTCGAAGCCTCGCCGTCCGGTGACCGGCGACAGCGAGGACCGCGTCGACGCACTCGGGATCGAGCATGCCGGACCTGCTTCTGCTGCGCAGTCGCTCCATGGCTTGCTCGGACGGCATGGCCGCGCGGTAGGGCCGGGGTTCCAGCGCCGACTGGTAGGCGACCGCTGCGGCCAGGATGCGTTCGCTGCGGCCGAGCATCGTTCCCCCGACGCCGAGCGGGTAGCCGGTGCCGTCGAGGTGCTCGTGGTGCGCGCGCGCGACCGTGCGAACGGCGCCCAGCCCCGGGATCCGGTCCAGAACGCGCTCGGTCAGGTACGGGTGGATCCGCACTCGCTCCCACTCCGAGGGGCTCAGGTCTCCGGGTTTGGACCACAGCTGATTGGAGACGCCGAGCCGGCCGAGGTCATGCAGATGCCCGGCTCGACGGAGAGTGCGGACGTCGGCGGGTGCCATGCCCAGCCGCTCACCGGTCGCAGCCGCGAGTTCGGCGACGGCCCGTGAGTGACCCAGGGTGAAGGGGCACTTGAGGTCGACGAAGTCGCCGATCGCGCACACCAGTTGGTCGAAGCGCTCGTCGGTGAGCCGGACGTCGCGGTCGGGCGCTCGGTCGAGGGCGTCTCTCCACACATCACCGTCGGGGGCGTGGGCGAACAGCTCTTCGGGGCCGCTCAGCACGGCGTCGACCACGGCCGGGTCGAACTGTCCGCCTCGCCTGCCGCTGGCCATCGCGATCATCGCGTCCAGGCCGTAGGTGCGGTGGTGCACCTCGGCGATGTCGGCGAATTGCGCGACTCTCATCTCGATGGGGATCTGGTCGCCGGAGGCGCCGGCCGGCAATCCCTGGCCGTCGTAGCGTTCGAAGGTGTACGCGAGCGTGGTCGCCACCTCCGGCGGGAGGCCGATGTGCCGGGCAAGGGCGGCTGCCGAGGTGCAGTGCGAGTGGATCAGCGTGGCGAGCTGGCCGTGAGCGTCCCGGAAGAGCGCAGCAATCACCTTCAGCCGCTGTGGAAGGGGTTCGCCCTTGGCGAGGTTGCCGAGCAGGAACCGCAGGTAGGGTAAGCCGGACCAGTCGACCAGGTAGGCATCGCGCCGGACAGCGATGTCGTCGCCGAACCAGCGGGCGTACTCCTGGGAGTCGGCGTGGCACCCGATCCACATCACCAGCGTGGCGTAGTAGACGGTGCCGCGCCGCTCCGGGCCCAGGCCGAGCCGATCGGACAGCCGGCAGGCGATCGTTGCCGACCGGAGCATGTGCTCGGCGGGCTGACCCAACCCGAGGTCGATCGCGACGGAGAGCCCGCCCAGGACGTCCACGCGTCGAGGAAGCTCCCCGCCGTGTGGTCCCGAACCCTTCATGGGCTGATTGTGCTCTTCCCGGCAGCCGGAGGCGGCACCCAGGCGAGGGTCGTCAGCCAACTTCCTCCATCTCACGCCGCGTCCCGTTCGCTCGAACCGGTACCGTGAAGCGGGCCTGACCAGCGAAGAACAGACCCCGCTGGGGGAGCCAGAGGTCACCGAGGCTCGCCTGCTCGATCAACGGGCCCACGGCACCGAAGTCGGTGCCGTCCAGCCGGGCTTCGCCGCCGATGACTCGCCACACCCAGGCAGGAGCGGCTTTGAAGCTCGGGCCGTTGGGCGTGCGTCCACGCAGCCTGATCCGCCCCGACCGTAGGACGACGCGGGCCATCGGGCCCATGGCGCCGAGCACGGCATCGCTGTTCCAGGCCCACCGCGGCATGGCGCCGCCCATCGACGTCATCGCGCGCGTGGCCGGTGTCGCCCCGAGCCTCAGCCGCCACGAGAGACGTCTACCCATGGTGACCTCGACGGTCCAGTCGTCGTGCCAGGTCACACCGATGGCGGAAACCTGCTCGACGGCGCTCACCGAGCCGAAATAGCGCGGACAGCTGACGTCGGGATCGACGGTCGTGAAGATGGTCCAGTGCCCGGTGGGGTCGCGATGCCAGATCGACCGGTACGCCGGGCCCAGTGAGCTGGCCAGCATGTCCCGGAGGACGAGGTAGTGACCGCTCGAGTACGGCACACCCATCGCGCCGTACCCTGTGAAGCGCTCGTCGGACCCTCGGGCCAGTCGCGGGTTCGCCTCGGCGGTGCAGACCGCCTGTCGTGGAGTTGTCGTCATGTCCCCAGCCTGGGTCGACGATCCCGCCGGCGCATGAGGAATCGGCCTCAATTTGCGCCAGGCGCACGCCACAGCACCGACGCCGGGCGAACCTGTCCAACAGGTGCCCACGTTGCGTGGAACGTGGCGCGGCGTGTCTCTCAGGGACGCGTGATGCCCGCCACGACCCGCCGGAACTCCTCGCCGATCTTGATCTTGTCGGCGATCTCGGCCAGCATCTGGTCACTGCTCAGATCCAGATTGTCGATCAGGCCCTCCAGGTCGAACTCGCTCACCCCGAGGTCCGACACGATGCCGAGGTCTCCCATCGGCTCGGCATCGTCCTCGTCGAGAATCTCGGCGTTGAGGTAGTCGGCGACATCGCGGGCGATCGGCCAGTCGTTGGCTGCGCCCCCGTCGTTGAGGAGCACCTGAACGTGCTGGCCGCGGACCCGCACCAGCACCGCAACCTCCTCGACCAGGCTCACGAAGCCGAGCGCACCGGCATCGCCTGGCAGGCGGCGCAACTGGACGATCAGCTCCTCGAGATCGTTGGCGAGATCCTTGTCCAACGCTTGGACGAGAGGCTGACCATCCTCCCGGTAGGCCGCCACCACGAAATCGATCTCCTCGCCATCGGCGTCTTCGAGATCATCATCATCATCATCATCATCGTCGTCGTCGTCATCGTCATCGTCGTCGTCGTCATCGTCATCGTCGTCGGCGGTATCGTCATCGTCGTCGTCGGCGGTATCGTCGTCGTCGTCGTCGGCGTCGCCGGCCGTCACGAGCGCGTCGTCGGAGTCCTCCGGGTCCGCGGCGTCGTGTTCGTCGTCGTGGTCGTCACGATCCAGCCGGAACAACTCGTACTCGTCGGCGTCGAAGCTCGACATCATCTCCACCTCGCCATCCCGATCTATAGCTGCGGACCCATCGTGTCAGACCGGGACCGATCCGTTCGAGTCGGATGCGCCGCCGAGCACGGCATGAGGATACGGTCGGACGGTGGAGTTACGCGTCGTCGACCATCCTCTCGTCGCTCACAAGCTGACGGTCCTGCGCGACGGGGCCACCGACTCCCCCACCTTTCGTCGTCTGACCGAGGAACTCGTCACGCTACTGGCCTACGAGGCGACCAGGGAGGTCAGGGTGAGTCCGCACACCGTCGTCACCCCAGTCGCGCCGGCGACCGGAGTGAAACTGACCCTGCCGCGCCCCCTTGTCGTGCCGATTCTCCGGGCCGGCCTCGGGATGCTCGAGGGAATGAGCCGGCTGATGCCGACTGCAGAGGTCGGGTTCGTGGGCATGGTGCGCGACGAGGAGACCTTGCGGGCGTCGACGTACGCCGAACGACTGCCGGACGATCTGTCCGGGCGGCAGTGCTATGTGCTCGATCCGATGCTCGCTACCGGCGGGACCTTGGCGGCCGCGGTGCACTTCCTGGTCGAACGGGGAGCCGATCACATCACCTGCATCTGCCTCCTCGCCGCACCGGAAGGGATCGAGGCGATCACGGCGCTGCTGGAGAATCTTCAGGTCCCGTGCCTGCTGGTCGTCGCCGCGGTCGACGAGAGACTCAACGAGTTCGGCTACATCGTGCCTGGCCTGGGCGACGCCGGCGATCGGCTGTACGGCGTCGTCGGCTAGTCGTCAGCGCATCAGTATCCATCGCCGTCAGACGTCCGAAGCCAGCCGCCGGCCAGTCGGCCGCCTGGATCTTGGACGACTCGGCTCGAGGAGTTCGCCCGGCACGTCTTGGCGTTGACCAGCAGATGATGGCTCAGTGATTCGGCCTTCCGGCCAGACCCGTTCGGCGCAGGCAAGGAGAACCAAGCTGTTCCCCTGCGGCCGCACCGACGGAGACCGGATGCTCCGGCGCTCGTCAGCAACGCCCATGGCAGCCCTTACGAGCGGCCGGCCGGCTTCCCGGTCAACGCTCGCAGCGGCTCGATTGAAGACCGCGCTCCCTAGCTGCCTTCGAGTCTTCCGCCACCGCCGGCTGGTCCCCGCCTGCCGCGCATGGTGACCTGATTGGCGCTCTTTCGCAGCCGACCCCTGATACGGCGACACGAACCGCGAGACTACCCTGGGGGGCTTCATGATCGTGAAGTGAGCTGGTGCGGTGCGGCACCAGACGCTCAGAGGAGATCAACCGCATGGACGCTCCCTCTTCATCCCCCGTAGAACCCCGGTTGCGCATCGGCGTGGTTGGCGCTGGCGCCCGCTCCACGTTGGCTCTGTTGGCCGAGCGGGCCGACAACAACTGTGACTTGGTGGCGGTCTGCGAGCCCCACGCGCAGGCCCGCGACCGAGTCCGTAGCCAGTTCGTCCGCGACCTCCCGACCTATCCGACAACGGGAGACCTGATCGGCCACGGGGTTGATGCCGCATTCGTCACCTCACCAGATGACACCCATGCCGTGGCCGCGTGTGAACTCTTGGAGCGCGGCGTGGCGGTGTACTTGGAGAAACCGTTGGCCATCACGCTGGCGTCCGCGACGACCATCCTCGAGACTGCCTGGCGCACCGGCACCAAGCTCTACGTCGGCCACAACATGCGGCACATGTCCGTGGTGCGGCTGATGCGGGACATCATCCAACGTGGCGAGATTGGCGAGGTCAAGTCGATCTGGTGTCGCCATTTCGTCGGGGCTGGAGGCGACTTCTACTTCAAAGATTGGCACGCCACCCGCGAGCATGGGAACGGCCTCCTGCTGCAGAAGGGAGCACACGATTTCGACGTCATGCATTGGCTGGCCAACTCGCACAGTGTGAAGGTTGTCGGCATGGGGGACCTGACGGTCTACGACAAGGTCGCAGACCGAACCGATCACAGCGACGAATTGATGACGGACTGGTACTCCGTCGACCATTGGCCGCCTCTGGAGCAGCGTGGTCTGAACCCGACGATCGACGTCGAGGACCTGTCCATGGTGCTGATGCGGATGGACTCAGGGGTCCTGGCCTCATACGAGCAATGCCATTACACCCCCGACTATTGGCGAAACTACACCGTGATCGGGACAGCGGGCCGGTTGGAGAACTTCGGTGACTCTGGCGGTGGCGTCGTCCGCGTGTGGAACCGCCCGACCATCTACAACCGGGAGGGAGACGCCACCTACCCGATTCCAGGTGACTCCGAGGGGCACCTAGACGCCGACGGACAAACCGTCGCGGAATTCCTCCGCTTCATCCGCCACGGTGGTCCCACCGACAACTCGCCCTTGTGGGCGTGGTACGCGGCTGTAGTCGGCATTCAGGCGACCGAGTCCATTCGCGATGGCTCAGCTCCGCGGGACATACCGGCTCTTGCCGAACCGCTCATCCAATACTTCGAACGCCACCAGGTGAGGTGGCCAGCTGAAAAGAAGGAGACTCACCGATGAACCGAGTTGCAAGCGGCGTTGCCGCCCTATTCGTCATGGCCGGATTGGGGCTGGCCTCGTGCTCCTCCGGCGGAGCGTCTCAGGGAGCCGGTGAATCGTCGATCGGCCCATCGACCACGGCATCGTTGACGCTGGCCTACTGGGATCAGGTTCAAACTCCGACAGTCGAAGCCAACATCAAGGCGTTCAACCAGAAGTATCCCAACATCAAGGTCACGACCAACCTGACCGGATACAACCAGTACTGGACCAAGCTGCGCACCCAAGCCGAGGGCGACAACTTGCCTGACGTCTTTTGGATGAACGGTCCAAACATCGAGCTCTACGCGTCCAACGATCAGCTCGCACCGCTGGAAACCGACAATATCGATTATGCAAATTATCCGAAGTCGCTAGTGGATCTCTACACGGTCGATGGGAAACATTACGGCGTTCCGAAGGACTACGACACGGTCGCGCTGTGGTACAACAAGAATTTGTTCAAGGCTGCCGGTGTCGACACACCGACATCGTCGTGGACCTGGTCCGAATACCACAATGCAGTCAAGGCTATCTCAGACGCTAACAAAGGCAAGGGCATTTACGGTGTCGTGGGCGACCTGGGTGGTGGCCAGGAGACCTATTACGACACGATCGCCCAGGCCGGTGGATACGTCATCAAAGACGGCAAGTCTGGTTACGATAATCCAGACACGATACGCGGGCTGCAATTCTGGTCGGAGTTGCTCAAAGACGGCTCGATGGCTCCCGTGAAAGTCATGACAGACACACCCGTGCTCGACATGTTTGTCTCCAATAAGGCGGCCACCTTCTGGGCTGGCTCCTGGAATGCTAAGAGCCTCGACGAACGGTACTCGAAGAAGGACAACATCGACGTCATTGACCTTCCCCGGGACAAACAACAAGCCACGATAATTCACGGTCTCGCTTACGTGGTCAGCAAGAGTTCCAGCAATGTAGCGGCAGCAACTGAGCTGGCTGCCTTCATGGGCTCGCAGGAGGCAGCGCTGACTGAGGCAAAGAATGGAACGGCAATTCCAGCCTTCAACGACACACAAGGTGACTGGCTGAAGTTGAATCCGAAGTGGAATCTGAAGGTCTATACCGAATCGGCCAAGAACTACGCTGTGCCCTACCCGGTCTCGAAGAACACGGCGGCTTGGAATGCTAAGGAGACTGACCTTCTGGTTCCGGCCTTCGCCAATCAGGGCGATATCGCTCAAGCGGCCAAGCAACTGGCCACGGAAATGAACGATCTTCTCAGCAAGGAGAAGTAGGCATGAGCAGCCGTGGCACTGCTATGCCGTCGGCACAGCAGTCGCGGCCAGTTACGCCTCGACCGGACGTGACCACGCGGCGCCGGAGTCGCTTCTCGGGCGCCACGGGCACGGGAGCATGGGCGTGGCTGTTCGTCACCCCCTTGCTGTTGGGCGCCGCTGTCTTCTACCACTATCCGATCCTCAAGAACACTTACGTCTCGTTCACGCAATCGGGTGCATTCGGCGGCAACCAGCATTGGGTCGGTCTGCAGAACTATTCTGATCTGTTCAGTAGCCCCGACCTCCCGTCTGCGCTGGTCAACACGTTGATCTACACCGCAATCGTGCTACTGGCCATACCGCTGTCGATCGGCATCGCTGCCATGATCGAACAACCAGGGCTGCGGTTCAAGAGTCTGTACCGAGTCATGTTCTTCATGCCGTACCTGGCCATGCCGATAGCCATTGCCCAAGTCTGGAGGTTGGTGTTCAACGGTAGTTTCGGTTTGGTGAACCAGGCGCTGCGCGCGCTCGGCGTAGACAATCCGCCCTTCTGGCTCTCTACACCTGGCTATGCGCTGACTGCGGTTGCCATCTTCGGTGTGTGGGGGTCGATCGGGTTCAACGTCATCATCTTGTCCGCTGGCCTCAAGGGGATACCCAAGGAACTTTACGAGGCGGCCTCGATCGACGGTGCGAGCAACTGGCGCCAGTTCAAGTCCATTACTGTTCCGTTGCTATCCCCTTCCATCTTCTTTCTGATGATCATGCAGACCATCGGTGGCTTCCAACTGTTCGACGCGCTCTTCGCGATGATTGGCCCGTCTAACCCAGCAATGCCACAAACTCGATCCCTGGTGTTCTTGTTCTACAACGACGCGTTTATTCTCAATGACAAAGGCGCCGGGGCTGCGATCGCCATGGTGATTCTAGCACTGGTGGCGGTTGTTACGGTCTTGCAGTTCCTGGGTCAGAGAAAGTGGGTCAATTATGTCTGAGGCTTCCTCGACTGCGTTGGTAGTGACCAGTGGGGCTTCCCGTCGTCAGACTCCATCCCAGCGGAGATATCTCGGAGTACACATTGCGCTCGGGCTCGGCGGCCTGCTGATGATATTTCCCTTTGCCTGGCAATTTATCATGTCCATATCGACAAATGCCGAGATACAATCAGTTCCCCCGCAACTGTTCCCCAAATCGCCGCAATGGCAAAACTACGCAGAAGTGTTCGCCCGGCTGCCATTCCTTCACCAGTTTTGGGTGTCCGTCTTGATCACAGTGTGTCGGACCCTGGGCCAACTGGTGTTGTGCTCGATGGCTGGATACGCCTTCGCTCGTATGCGTTTTCCACTCAGAGGTGTGCTGTTCGGACTGCTGCTCGCCATTCTCATGATTCCAACTCAGGCTTACCTGATCCCTCAGTACGAGATCGTACAAAATCTCGGACTGCTCGAAACTCCTTGGGGAATTATTCTACCCGGACTCTTCTCCGCGTTCGGCGTGTTCCTCATGCGGCAATCGTTCATGTCGCTGCCCATCGGGCTCGAGGAGGCCGCCCGGCTAGACGGTTGCAACCCCTGGCAAGTGTTCTGGCGGGTCATGCTCCCCCTGGTCGGACCAGGGCTGTTCGCTGTGGCGATAACGACCGTGCTGTGGTCTTGGAATGATCTGCTCTGGCCTCTGATCGTCACCACTCGGGAAGAGTCGATGCCGCTCGCAGTAGGTATCGCGACCCTGGCGGGACAGCATTCCACCGACTACGCAGTGATGATGGCGGCTTCGATCATGGTGATCGCGCCCATTTTCGCCCTGTTCTTCAGCATGCAGCGTCGGGTGATAGAAGGGCTTGCGCACTCCGGTATGAAGGGCTGAAGGCTGGGCGGGAGCCGCATCCAAGCGGGCGGGTACGGCTCATTTAATAGGCAAGCCGAACCCTGACTCCAGGCGAGGGACGAAGGGAGCGTTCGGCGACTGCGAGATCTCTTGAACGCCTACGAACTGGACCGATCCCAGGTCGCCTACGACCCGCTGACCGACGCGCGCATCGCGCCGTCGACCCGACCCGACTGCGCAACTGTGCGCCGCGAATCCGTCCAACCGTGCCGGATCTGGCGGCGACGTCGCGCTCCTGGTGGTGAACCGGCGGTCGGGTCGAGCGACGAGCGACGATCTGGGGAGGCCCCGATGGCTTGCTGAGGACCGGCGTGCGGTAGGACCTAGACATGTCCCGCATCCTCGTCCGTCGTCCCTCACCACAGCTCGCCGCCGGCGAGCTGACCCACATCGACCGGCAGCCGGTCGATGCGGATCTGGCGCTCGACCAGTGGCAGGGCTACGTGCGCGCATTCGCCGAGCACGGTTGGGACGTCACCGAGGTGGCTCCGGCCGACGAGCACCCCGACGGTGTCTTCGTGGAGGACACGGTCGTCATGTTCGGCGACGTGGCGGTGCTGACCTCACCCGGTACGTCGTCGAGGCGCGGAGAAGTCGACAGCACGGCCGCGACCGTCAACACCATCTCGTCCGAGCTGGGCCTGCAGATCGCCAGGATCACCGAGCCCGGCCACCTCGACGGCGGCGACGTCCTCAAGGTGGGCATGACCGCTTACGTCGGACTCACCGGGCGGACCGACGCGTAAGGCATCCGCCAGCTGCGCTCCCTTCTCGTACGCCTTGGCTTGGATGTCGTTGCCGTTCCCGTCAGCAAGGTCTTG
>JBBSQJ010000048.1:0-21518 GCA_038257965.1 Propionibacteriales bacterium
CGGCGTAGTGAGCGATCTCGGAGTAGTAGGTGTTCGTCATGCCGAGCTCTTCGCCCTGATAGACGTACGGCGTTCCCCTGTGGAGATGGAGGATCGTGCCGAGCGTCTTGGCCGAGGCCACCCGGAACTCGGCACTGTCGTCGCCGAACCGGGAGACCGCACGCGGCTGATCGTGGTTGTTCCAGTACAGCGAGTTCCAACCGATCTCGGCCAGGCCCTCCTGCCAGTCGGCCAGATTCTTCTTCAGCACGGGCAACGGCAACTCGGCGAGGTCCCACTTCGCGCCGCCGGGTTGGTGATCGAGAGAGACGTGCTCGAACGTGAAGACCATGTTCAGCTCGTTGCGTGACGGGTCGGTTGCGCGGCGCGCCACCTCGATCGTCGAGCCCGGCATCTCCCCGACCGTCAGCAGGTTCTGCGCACTCAGTCCGACCGCCGAATTCATCTCGCTCAGGAACTCGTCCAGCCGCGGACCGTTGGCGACCAGGCCCATCGACGGGGAGTAGCGGCGCCCCACCGGCACCGGGCCGTCCCGCGACTCCGTCGGCTTGGAGATCAAGTTGATCACGTCCATCCGGAAGCCGTCGATCCCCCGCTCGACCCACCAACGCATCATCTCGTAGACGGCCTGTCGAACGTCGGGGTTCTCCCAGTTCAGGTCCGGCTGCTTCGGGCTGAACAGGTGGAGGTAGTACTCGCCGCCGGCCTCGTCGTAGCGCCATGCCGAGCCGGAGAACGCGGCCTCGGCGTTCGTCGGCTCGGCACCCGGCGTGCCCGGCTCGAAACCCTCACGGGCCGGGCGCCACCAGTACCAGTCGCGCTTCGGCGAGGCCGGGTCCTTCGACTCGATGAACCAGGAATGCTCGTCGGAGGTGTGGTTGACCACCAGGTCCATCACCAACTTGAGGCCGCGCGAGTGCAGCGCCTCGACCAGTGCATCGAGGTCATCCAGGGTGCCGAACAGCGGATCGACATCTTGGTAATCGCTGATGTCGTAGCCGTTGTCGTCCATCGGCGAGGCGTACACCGGGGAAAGCCAGACGACGTCCACCCCGAGCTCGACCAGGTAGTCCACGTGTTCGGTGATTCCGGGGATGTCCCCGGTGCCGTCGCCGTTGCTGTCGGCGAAGGACCGCGGATAGATCTGGTAGACCACGGCCGACTTCCACCAGTCGTCGGGGCGCCGGTCGACGGCGCTGTGTCGGTCAGGAGCTGTGCGCTGGATCCCCCCGGTGTTCACATCGATCACGCCTCACGATCCTGCCACGAGCTCGTCGAGCGACGTTCCAGGGCGGCGCACTCGGCCTCGACATTGGCCCGGGCCCGCCTCTCGAGTCGGAAGCCCTTCGTGGTGTGGAACAGGTTGCCCGTCAGCAGATCGGTCAGCACGCCGAGCCGCCCTTCGACGAACGCCTGCTCGGGTACGTCCGCGTGCTCGGCACGGATCGCGGCGACATAGGTCGCGTACTCCTGTTCCGTGCCGGCCAGGACCGCCAGGTCGGCGTCACAGATGAGCTCCCCCTCGGGATCGTTGGGCCCGGGGCGGTGGGTGGCGGTGAGCCGGACCAGCCTGGCCACCTCGTTGATGTCTTCCTGCTCGAGGCCGGCGCGGCCCAGGGCCCGTCGCACCAGACGGGCCGACGCCTCCTCGTTGGACAGCTGACCGGGCGGAATCGCGTACACGGCGTCGTGGAACCATGCGGCCAACCCGACGAGGAACAGGTCGTGGTCGTCGGCGAACTCCTCGACCCGCTGCAGCACCGCCGCCAGGTGGTGAACGTCATGGTACTGGCGATGTTTCTCCGCGTAGCGCGCCACCAGGTCGTGACCGATGTCCACCTGGTGCGGCAAGAGGTTGTTCCACGACTCGATCAGCTGTGCTTGCAGAGCATCGAGATCGGAGTCAACGGCGCCGGCATCGACGGTCCGGGAGTCACCGGCCCCGGAATCAATGGCCCCGGAATCAACGATCTCGGAATCGGTAGGAGCAGGGTCAGTGGGCATGGGAACCTCCGGAGGTGTCGCGACGATCGGTGAGATAGCGCTCGGGAATCGGTATGAAGGGGGTGTCGTCCCAACCGCCAGCGCGCCAGCCCGCAAGATCCAGCAGCCCGTCGAGCAGATGCGCAGTCAGACCCCAGACCAGATGACCGGCGGCCAGGAACGCCGGTCCGATATAGCCGGAGGGGTGTCGGACCCTGGCTCGATTGGCGTCGTCCAGCAGGTCGGCCACGGGAATGATCACGACGGACGCCACCTCGCGGGGGTCTGCCGGTCCCACGCGGCTATAGCGAGCCCACCAGCCGACCACGGCAGTGACGTCGAAGCCGCTCACCTCGACATGAGCGGGCGGTAGGCGGCCGAGCACCTCGATGCCGGTTGGGTCCACGCCGGTCTCCTCGTGGGCCTCGCGCAGCGCGGTTGCGGCCAGATCGCCATCACCAGGCTCCGCGGCTCCACCGGGGAAGGCGATCTGACCGGCGTGGGTGCGCAGCGTCGAGGCGCGCTCGACGAAGAGGATCTCTGGGCCCCGATCGCCTTCTCCGATCAACATCAGCACCGCAGCCGCCCTGGCGCCGATGCCAGGGCGCAGTGCCACCGAGGCAGCCAGCCGGTCCGTGTCGTCAAGCGCGTCCACCAGGGGATCGAGCCAATCTGGAATCGTCATGTCAGCTGGATCCCGAGGTATTCGCCGACCGCCTTCCGGATCTCGCGCGCCGATCCGAACGGTCCGGCATGTCGGTAGACGATCCTCCCGTTCGCGCCCACCAGCAGCGTCTGCGGCGGACCGGCCGAGACTTTCAATGGGCCCGCGAGCCGACGTTCGGGGTCGACGAGTTGCGGGTAGCGCCACCTGGAGAGCTGGGCGAACTCGATCGCGTAGTCGGGGCGCGGATCGTCGTAGTCGATGCCGAGAATCATCAGGCCCCGGTGCTGGGATCCGGCGATCTCGGTCAGATGGGGAGCCTCCTCCCGGCACGGCCCGCACCACTGTCCCCAGATGTTGATCAGTATCGGTTTCCCTCGCAGCCCGGCCAGCCGGACGTCACGACCGCCGCCGAGACACGACACGACTACGTCTGGAAGCCCGTCTCGAACCGGTGCAACCGCGGCGTCGGATACCGGACAGTCCGCGATTGCGGCGCTCTCTTTCAGCGCTGCAAGGTTCGCCGGATCGGTCGCTGTGGGCGGGACCTCGGGCGGAGTGTCCTCGCTCGCCGCCGGCACGCAGCCGGCGAGCAGCGCCGCACCCAGCGTCAGGCCGAGCAGAGCGGTCCTCACCGGCGTCCGTCGTGGTCGGCTCATCCCCGCGGCTCGCGGAAGAGTTTCGCCGCTTTGACCGGATCGGTCTCCCCTTCGCCGTACGAGGGACAAAGCCGAGCCACCGGACAGGCACCGCAGGCCGGGTTGCGCGCATGGCAACGTCGTCGCCCGTGCCAGATGACGTTGTGGCACAGCTGGGTCCAGTCCTTGCGTGGAAACAGTGCAGCCACCTCGCTCTCGATCCGGTCGGCGTCGATCTCGGTGGTCCAGCCGAACCGACGCGACAGCCGTCCGAAATGGGTGTCGACGGTGATGCCGGGCACTCCGTACGCGTTGCCGAGCACGACGTTCGCCGTCTTCCGTCCCACACCGGGCAGGGTGATGAGGTCCTTCAGCCGCCCGGGCACGCGGCCGTCGAATCGCGTCACCAGCGCATCCCCCAGCTTGATCAACGTATCTGTCTTGGCCCGGAAGAAGCCGGTGGGCTTGATCAGCTCCTCGAGCTCTGCCCGGTCCGCACCCGCGTACGCAGCGGCGTCCGGACAGCGGGCGAAGAGGATCGGGGTGATCGTGTTGACCCGCTTGTCGGTGCTCTGCGCGGACAAGATGGTGGCGACCAACAACTCGAGCGGGTTGGTGAAGTCCAGCTCGCAGTGCGCATCCGGATAGGTCTGCGCCAGCGTCCGGTTGATCATCCGGGCCCGACGCACCAGCGCCGTCCGAGTAGGCGCGACGGCTCTGTCTGCGGCACGGGCACTCACGACGACCAGACTAGGCGCGTCCCACGCCTCGGGCGCGGAAAGGCCTGGTCGTGTGGGCCCTGCCGGTCCGCGCAGGCTGGCGGTAGCCTTACCACCATGCCCGCTGGTAATAGGTTCTCCGTGACGCGCCCAGCGATCAAGACGTCGGGGGGTTCGGTCGACCCCGAGGTGCTGAAGCAGGCACCGCTGTTTGCCAACCTCGACGACGAGGCCGCCACCGCGCTGTCCCAGGCCATGGGGACCATCAAGCTCGACAAGGGCGAGATCTTGTTTCACGAGGGTGACGCCGAGGACCGGCTCTATGTCGTGATCAGCGGCAAGATCAAGCTCGGCCGCAGTGGTTCTGCCGGTCGCGAGAACCTGCTGGCGATCCTCGGTCCCGGTCAGATGTTCGGCGAGTTGTCGGTGTTCGACCCGGGGCCCCGCTCGTCGACGGCGACCGCGGTCACCGCCTGCCTGATCCGCACGCTCGAACACGAGGAACTGATGGGCTGGCTCAACGGCCGCCCTGAGGTCGCCCTCGGCCTACTGGCTCAGCTCGCCGGAAGGCTCCGCAGGGCCAATGACGTCCTGGCCGACCTGGTCTTCTCCGACGTACCGGGACGCGTCGCCAAGCAACTGCTCGAACTGGCCTCGCGGTTCGGCGATCGCCGTGAGGACGGGATCCATGTTCATCACGACCTGACGCAGGAGGAGCTGGCCCAGTTGGTCGGCGCGTCCCGGGAGACGGTGAACAAGGCGCTGGCCGACT
Organism: Propionibacteriales bacterium; assembly: GCA_038257965.1. Lineage (GTDB taxonomy): Bacteria > Actinomycetota > Actinomycetes > Propionibacteriales > Propionibacteriaceae > Microlunatus. The sequence goes on from JBBSQJ010000048.1 coordinate 4,777, forward strand.
TCGCTGCGCGGGGTTGGATCCGCCTCGAACCCCGCTCCGTGACCATTCTCGACGTGCAGCGCGTCGAGCGTCGCGCGCGCTGATCGATCCCTCGTTGATCGACCCCTCGGGCCTCAGCCGCCTCGTTGCGAGGCCTCAGAGCGAGCCCAACGTCACGTCAGCGGTGTGCTGGGCGCCGCCCCGGGTGTAGGTGATGCTGACCTTCGTCCCCGGCGCGTAGTAGCGGGTGGCAGCGATCAGACCATCGGCGCTGGTGGTGGCGTAGCTGTTGAGCTCGGTGACGACGTCGCCGGGCTGCAGGCCCGCCTTCGCCGCCGGTCCGCCGGGTGTGACGGCCTGCAGCGAGACCCCGTCGACCGTAGGCAACTGGGAGTCACCGCTGCTGCCCAGCGACACTCCGAGCGCGGAATTGGTATACGTGCCGTCCGCGATCAACTCGGTCGCGACCCGAACGGCCAGGTCCGAGGGGATCGAGAAACCGATGCCGATGTTGCCCGCCTGGGAGTCGCCGCCCGAGCTTGTGCTGGCGATCGAGGAGTTGATGCCCACCACCGCACCGTCCAGGTCGACCAACGGACCACCCGAGTTGCCTGGATTGATCGCCGCGTCGGTTTGCACGGCGAGATAGACGGCATCGCCGTTGTCGCCGGACCGCACCGGACGCTGCGTGTTGGAGACGATCCCGCTGGTCACCGTCTCCGACAGGCCGAGCGGCGCGCCCACCGCCACGACCGCCTGGCCGACGTCGACGCTGTCCGACTTCGCGAACGTTGCCGGGGTCAAGTTCTTCGCGCCGTCGACCTTGATCACCGCGAGATCGTTGGAGTCCGACGTCCCGACGATGGTCGCACTCGCGGTCGTCCCGTCATGGAATGTGACACTGATGGAGCCGCTCTGTTTCGCCGCCTCGACAACGTGGTTGTTGGTCAGGATGTGGCCGCTGTCGTCGAGCACGACCCCGGTGCCGATATCGCCTGAATTGCCGGCCTGGACCGTGATGGTCACCACCGATGGCTTGATCTTCGCCGCCGCGGCTGAGACCGTGCCGTCCAGTTTCGGCGTGTCCGAAGCCTGTTGAGTGGTCACGGTGATGGGCGAGGCGACGCTGCCACCGGTGAAGTACGCATACGAGCCGATGCCGGCTCCCACGCCGAGGACTGCCGACAGCGCCGACGCTACGATCACCGCACCCAGCCCGCGCCGCTGCTTGGTGACAAAGGCGGCCGGGGCCGGCTGCAGCGTGGTGACCGCGCCGGGCGCCGGGAAGTCGGCGCCGGTGTAACCAGGTATCCGATTGTCATGGCCGAGGTAGCCCTGGGAGGAAGTCGGACGGTCCGGCGATGTTGCCGGGTAGCCGGAGGCTGCGCCCGGATAGCCCTGAGCGGCACTGCGATACTCCGGAGCCGCATTCGAGCTGGTCTCGGACGCGCTCGGATCGGGGTTCGCCGACGCTGACTGATCCTGCGGCGTGTAGGCGGGACCGGCGGGGTTCCCGAAGTGCTGGCCGCCGAATGGAGGGGTGTTCAACCCGGATTGATCGCTCATGTAGCAACGGTGACGCCGAAGTCTGTGTGTTCCCTGTGCGGGATCGGTGAGGTCCCTACGAGCCCGCCGGCCGATCAGCCGACACATCGGGCGGCTGGTGGTCGGCCAGAAAGGCAGGGTGGTCCACTAGCAACTCGGCTCAGTCGAGGAACTCTGCTCGCTCAGGAACTCCAGCTGTGCGGCGACCGACCGTTCGGCCGCCGGCCAGACCGACCGGTCGACCCCCGCGTAGACCCGCGCTACGACCTCGGCGGCAGTTCGAGCCCCGCCCGCGAGAGCGGCCCGGACCTGACCCAGTCGCTCCTCTCGGTGACGCCGATAGAACTCCAGCCACCCGGCCGGATCCTCGACCACCGGACCGTGGCCAGGCAGGAGTCGAGCGACGCCTTCCTCATCCACGAGCGCGCTCAGTCGCCCGAGAGAGGACAGGTACGCCCGCAGGTTCCCGTCCGGGTGCATGATCACACTCGTCCCGGTGCCGAGCACGGTGTCGCCGGTGATCAGCCACGGATCAGCCGGGCCTCGGCCCAGCAGGGACACCGAGTCGCCCGTGTGGCCGGGCGTGGCGATCACCTCGAGCCGAGTGTGCCCCGCTTCGAGCACATCACCCTCGGCCAGACCCTCGTTCCCGAGCCGGAGGTTCTCGGCCATCGCTCGCACCGGACAACCGAACCGAACGGCAAGCTCGGCGGCCGCGTCGGAGTGATCGTGATGCCAGTGGGTCAGCACGATGACGCTTGCGCCCGCCGGGCACGCCTCGACCACCGTCGCCACGTGTCGCTCGTCCAGCGGGCCGGGATCGACGATCACGGCCGGCTCGTCCGGGCCGCCGACCACGTAAGTGTTCGTCCCGGTCAGCGTCATCGGGCCCGGGTTCGGTGCCAGCACCAGGCGCACATTCCCAGGCAACTCGATCATGTCGTCACCGTCGGATAGACGAAACGCCAGCCCTGGGTGTCCGCGGCCCGCTCGAGGCGCGGTCGAACCGTGACTACCACGCGGTCGGTGGCCAGGTCCAGGGCAGCAGTCACGCTGCCGGCGTCGGCCAGCTCGGTCAGGATCGACGAGGTCGGGGGCATCAAACCGATCTCCCCGCGCTCGAAGGCGGCCAATGCCTCCTTCGGTGTCGTCCAGGCGGCGCGGACCGTCTCCCCGGACACGTCTCTCGCCTCCTGACCCGCCGGCAGCACAGCCAGATAGAACCTGGTGTCGAAGCGACGCGGCTCCATCTGTGGTGTGACCCAGTGGGCCCAGTCGCGCAGGTCGGCCGGCTCGACCCGCACGCTCGCCTCCTCGTAGGTCTCGCGGACCGCGCAGGCACGGATCGGGTCCGGGTCGACGTCCGCCGGATCGAGGCCGCCCCCGGGGAAGACCACCATCGAGGCGGCGAACGCCATCCGGGAGTGCCGGTGCAGCAGGAACACCTCCATCTCCGCGCCGACCGGTCGGATCAGGACCACACTCGCCGAGAGCCGCGCCCGTGCCGGCGGCACGGTCGGGTCCCACGCCTCGACCCTCGCCACGAGGTCGGGCGGCACGGCAGTCGGGACCCGGGCCAACACGCCGAGTAAGTTGGACGCCATGGCGGACGGCTCAGATCGGATGGATCGTGGGAGTCGAGTGAACCTGGACGATCAGCTCGACCTCCACGGGTGCGTTCTTGGGCAGGACTGCGACGCCGACCGCACTCCGGGCGTGCACCCCTCCAGGCCCGAAGACCGAGCCCAGCACCTCGCTGGCCCCGTTGGCGACGATCGCTTGATCGACAAAGCCGGGGGCACTGGCCACGAACACCACGGCCTTGACGATCCGGCCGATCGAGTCGATCCCGCCGGTCACGTCCACGACCGCAGCCACGGCGTTGATCGCGGCCGTCCTGGCCGCGTCGGCCGCCTGCTCGATCGACACCTCGGACCCCACCAACCCCGTGCAGGGCAGCTGGCCCTCGACCAACGGCAGCTGCCCGGCGGTGAAGACGAGGTCGCCGACCCTGACGGCCGGGACGTAGACCCCAGCCGGGGTGGGCGCCTCGGGCAGGCTGATCCCCAGCTCGGCCAAGCGTTCAGACGGCGCTGGATGGCTCACGCATCCGCTCCCGCTGCCGAGATGGGACGCTTGAGATACGCGACGAGATTCTCCGGGTTCATGCCCGGCACGACCTGGACCAACTCCCAGCCATCGGCTCCCCAGTTGTCCAGGATCTGTTTGGTCGCGTGCACGAGCAGCGGCACGGTCACGTACTCCCACTTGGTCATGGAGTCACTGTAGGGGCCCCGCCCTTCGACAGGCTCAGGGCACATCGAGTGGACAAGGCTCAGGGCACCAGGGGTACGCGCGCTGAGCCTGGCCAAACGCACGGGGCGTGTATGCGCGCTGAGCCTGTCGAAGCGCATCCGGGTGCAGATCACGTCCTCAGCTCCGGTGCGAGGCACAGGCAGAACGGGTGACCGCTGGGATCGATCAGCGTGACGAAGTGCTTGCCGCTCGCGACGCCGGATGGTGACCTGGCGCCGAGCCGCTGAGCTCGGGCGACGCCGGCCGCCAGGTCGTCGACGTAGAAATCGAGATGCATCTGCTGCGGGACTTCGGAGCGGGGCCAATTGGGCGCTCGGTGTCCGATGGACGGCTGGACGGCAAGCCCGACGCCGTTCGGACCGCGCAGGTAGAACCAGTCGTCGTCGGTCTCCTCCGGTGACCAGCCGAGCAGGTCGGCATAGAACTGCCCGAGCGCGCGCGGATCGTCGCTGTCGATCACGGCGATCCCCAACCGGGCACGATCACCCCGGTCGGTCCGCTCGGTCTGATCGCGGATCTCGGCCCGATCGCTCATGGCGCCCATCGTGACATCGAGCACTGACGTCCCGGTCGGCCGGATGTCCCCACTACCATCGCCAGGGTGAGCGCCGCACGGTCCAGGTCGAGCGCCAAGGCCTTGGCTGCGGCGTCGTCGGCGCCCCTTCACAACCTGCACATCGTCAGCGGCAAGGGCGGCACCGGCAAGACCACCGTGGCGTCGGCCCTGGCCTGCGCGCTGGCGTCGGCCGGTCGACGCGTGCTGATCTGTGAGGTCGAGGGTCGCCAAGGCATTGCCGAGCTCTTCGAGACCTCACCCCTCACGGGCCGCACCGAACGCCGGTTGCTGCGCACCGCTGACGGGGGCGAAGTGTTCGGGCTGTCGATCGACGCCGAGGACGCGCTGCTGGAGTACCTCGACACCTTCTATCACCTCGGTCTGGCCGGTCGCGCGCTCGACCGGGTCGGGGCCGGGGACTTCGCAACCTCGATCGCTCCCGGGTTGCGGGACGTGCTGCTCACCGGCAAGGTCTACGAGGCGGTGCGGCGACAGGAGAAGAAGTTGCCCACTGCGTACGACGCAGTCGTCCTCGACGCCCCGCCCACGGGGCGGATCGCCCAGTTCCTCAACGTTCACGAGGCCGTGTCCGGACTGGCCAAGATGGGACCGATCCGCAACCAGGCCGACTCGATCATGCGGGTGCTGCGATCCGCCACGACCGTGGTCCACCTGGTCACGTTGCTGGAGGAGATGCCGGTGACCGAGACGGAGGAGGCGGTCGCCCAGTTGCGGCCGACGAAGATCTCGGTCGGCACGGTCATCGCCAACATGGTCATCGCCAGCCCGCTCACCGACGCGCAACTGGAGCGCGCGGCGGAGACCGCCTACGACTTCGCCGTGCCGGGCCTGACCAAGAAGCAGAACGCCGCTCTGACGCAGGAGTACGCCGACGACGCCGCCCGTGCCCTCGAGCAGCGAGCCCGCCGCGATCGCCTGACCGAGCTGGGCCTGGCGATGGCCGAGCTCGCCTACGACCCGAACGGCATCGAGCTGAGCGCACTCCCTCAGCTGGCCACGAGTCTGCGCGGCCAGTTGGCGTTGGAGGCAGGATGAGGCCCGCGCCCCCCGAGCTCGACATCGACGCGATCATCGCCGATCCGACCACCAAGATCGCCATCTGCTGCGGCGCCGGAGGGGTCGGCAAGACGACGGTGTCGGCGGCGCTCGCGCTTCGCGCGGCGGAGGCCGGTCGCAAGGTCGTCGTGTTGACCATCGACCCGGCAAAACGGCTGGCGCAGTCACTCGGAGTCGGGCAACTGGACAACACACCCCGTCGGGTCCGAGGATTCGACGAGACCGCAGGCGGCAGCCTGGACGCGATGATGCTCGACATGAAGCGGACCTTCGACGAGGTCGTGCTCGCCCACACAACCCCCGACAAGGCGCAGGCCATCTTGGCCAATCCGTTCTACGTCGCGCTCTCCTCGTCGTTCGCCGGCACCCAGGAGTACATGGCGATGGAGCGCCTCGGGCAACTGCATGCCGAGGCGCAGGAAACCGGCAGCTGGGACCTCATCGTGGTCGACACGCCTCCGGCACGGTCCGCGCTGGACTTCCTCGATGCTCCAGAGCATCTGAGTTCGCTGCTGGACGGACGGTTCCTTCGGCTCCTGCTGGCGCCGACCAGGGGCCCGTTCCGCCTGATGAGCGCGGGCTTCGGGCTGGTGTCCTCGGCACTCAACAAGGTGCTGGGTAGCCAGATCCTGACGGACGTGCAGACGTTCGTGTCCGCCTTCGAGGCGCTGTTCGGTGGCTTCCGGCAGCGCGCGATGGAGACGTTCACGTTGCTGTCCTCGGTGCACACGACGTTCTTCGTCGTCGCTGCCCCCGAACATGACGCACTGCGCGAGGCGGCGTTCTTCGTCGATCGTCTCAGCGAGGAGAAGATGCCGCTGTCCGGGCTCGTCATCAACCGGTTGCACGCCTCCCGGGTCGCGGTCTCCGCCGAGCGCGCTTTGTCGCTCGCCGAAGATCTCGCCCGCGTCAGCGAACGTCAGGATGCTCCTGACGACACCCGCTCGGTCGAGATCGAAGCCCTCCGCCGTCATGCAGCGTTGATGCGCACCATCGCTCGCGAGCGCCTACTGCTGCAACGCTTGTCGGCGACGCGCCCCGCAGTGCCACGCACCGTGGTGCCGGCCATGCCGAGCGACGTCACCGATCTGGCGTCACTTCGTCGCGTAGGCGCGCTTCTTGCCGATCAGGACGTCGCTCCATGAGCTGATGTCTGAGCGCTGCCGCAGCAGTTGCCGCCGCTCCCGCTCGGTCATCCCGCCCCAGACGCCCCACTCGATGCGGTTGTCGAGCGCCTCCGCGAGGCACTCGAAGCGCACCGGACAGCCCTGACAAAGTTGTCGGGCCCGCTTCTGGTCTGCCGCTTCTGGAAACAGCGCGTCGGTCATGCCTTTGCATTTTGCGCGCGCAGTCCACTCTTCGTGATGAATTGCAGTCATCACAACTCCCCTTCCCCCGACTGCGGCGGGTTTTCCCCGACCCGTTGTCCGCAGCAGTACGTATCGTACGGATCACGTGCGAACAACGCCAGTCCAGACGCGTGCGTTGCAGTTTTGTGACATAACCGGTACAACTCGACACACTGCGGGCAGCCGCGAATTTCGGCGTGCCCAGAATCGTCACGTAGCCTGTCGGCTATGCCCTTCAGCCCCAAACGTGCCGGGAGCGTCGCGTACTCGCTGGTGATGTTCGCCATCGTCAGCGTGCTCGCCGGCGTGCTCATCGCCGGCCTGTTCGTGCCGGTGGCCGGCCTGATGGGTGTCGGCAGCAAGGCTGCGGCGGACGAGCTGAACAACCTTCCCGCCGAGTTGGCGACGCCGGTCCCGCCCACCCGGTCGAAGGTCTTGATGGCCAACGGGAAGACCCTGGCCTACTTCTACGACGAGAACCGCATCTACGTCCCGCTCACCAAGATCGCGCCGGTCATGCGCCAGGCGCAGCTCGCGATCGAGGACCACCGCTTCTACGAGCACGGCGCGCTCGACGTGAAGGGCACGCTGCGCGCGCTCGTCCGCAACACGGCGAACGACGGCATCACCCAAGGTGGCTCCTCGCTGACCCAGCAGTACGTGAAGATGGTCCAGATCGAGGCCTGCCAGGCCAAGGGGGACGCCGAGTGCACCAAGGAGGTCCAGGCGCCGACGGTAGAGCGTAAGGTCCGCGAGCTGCGGTATGCGATAGCGCTGGAAAAGCGTCTCACCAAGGACCAGATCCTCGAGCGATACCTCAACATCGCCTACTACGGCGAGGGTGCCTACGGTGTCGAAGCCGCCGCCCGGCACTACTTCTCGACCAGCGCGTCGAAGCTCAAACTCGCCCAGGCTGCCCTGTTGGCCGGCCTGGTGCAGAATCCGGACGCCAACAACCCGGTCCGCAACCCCGGAGCTGCCCTGGATCGGCGCGATGTGGTGCTGAATCGGATGATCGACCTGACGATGATCAGCACAGACCAGGCCGACCGCGCCAAGAAGGCGAAGTTCAACAAGAAGCTGGTCCGACCGACCCCCAACGGCTGCGTCGGCACCCGGTACCCGTTCTTGTGCGACTACGTCTACCGGACGCTGCTCAACACCCCGAGCCTCGGCAAGACGGTCGAGGATCGGGAGAACATGGTCAAGCGCGGCGGGCTCACCGTCCAGACCGCGATCGACACCAAGACCCAGGACCTGGCCCAGAAGCGGGTCAGTGCCGTGGTCGGCCCCAGGGATCCCGTGATCTCGACCATGAACATGATCCAGCCGGGCACCGGGCTGATCGTGGCCATGGCGCAGAGCCGGCCGGTGATGGGGGCGAACGCGAAGAAGGGCCAGACGTACTGGAACCTGGCGGTCGACCCCGCCATGGGCGGCATCCAGGGTTATCAGGCCGGTTCGACCTTCAAGGCCTTCACTGCGGCCGCGGCGTTGGAGAAGGGCATACCGCTCAGCAAGAGGTACAACGCGGCGCGCACGATGAACTTCTCGGGTCGTTCCTTCGAGTCGTGTGAGGGTCGATCGCGCGTCTACGGCAGCTGGAAGGTCAGCAACTCCACCGGCACCAACGGCAACATGGACATGTACAAGGGCGCCGCCATGTCGGTGAACACCTACTTCGTCCAGCTGGCGCTCGACACCGGCATGTGCCGGGTGACGAAGATGGCGGAGAAGCTCGGTGTCAAGAGCGGTAGCCGCGATCGTGACCTGGTCGGCTTCTACAACGACAAGCCTGCGTTCACGCTGGGCTCGGTCGAGGTCAGTCCACTCTCCATGGCCGAGGCGTACGCGACGTTCGCGGCCCGCGGCATCCACTGCAATCCCGTGATCGTGTCCAAGATCACCTCCCGCAGCGGCAAGAGCCTGGAGCCGCTCAGCGCGAACTGCAAGCGAGTGATCTCCAAGGACGTGGCCGATGGCGTCAACCGCCTGCTGAGCCGGGTGATGACCAACGGCACGGGCACCCGGGCGCGGATCCCCGACGGGCGACCGCAGGCCGGCAAGACCGGCACGATCGACAGCAACGAGGCCGTCTGGTTTGCCGGCTACACCCCCGAGATCGCCGGGGTCGGCATGATCTCGATCGACAACCGCAAGAAGCCGTTCATCCGCGGCAAGTACCCGTTCAAGGGCAGTGGCGTGAAGGGTTACCGCGTGCCGTCGTCCGGGATCTATCTGGAGGGCTCGGGCTCTGGGGACGCCGGCATGAAGATCTGGAAGCCGGTGATGAGCAGCTACCTCAAGGGCAAGCCGCGCACCGGCTTCAAGGCACCGCCCGGCAAGATTTTGCACGGCAAGATCACCCGTGTCCCGTCCCTGTACGGGCTGAGTATCTCCGCAGCGACGAAGAAGCTGCAGCAGGAAGGCTTCAGCGTCGTTCGGCAGTACGTGTACAGCAACAGCACGCCGAAGTATGGCTTCATCGGGTGGTATCCGGGCTCCGGCGGCCGGATCTCCGAATTCGGCACGGTGAGCGCGCTGTACTCGAATGGTCGCGACCCGGCCGAGATCCGCGCCGAGCGCGAAGCGGCGGCGCGACAACGGGCGGCTTCTCAGCGACGGGCGGCTGCACAGCAACGGGCGGCTGCTCAGCGGCGGGCTGAGGCGAAGAAGCGCGACGACAAGAAGGCCGCCGAGAAAAAGGCCGCCGAGAAAAAGAAGAAGGACAAGAAGGGGGGCGGCTGACCCCCGCGCTCAGGTCCCCAGCTGACGGCGGACCTCGGCTGCGACTGCGGCGCCGTCGGCCCGGCCCTTGGTCCTCGGGGTGAGCACCGCCATCACCTTGCCCATCCCACGCACGCCGAGATCGCCTGCGCCGGTCTGAGCGATCGCCTCGCGGACGAGTCCTCGCAGGTCCTCGTGACTGATCTGCTCCGGCAGGTAGTCGCTCAGCACCGCGCTCTCGGCTCGCTCCTTCTCCGCCAGCTCCGTCCGCCCGGCAGCGGTGTAGGCGTCCTCGGCCTCGCGTCGCTTCTTGGCTTCCCGGACCACGACCTCGAGCACCTGTGGCTCGCTGAGATCGACTGCCTCGGTGCCTGCCACCTCCGCCTGGGAGATGGCCGTGAGGACCATCCGGATCGTGCCCGCGCGCACCTTGTCGCGCGCCTTCAGTGCGATGGTCAGATCGGTGCGCAATCGTTCCTTCAGCGGAGTCGCCGTGTCGGTCATACGGCAAGTCTGACAGGACCGTCGAATGGTTTCGCCCGGCTTGTAACCTGCTCGTCGTGCCCGATTCCCATCCGTACGTCCGTCGCGCCGCCCAGGTGGCCGGCGCTGCGGCCGCGGTCGGTGCCGGCTGCTTCGCGTACGCGGCGCTGTGGGAGCTGGACGCCTTCCGCCTGCGCCGGTTGTACGTCCCGGTGCTTCCACGGGGTATGCGCGCGATCCGCGTCCTCCAGATCTCCGACCTCCATCTGACGCCCCGCAACGTGGCGCGTCAGCGGTGGTTGGCCTCTTTGGCGGGTCTGGAGCCCGATCTCGTCGTCGACACCGGCGACAACATCTCGCACCCCGAGGCGGTGTCGCTGGTCACCGACAGCCTGGGTCGACTGCTGGATGTGCCGGGAGTCTTCGTCTGGGGCTCCAACGACTACTACGCACCCTCGTTCAAGAACCCGCTGAGCTATCTCCTGCGATCCTCCGACGGTCGCGATCCGGCGAAGGTTGCACTCCCGTGGGAGGATCTGCGAGACCGGTTCCGCGCCGCCGGCTGGACCGATCTGACCCACACCCGGACGACGATGGAGATCAAGGGCGTGCGGATCGAGTTCCGCGGCACCGACGACGCCCATCTCGGGTTGGACCAGTACGCGGAGGTCGCCGGCGAGGTCGACCGCGGCGCCGTGGATCTGGCGATCGGCGTCACGCACGCGCCGTACCGGCGCGTCATCGACGCGATGACCTACGACGGGGTGGATCTGATCCTCGCCGGGCACACCCACGGCGGGCAGGTCTGCGTGCCCGGTTACGGCGCGCTGGTGACCAACTGCGACCTGGACACCGCTCGGGTGAAGGGCCTGTCGAAGAATCACAGCGGCGGCGGCGAATCGTTTCTGCACGTCTCCGCCGGACTGGGCACGTCCCCGTATGCACCCTTCCGGTTCGCCTGCCCGCCCGAGGCGACCCTGATGACCCTCGTGCCCCGCACCTGAGCGAGGCGGGCCGGCCATTCACGGCTCACGGCAGCGGCAGCGCAACCACTTCGACGAACACCGTGGTCCAGACCTCGACGATCGATCCGTTCTCGTCGCGCCGCCCCGGTTCGAGCTCCTCGATCACGAGGCGGGCCGCGCCGACGGCGGCCGAGACGTCGACCGATCCCGACCAGCTCGTTGGCCGGCCGGTCTGTGCGTCGGGTGGCGCAGCCGTCAGAATCACGGGGTCACCGACCGAGCTCCACCGCAGGTCGGAGTCGGCGATCGCCGGATCGGCCTGCTGAACCAGCACCTGAACACGATTGCCGAGACCATCTGTACCGCCGACCGTCACGTCGACGAGATCGCTGGTCGGCGATGTGGCGCTGGTCTGCCGTACGAGCCCGAGACGGACGGGTTCGACCCGCACCGTCGCCGACCGGGTCGCTCTGCGAAGGGAGTCGGGTTGATAGCGCGCGAGCGCGAGCCGGAGGAAGGGGCGGTAGCCGAAGCGGTCGGCCAACTCGACGTCGGCGTACCACCGCTGGCTGGCCGTGTCGAACGTCACCGGATGGACGGCCAGTCGGGTGCCGTCGGTCTCGGTGAGGGAGCTTGTCGCGCGAGGGAAGTCGTCCACCGTCAGCGCTGTGCTCAGCTCCGGGCTCGACAGCAACGGATCGCGGCCGACCGCGGTCGTTTCCGCACCCGCCCCACTGCCGATCACCACGGCAAGTTGTTCGCCGTCCCCGCTCACCAACCACGGCCGGGTCAGGTAGATGCGCAGCACCTGGCCCGAGTGTCGGCCGTCGGCACCGCGGGCCGACGCGGGCACGATCTCGTCGACCACCGGCGGCGGCGGCGCAACCGTGTTGGAGAACAGCACCTCGAAAGGCTCGGGACCTCCCTGCTCGTCGCTGGTCCGGCTGATCGGCCTGGCCACGTAGCGCACCGTAGCGGTGGTGCCGCTGGGCACGGCCCCGCCCTCGACGCGCTCGATCGTGCCGGAAGGGCCGTCGACGCTCACATCGTCACCGATCCGGGCCCGACTGCCGTCGGCCAGTCGGATCTCCACCGAGCCGGCCACGACTCCGGCCGGGTCGAGGAGCACCGGTTCGTCGAGGAACTCCACGGTCTGCTCGTCGGTGAAGAAGGAGGCGAAACTGGAGTACGCCTCCAGCTCGATCCGCGCGAGGTGGCGCTTCGTGTCGGGCAGCGGGGTGCCGAGTCGCTCGACCCGGACCGTGTCCGACTCGTCTCGGGTCACCCTCACGTTGCCGAGGGAGATCCGGGTCGAGCGCGGTTCGGGCCCGGATCGGTTCGGGTCGTCGATCGTGTCGGTCCAGCTGCCGGTCAGGTCGACCCGGTCCGTGCTGCGCCGGCTGGCGGCCAACACCCCGTTCAGGGTGACGAGGTTCGACGCGAGTTCGCGGGTGACCGAAAGCGCGTCGACGGCAGGCGCGAGGAGGGGACGCCGGACGGCATGCACCAGGGTCAGCGCTCGAGCGGGGGTGAACAGCCAGTGGCCACCCCTGGTGACCAGGTCGCCGAGGTCGGCCTGGGCGTCGCTGCCGAGCCGTTGCCACAGGCCGAAGTGGTCGAGGAAATCGGGATCGATGCTGAAACTGGTCTGGACGCTCACGATCTCGGCCTTGGGAACGAACACGGCCAGGTCGGTCTCGGGGTCCGGATCGACGACCACGGGCCCCTCGCCGGCCGAGACCACCAGCCGTGCCGCCTGTCGGATCGGCCAGGTCCCGGGCAGTGGCACCGCCACCTCTGGACCGAGCGCGGGCAGCACGAACCGGATCCCGTCGGTCGCAGGGTCGGACAGGTACTGGATGTCCTGACGGGTGGGTCCCGGTTCGATCGGACCACCCGGACGCCGCGCCGTGCCCGCGACCACCTCGCCGGTCCGCGGGTCGGTCACGGTCTGGTCGGACAGGTCCCGCGCGTCCCGCTTCGCCAGGTCGGCGTAGCTCGCGGGATCGGCGCCGCCTGCTGGCTGCCCGTGCAGCTCGCACAGGTCCTGGCCGACGCGGCCGGGGAAGATCAGCCGGTCGGTCGACGGCACGGACGCGTCCTCGATGTCGTAGTCGCTGCGCAGCACCAGCTGGTCGGGCAGATCGCCGACCCCCGGTTCGGGTCGGGGTGAGCGCCGCACGACGACCGGCGCGGTGATCGGCTCCAGCCGCCCGAACGGCTCCGGCGGTGCGGCGGCGACCGGGTCGTTGACGGTTGACAGGTCGCGGGAGTTTCCGGCCAGGTCCACGCATCGCGCCCGCATCTGGTACGTCTTGCCGAAACGCAGCCGCGGGAGGCTGCTCGGTAGCACCCGGTAGTCCACCGCAACCTGCGCGGTCTGGTCCGAGCCCGGCAGATTCGGGTCGACCGCTGCGGGTTCGCCCGTCGCCGAGTCCAGCACCCGTCCGGGCGGCGGCGCGGCACCGCTCCAGCCGTTCCAGCGGTAGACCGCATCATCCAGCCTGAACACCGCGCTGGGTTGGACCGGTTCGTCGGTGTCCGGGTTGGGCTCGGGGCGAACGTCGTCCTGCTCGGTGGTCAGGATCGTGGTGTTCCACCCCTCGTCCGGCTTCGGCACGATGCCCAGTTCGGGTGCCCGGGGAAAGCTGTAGCCGTCTACCGACTCCCGCTGGAACAGGCTCAGCCAGTCCGTGCCGTCGGTCAGGTCGAGGACGTCCAACCGTTGCCCGATGCTCAGGTCCTCGGCGAACAGTTGCACGGGCGGGCCCGCGGCGGTGAGGTTCGCCCGGAGCTTTTTCTCCAGCTCGGCCTGACGCTTCGTGCGGTTGGCGTACGCCGACGTCAGGTCGGGCCGAACCAGGGTCAGGGCCCTGGTGGCCAGCGCCGGCAGGCTTCCCTCGTCGTGGCGGCGGGCCTGGCGGGTCGCCTGGGTCAGCCGGGACGCGGCCAGGTGCGGGTCGACGATCGACAAGAACGCCTTCTCGGCGGCCAGGGTGAGGAAGCCGTCGTCCTGTTCGGTGAGCGTCGGGTCCGGGTTCGGCTGGGCCAGGAAGTTCGCGGTGGTCATCGTGACCAGCCCGGCCTCCAGGGCCAGGCCGCCGGGGCCTCCATATCCGGTGGTGACACTGACCCGGGTCGGCGCGGCCGACAGGTCGACCTCGAGATCGATCGCCAGACCGAGTTGACGCAGGAGTTCGGGATGGTGGCCGAGCAGGCTGATCGAGGCGTGCACGTCGAAGCCAGGTGCTTCCGGCTCGCCGGTGTCGGGATCGTCCATCGGTGCCCGATATGCCTCGGCCTCGGCCAGGCTTCCGGGTTCGGGGTCCGAACCGGATCCGTCCAACAGACCGGCCGCTCGGGCCAGGGCGAGCAGCTCCCCACCGCCCGGCGGGCCGTCCGGATGCTCGCGGGCAGCCCTGACGTACAGGTCGAGCACCGCGGTGGAGAAGTCGCTGGTCGCCATCGGCTGGATCACCGTTGCGGAGAAGTCGACGAACCGGTGGGCGTTCACCGGGGCCCGCGGGCCGAACACCGCGGTCCAGACATCCGACGACGGGGGCGCGCTGACGACGCGGTGCGAGACGACGGCGCCGTCGATGCGGACCTGCAGGCCGAGCCGGCTGGTCAGCGTCGCCGGCCAGTCGAGGAACTCCGGGTAGTCGCGCAACCGGCCCTTCTCTTTCAGCCGGGGCGACAGGTAGACGGTGAGCCGGCCGATCCGACCGGTGCGTCCGGTCGGCAGGGCGAACGGGAGCAGATGACGTACGGGCATGGTCGTTGTCCTTTGGGATCGATCGGGTTTCAGCGGAAGGCCTTGCAGTAGGTGGTCCAGTCATCGGAGGAGAAGCGGTCGCCGAAGGACGGTCCGGACCCGGCGGCGCCGAGCGGCCCGCCGAGTAGTGACAGGCGGGCCTTGTCGTCCGAAGCCAGTGAGACCTCCACCGTCTGCTCCCAGCTCGTCTCGGACTTGCCGAACAGCGAGTCCACTTCGGCGCTCATCCGGGCCGTGCCGCGCAATACCTCGGTGGTCAGGTTGTAGCGCAGGCCCAACAGGATCTTCCCGGTGATGTTCACGAGGCCGAGGATGCTGGCGTTCCCCTTCAGCTCCACGTACGCGCCGAGCGTCACCTCGCGGTCCTCGTAGGCCAGTTCGATGCCGAGGGAGGCCGACAGCGAGGCTGACGCGATGACGATCGATGCCGCGAGCTCGTAGGTGACCGCCATCGAGCCGAGGAGGAAGTCGAGGTCGTCTGCCACGAGCTGCAGCTCGAGCGAACCGGTGCCGCCGAAACCCATCACGGTGATGCGGAACGGGTCGGTTCGCCGGGACAGGTTGAAGCCGATCGTGGAGCTGCCCTGGCTCGGCAGGTCCAGCGCGAGTCCGACTCGTAGACCGGCCACGCCGAGCACACCCAAGCTGAGGCTGGGAACCGGGATCTCGACGTCCGCCTCGACCCCGTCGGGACCGATCTTCACGTCGCCGAGATCGAGCAGTGCGACCACGACCTGACGGACCGGCTCCAGGAAGGCCAGCACGTTGATGAACAGCCAGTCGGCGATGTCGGTGTCGAGATCGGCGGGCCCGTCGCTCGGGTCGCGGTAGTGGAGCGTGCGGAATCCGACGGCGATCGCCGGGACTCCAGGGGGCAGCCGGACCGAGACATTGTCCAGTCTCAGCTCGAACTCGGTGTCGGGCGAGTTGCCGTCGAAGCGGACGAGCTGACTCAGCTTGACCGACGCCGCGGAGTGGGCGTTTGCACCGAAGAAGGCGGGGAGCTCCGCGTCGGCGAGATCGTCGGCCACGACGAACACCGGTTCTCCGGCGATGGACAACGTCTTCAGGGTCGGTTCCCAGGACAGCAGGTAGAAGATGCCTTCCTCCTCGATCAACGCCTCCACCTTCGGCATCCGGGTGTCACCGCCGATGTCGCTCAGCGCCACGTTGACGACCTCGACGATCTCGCTCAACGCGATCGAACCGAACAGCCTCGCCGCGTCGCCCAGTGCGTCGGCGGGATTCCAGCTCAGGATCGGGTTGTCCCGGTCGGCCCGGGTCCCGCCGCTCACCTGGGGGGCCGAGGTCAGTTCGATCCCCGAGCCCAGCGTCTGGCTGAACGTGTCGACCCGGAGCGACGGTCGGACCAGACCCTGTCCGGCACCGCCGGGATCGACCACGCTCGCCTGGGCCAGCGTGTGGAAGGCAAGCCCCGGGTTGCCGACCTTGTTGTTGCCGTGCTCGAGCCAGGCGGTCGCGTACCGGACCTGGATCGGGTCGTTCCCCCCGACGAGCGCACCCGACGCGTCGTCGCGCACGTCCGCGGTGCTCACCCGCGGGTAGAAGGCGGGTCGAGCGGCCGCTTCCAGTTCGTCGCTGACGTCACCCGGCGACGACCCTGCGAGATCGGGACGGTCGAGCTCGAACCGGATGCGGGAGGTGGAACGGTCCGAGCCGGCCTTGCCTCGTGCGTCCGGGTTGGCCCAGCCGATCGTCTGGCCGCCGAGGTCGGGCTCGGCCGGGTGGTCGGCGAAGTAGCTGCGAAGCCTGCCCAGCGGGGTCGGGATCCCGTTCACCTCGTCTTGCACCGTGAAACTGTGGTCGTAGGCGACGAATACCGCCGGCACGGTGAACGTGACGCCGGTGCGTCCGGTGCGGTCCGTGGCGCGGTACGTCAGTTCGACATCGATGCCGTCTCGTTGGACGATCCAGATCCTCGTCGGGTCGATCTCAGAGCCGTCGGTCAG
>JBBSQJ010000049.1:0-21259 GCA_038257965.1 Propionibacteriales bacterium
CAGCTGGCCCCTGCGCCGCAGCCGCTGGTGACCACGACCGTCTTGGGTGAGGCGCCGCCCCGCCCCCTCACGCGCCTACGGGTTCTCGACCTCACGCGGGTCATCGCCGGCCCGGTGGCCACTCGACTGCTCGGCGCCTTGGGCCACGATGTGCTCCGGCTGGACCCGCCGGCACGTCCAGAGCTTGAGCTGCACCGCATCGATGGGTTGCTCGGCAAACGCAGTGCGCTGCTGGACGCTGCCACTCCCGCCGGTCTGCGGCGCCTTCATCAGCTGCTCGAGGGCGACGACGTGGTGGTGCACGGCTACCGGCCAGGGGCGCTGTCTCGGTTTGGGCTGGCACCTGAGCAGCTGGCCGCGCGGCACCCGGGTTTGGTCGTGGTCACCCTCTCGGCTTGGGGGCAGGCGACCGGTTGGGAGAGCCGCCGCGGCTTCGACTCCCTGGTGCAAGCCGCGAGCGGGATCGCGCTCCGCCAAAGCTCGGATCGGAATTGGCCCGGCACGCTGCCGTGCCAGCTTCTTGACCACAGCGCCGGCTACCTGATCGCCGCGGCGACCCTTGAAGCCATCCTCCATCAACGCCGACACGGCGGCACCCACGGCGCCGAAGTCTCGCTGGCCACCGTTGCCGGCGAAGTGCTACGACGGCCACCGCCAGACGAGCTGGATCCCAACCCGAGGCCATGGCTTGTCCAACTGGGCGCGGTCAGCGTCGTGCAGCCCCCCGGAACCCTCAACGGCACATCTCTGACCTGGTCGAGGCCGCCCGCGCGCTACGGCGGCGATCGACTCGGCTGGCTCAACTACGAATGACCCCTTCCAGTTGGCGTGTGGAGTGGGTCGTCGCCAGACTCGACCCGGCAGCACTCCGCCACGTCGGAAGGACTGTGTCTGCGGTTGATGCCGCAGGCGCCCGTGATCAGCGCCAGATCACTTCTTTGACTTCTTCGAGCCCTTCTTCGAGCCCTTCTTCGAACCCTTCAAGGCCTTGGAGTTGCTCGCCTCTTTCTCTCGTGACTTCGCAGACTGCCGGTTGTTCGCCTTCTGCAGGGCGTCGACCAACTCCGCCTTCGACATGGACGACCGGCGGGGGACCTTCAGCTGCTTGGCCAGGTCGTAGAGGTGCCGCTTGGAGGCGTTGGCGTCGACGCCGCCGGCGGTGGGCCGGTTCGTTTCGCGGCCGCCGGCAGCCTGGGCGTCTGACGGACCCTTCTTGCCCTTGTCCTTCTTCTTCCACCTGTCACCCACCTTCTCGTGGGTGTGCTTCAGCGCCGCGAACGCCACCTGGTGGGCGCGCTGTTCGTCGCCATACTGGTCGATGGCCGCGTCGTACGCCTTGGTGAAGGTCCGCTGCGCCTTGCCGCCGGAATGCCGCAACGTGCTGGGCAGCTCACTCTGCTTCGGTTTCCCGGACTTGGTCGTCTTGGGCATTTGGTCTCCGCTCGTCGAGCCGCTGGGCGTCGATGGTGAATCCAGCGAGGCTGGGGGAGTGAGCAAGCGCACCGCTTGCCGCGAACCGCTTTGGCGAGCCGGCGCAGGAGGCTCTCATGTGGAGCCGATGCTCGAGGTGGGCACCCCAAGTATTCTGGCACCATTCGGCTGTGGTCGTGATGATCCATCGGGGTGAGATGCCTGCGGGGTACCGATTCACCTACTTCCGGTGGGCTGTCTTCCGGTGAGCAGGTTTCGGGTGGGCAGGGTCGGCCCGCGATGTGGCCGTGGGCGACCGCAGAATTGTGCCAAGAAGGACGTCTAGATCATCGTGCGGGGTCCGCCAGCTTCGGCTGCGGTGAGTGTCTCGAGCGCTGAGCCCGCGGGGTCGCCCGTGGAGCGTGGCGCGGTTGATGCGCGACGGGGAACAGCGGAAAGGAGTCCCTGGGCGAACGCCGCGGCCAGCCAGGACGCGAACTCGGCATCGTTCCACTCTCCGCGGCGGACCATGCGGTCGTAGACGCCTGGATCGAGTAGCGCCCAGACGAGGTCCGTGGCTCGGTCCAGGTCGAGCCCGGGGCGCAGCGTCCCGATGGTGGTCAAGTGCTCGACGAACATTCTCGCTCCGAGCCGAGCGTCCCGCATGGCCCTTTCGTACAAAGCTGCCGCGTTGGCGTCGGTGTCGGCCGCGGCCTGCATCACGAGCATCATCGACGTGGACCGGTGCGACACGACCGTCACGTGCTGGGCCCACATCGTGATGGCTTGCCGCGGCGACCGTGTGGCGGCAATGGCGCGGATCTCGGGACGTTCGGACATCGCGACCGGCTCGTCGTCACCGACGAGTGACCAGTCGTAGGCCAGTTTGAGCAGGGCGACCTTCCCCCCAGCGGCCGAGAACACAGTCCGGCGCGCTACCCCAGCGCGGTCCGCGATCGCGTCGATAGTGGTCGGGGCATACCCCTGAGCCACGAAGAGCTCCGCAGCGGCCTCGACACACCGACGCACCGTCGAAAGCCGACTTTCGGCCCGAAGCTCTGAGCGATAGGGCCGACTCTCACGCATATCCCGTTGCCCATCCTTTCGTATTGAGTGCATCATCAATGCATAGGACGCACTATAGATGCAGAAGGCGGTCAGGATGGATGCGACGCGCGATGTTCTCATCGTCGGCGGGGGCCCCACGGGCATGGTCGCCGCAATGCTGCTCGGTGACTTCGGGATCGACTGCCTCGTCGTCGACAAGCGCGCGGCGATCGCCGCGCTGCCACGGGCGCGCGGCATCCATGCCCGGGCGACCGAGATCTTGCGTCAGCTCGGCGTCGAGGAGGACATGGTCGCGGCGGCGTTGCCGATACGCCCGCAGATGGAGGTCCGCGGGCCCCTCGACCAACCCCCGGAGGCAACGATCCCCACCGGCGGTGCCGACTTCGTCGAGGTGAGCGCGTGCGAGGGCATCGCGATCGCTCAAGATCTTTTTGAACGCGTCCTGCGTGACCACCTGGCCCGTCGACCGAACGTCGAGCTACGGCTCGGTACGCGCGCGACCAACCTGGAGGTTCTCTCCGACGGATCCGTGGTGGTCTGCCTCGACGACGTCGTGAGCGGTGAGTCAGATCCCGTCCACGCGGCGTACGTTGTGGCCGCGGACGGCTGGCGCAGTGCGATTCGACGTCTTGCCGGAATCGACTTCGAAGGCCCGAATCGCTGGCATCGTTGCGCGGGGTGCTGTTCCGGGCCGACCTGTCGCCGTGGCTCGGGAATCCGCCCCCGGCGTTCGTCCAGCTCACCCATGTGCCGGGCATCCTGCTGCCCACCCACCCAGACGACCGGTGGGGAACGATGCGCTTCGAGGGACCGACCGGTGTGGGGCCGTCCGATGCCGCACGGTTCGTCCACGAGCAGCTCGGGATCGATGTAGCAGTCGAGCCGCTCGGCGACACTCGGTGGTCCGTCGGAGTCCAGTGGGCATCAGCGATGCAGCACGGCCCGGTCCTGCTGGCTGGTGACGCTGCCCACCGGGTCACCCCGCAAGGCGCCGGGGGCATCAGCATGGCGATGGCCGACGCACACAATCTCGCATGGAAGCTCGCCGCGGTCGTCCGGGGCTGGGGCGGACCCAGGCTGCTGCCGTCGTACACCGCAGAGCGGGGTCCGGTCACCCGCGCGATCTGCGCCGCGAACCAGGAAATGTGGACATCGATGTCGAAGCCGGGGTCGACCCCAGCCGCCGCCGACCTCCGCCTCCTCGACATGGGGTACCGCTACGCCTCTGACGTCATCATCGGCTCCAACAGCCAGTCGATTCTCGACCCGACCACGACGTATACCCAGAGTGCTGACCCGGGTGCACGCGCACCCCACGCGTGGCTCGGCGAGGACCGCACCCGATCCACCCTCGACGTCTTCGGCCGCGGTTTCGTCCTGGTGTGCCACCAGAAGTCTGGCTGGCCAGGGGCCGTGTCCCGCTGCAAAGACGCCGGGTCCGTCCCGGTCGCATCGCTCACCACCGAGCGCTCCGAGATGCTCGCGGCTTACGGTTTGGGAGAAGGCGAGTCCCACTCCGGCGCCGTGCTCGTGCGTCCGGACGGGCACGTCGCGTGGCGCACCGACGGCGACGCCGACCCCGAGCCGGCACTCCGACGGGCACTCACAATCGGATCCGGCGGCTCGGAAAGCTCTGAGCTGAAATCGGCACCGAGCTAGAATTGCCGCCCCCGCCCGCTCGACCGACCGTCGTGCGGGAGGGACGTAGGAGGTCGCAATCACTCGGGTGCGACCCGGCTCTGCGCGGAACTGATCGGTTCTGTCGGGCAGGGAGCGTGAGCAGTGCCGTGGCACTGTCGGAGAATGTCGCCGTCGACGCTGTGTGCTTGAGCGCGCCGGTCCCAAAGTCAGCGACGCCCTGCGACCCAATAGAGCAGGCTGTTGCCCGGATTGGCCAGTATCAATGCCCGCCACAGCCGCCGCGGCCCACGCAGGCTGGCATCCGACCGCCGAGACAGGTCGCGCCACGCGAGCACGGCGCTGACCACCTCCAACGCGACGAGGACGGTGATGCGGCGGTTTACCAGACGAGCCATGTCACCGGTGTACCACCGACCCCGCAACCTGAGCATCAGCCGGTCGCCATGCGGGATCGCGAACACACGACCGCCGACCCTCATGCCCTGCACGCCGTAACCGCGTCGAGAGCCGTCCGGAAGGTCGATGTCGGGGTGATCGGTGTTTCATTCCTTGATCCGGGCATACGCCGCGACGGGATCGGGCCGCCACGCCGGATCCCGTCCGAAGGCAGCGATCAGTTGATCGAGGTCGGTTGCACCTGCGGCGACCTCGACCGACGCGCCGAAGGGACGCCTCTCGACGAGGAAGCTGTCGCCCACTGCCGCCAAGAGCCTCCGGGCCGGCTCAGCGAGCGCAGTCGCCGAAGGCTGCAGAGACCGGGTCGACGCGCCGCCCGCGACCGCGAGATCCCAGCCGTGCAAGAGATGTTCGACCGATCGGAGGATGGTGATCTCGTTTCCGCTCAGCTGCCCGACCGGTACCTGATGGACGCCCGCCTGGACCGCCGGGTCGGCCAGCACGCGCGCCAGCCGTCCGCTCGCTTCCCGGTAGTCGGCCGGTGTGGGCGCCGGCTGGTCGGTGCCCGGCGCCAGTCTCGGAGGACCTGCCGGTGTGACCGCTCCCGTCAGGATGCCGAAGAACAAGCGGTCACCGCCCACCAGGTGGCCGAGGAGCTGGGCGTAGTTCCAGTCCGGACAGGGCGTCTGCGACCGCGGTTCCGGTTCCGTGTCGACGATCGCGGCCACCGCGTCGGTGGTCAGGGTGAAGATCTCGGTCGGATCGGCCATACTTGAAAAAGTAAGGTAGAGGCTTGACAATGTCAATCACGGGTTTCCGAGTCCGGAGAGGTGGTCCCGGTGTCCCGCTCGTACGGCCAACTGTGCGGCCTGGCCTTGGCCCTCGACGTGATCGGGGACCGCTGGAGCCTGCTGATCGTCCGCGAGCTCCTGGTGCGACCCGACGGTGCGCGCTATACCGATCTGCGGGACGGGTTGCCGGGCATCGCGACCAATCTGCTGGCGGACCGTCTGCGGGACCTGGAACAGGCCGGTGTGCTTCGGCGAGCTGAGCCGCGGCCGCCCGTCGCCACGCCGGTGTTCCGACTGACCGAGCGGGGGCGGTCGCTTCGAGACTCGGTGGAGGCTCTGGCCGTATGGGGTGGCGAGCAGATCCCGGTCGCGGCGCCCGATGCGGAGTTCCGCAGCCGTTGGCTCACGATCCCGATCGAGGCGATGCTGGCCGATCACCGACCGCAGGACCCGCCCGTGATCATCGAGATCCGCACCGGCGACGAGCCCATTGTCGCCGAGATCCGCGGCGGGGTCCGAGCGTCAGCCGGCGCCGTGGAGGACCCGGACCTGGTGATCGCCGGGCCGCCGAAGCCGGTGCTCGGGGTCATCTCGGGCAAGCTCTCGACCGCCGTCGCCGCGAACTTCGGGGTCGAGATCATCGGTGACCCGGCGGTGATCGCCCGCGTCGGCCTGCGGTGACCAGACACCAACCGTCGAGGGAACGTCGAGGACGGGTGGGTGCAACCAGGGTGCCCCCGAGTGTGGCCACGCCAAGAACTCCACGGCGTCGTTATGAGGCTCGGTGTTGACGGCTGAAACGCGACAATCGACTCGAGCTGGCATGTGCCGCCGCAGGATTGGCTCTTACGCGGCCGTCGAGTCGGACAGGTCCTGCAGGCCGGGCATCAACTCCCGATGCAGTGACCTCCACTCATCCATTCCGGAACGGAGTAAGACGTCACCGAGTCATTGCCGGCGATCTCCGGTCCGGTGGTGCTCGGCCTGGCCCCCGGCAACGTTGGAGCTGTGGACGCCTGACCTGGAAAGGAATCCGGCGGATCTACAGTGACGCTGCGGCCGGCATCGCCCAGCTGGAGGTCACCTTCGACGACGGCCACGTGCAGACGGTGGTCACCGACGATAGCTGGACCGCCGGACTGTCCGCCGTGATCGAGAACGACATCTACGACGGTGAGACCATCGATGCTCGGCTCGCGTCGGATGCCTGGTTGCAGCCGGGCTTCTCCGACGGATCGTGGACCGGCGCCCGAGTGCTCGACTTCGACACCACCAAGCTCGTCCCTTACATCGGGCCAATCCTGAGCGGTGGCGTGAACAGCTTCGAACCGACGCTCACGTTCCACGGGTTCCGGTACGCCCAGATCGAGGGCTGGCCGGGCGGCATCGAGGCCCTTCGACAGGCTCAGGGCGCGCTGGGGTCGGCTGTGGGCTCGGAGGGGTCGGCTGTGGGCGCGCTGGGGTCGGCTGTGGGCTCGGAGGGGTCGGCTGTGGGCTCGGAGGGGTCGGCTGTGGGCGGTATGGAGGCGGATCTCATCCTGCCGAACGCGGACCCGGTGGTCCTGGGCTCGGGACACCACAGCCGGTCACTGGCACGAATCAATCATTGAAAAGATTCAACTGCCAGATACCTGGAGTTCTGGGAAGGTGACTCCGGCTTATGAAATGGATATTGTGAAACCTTTCAATACCTTGGTATGGTGGTCGAGATTGACGCCGGGGGCCGCCCGAGCTGGTCGAGACCAGCAGATGAAGAAAGTGAGGATCGAGTCATGGGACTCAACGACAGCATCCTGAATCAGCTGGGCGACCAGGTCATCGAGCTCCCGTCCTGGGCGTTCGGCAACTCCGGCACCCGGTTCAAGGTCTTCGCAACCGCCGGCACCCCCCGCACCGTCCAGGAGAAGCTCGCCGACGCGGCCAAGGTCAACGAGCTGACTGCCCTGGCGCCCAAGGTCGCGTTGCATATCCCGTGGGACAAAGTGGACGACTATGCCGCCCTACGTCGCCACGCCGAGGATTTGGGAGTCACGCTGGGCACGATCAACTCCAATACCTTCCAGAACGACATCTACAAGTTCGGCAGCCTGACCCACGTCGACAATTCAGTACGCGCGACGGCGATCGATCATCATCTCGAGTGCATCGAGATCATGAACCAGACCGGTTCGCGCGATCTCAAGATCTGGCTGGCCGACGGCACCAACTACCCCGGCCAGGGCGACATCCGTGGCCGGCAGGATCGGTTGGCCGACAGCCTGGCGCAGATCTACGACAAGATCTCGCCCGAGCAGCGGCTGGTGCTGGAGTACAAGTTCTTCGAGCCGGCGTTCTATCACACCGATGTCCCGGACTGGGGTACCTCCTACGCCCAGGTCGCCGCGCTCGGCGATCGAGCGTTCGTCTGCCTCGACACCGGCCACCACGCGCCGGGCACGAACATCGAGTTCATCGTCGCCCAACTGTTGCGGCTCGGCAAGCTCGGCTCGTTCGACTTCAACTCGCGGTTCTACGCCGACGACGACCTGATCGTCGGAGCGGCCGACCCGTTCCAGCTGTTCCGGATCCTGTACGAGGTCGTTCGGGGTGGCGGTCTCGACTCGGCCTCCGGGGTGGCCTTCATGCTCGACCAGTGCCACAACGTCGAGGACAAGATCCCGGGTCAGATCCGTTCGGTGCTCAACGTGCAGGAGATGACCGCGCGTGCCCTCCTGGTGGATGCCGAGGCGCTCGCCGCCGCCCAGCGGGCTGGGGACGTGCTCGACGCGAACGCGATCGTGATGGATGCGTTCTACACCGACGTTCGTCCCGACCTGGCGGCCTGGCGCGAGGAGCGCGGGCTGCCGGCCGACCCGATGAAGGCGTACGCGGAGTCGGGTTACCAGAAGACCATCGAGGCCGAGCGCGTCGGGGGCACCCAGGCCGGCTGGGGCGCGTAGTCGCTGCCCGGCATGGCTTCCGACAACCGAACCCCTCTTGACAACTGAGCCTGTCGGGTGCCCTGAGCTTGTCCAAGGACAACACCCGAGTGCTGAAGAATCGAACCCCCACTAGCTGACACGCAGCCCGAGAGAGTGAACGAACCGATGACCAACCAGGCAGTGACCGACCTGATCGAGCGGAGCAACCGGCTCGGAGCCGATCCGAGGAACACCAACTACGCCGGGGGCAACACGTCGGCCAAGGGCACCGAGACCGACCCCGTGACGGGCGAGGAGGTCGAGTTGATGTGGGTCAAGGGCTCCGGTGGTGATCTCGGAACCCTGACCGAGAAGGGATTGGCCGCGCTCCGGCTGGACCGGATGCGGGCGCTGGTCGGCGTCTACCCCGGTGTCGAGCGCGAGGACGAGATGGTGGCGGCGTTCGACTTCTGCCTGCATGGCAAGGGCGGCGCAGCACCGAGCATCGACACGGCCATGCACGGTCTGGTCGACGCGGCCCACGTGGATCACCTGCACCCGGACTCGGGCATAGCGATCGCGACGTCGGCCGACGGGGAGCAACTGACCAAGGAGATCTTCGGTGAGAAGGTCGCCTGGGTGCCGTGGCGACGGCCGGGATTCCAGCTGGGGCTGGACATCGCCAAGATCAAGAGCGAGAACCCGCAGGCGATCGGCTGCATCCTCGGTGGGCACGGCATCACCGCCTGGGGTGACACCTCGGAGCAGTCGGAGCGGAACTCTCTGTGGATCATCGACACCGCGGCTACGCACATCCTCGAGCACTCCAAGGCCGACCCGTTCGGTCCCGTGCTCGAGCGCTACGACGCGCTGCCCGATGCCGAGCGCAACGCGAAGGCTGCGGCGTTGGCGGCGACGCTGCGCTCGATCGCGTCGGCCGACAAGCCGATGGTCGGCCACTACACCGATGATCCGCGGGTGCTGGAGTTCCTGGCCTCGACCGAGCACCAACGGCTGGTCGCGCTGGGCACGTCCTGCCCGGATCATTTCCTGCGTACGAAGGTGAAGCCGCTGGTCCTCGATCTTGCGGCTGACGCGAGCGTGGCAGACAGCATCGCCCGGTTGAAGGAGTTGCACCAGGCGTATCGGTCTGACTACCAGGGTTACTACGCCCGCAACGCCACCGAGGACAGCCCGGCCATCCGCGGCGCGGATCCGGCGATCATCCTCGTTCCCGGCGTCGGCATGTTCTCCTATGGCAAGGACAAGCAGACGGCGCGGGTCGCAGGTGAGTTCTACCTGAACGCGATCAACGTGATGCGCGGCGCCGAGGGCATCTCGACCTACGCCCCGATCGACGAGAGCGAGAAGTTCCGGATCGAGTACTGGGCGCTGGAAGAAGCCAAGCTGGCCCGGCTGCCCAAGGCGAAGCCACTGGCGACCCGGATCGCCCTGGTCACCGGTGCGGCCTCCGGCATCGGGAGGGCCATCGCCACCCGGCTGGCGGCCGAGGGTGCGTGTGTGGTGATTGCCGATCTTGATGCAGAGAAGGCCCGGGCCGCCGCCGCCGAGATCGGATCGACCGACGCTGCCGTCGGGATCGCGGCGAACGTGACCGACGAGGCAGCCGTGCAGGCTGCGGTGGACGCCACGGTGCTCGCCTTCGGAGGACTGGACATCGTGATCAACAACGCCGGACTCTCGTTGTCGAAGGCGTTGCTGGACACGACGGTCGCCGACTGGGACCTGCAGCACAACGTGATGGCGAAGGGCTCGTTCCTGGTCTCCCGGGCCGCGGCCAAGGTGTTGATCGAGCAGGGACTCGGCGGTGACATCGTCTACATCAGCAGCAAGAACTCGATCTTCGCCGGCCCGAACAACATCGCCTACTCCGCCACGAAGGCCGACCAGGCTCACCAGGTCCGGCTGCTGGCCGCCGAACTCGGTGAGTACGGCGTCAAGGTCAACGGCATCAACCCCGACGGGGTGGTCCGCGGCTCCGGCATCTTCGCCGGTGGCTGGGGCGCCAAGCGGGCCGCGGTCTACGGCGTGGACGAGGAGGATCTCGGCAAGTACTACGCGCAGCGCACGCTGCTCAAGCGCGAGGTGCTGCCGGAGCACGTTGCGAACGCGGTGTTCGTGCTGTGCTCCGCGGATCTGTCCCACACCACCGGACTGCACATCCCGGTCGACGCCGGCGTCGCGGCCGCGTTCCTGCGATAGGACGATCGAGTCATGGTGCGGCCAGTGGTGTTTGCTGCCATCGACATCGGCGCCTCGGGCGGCCGGGTGGTCGCGGGCATCCCGGACGGTGACGGTGGCTTCCGGACCGAGATCATCCATCGCTTCCCCAACGGCGTGCAGCAGCGAGACGGTTACCTGCGCTGGAACCTGACCGGGCTGTTCGCCGAGGTGCAGCGGGGACTGCGAACGCTGGCGTCGACGCACTCGGATGTGGTGAGCATCGGCATCGACACCTGGGCCGTCGACTACGGTCTGCTGGACGCCGACGGTCGGCTGATCGCCGAACCCGTCGCCTACCGCGACAACCGGACCGAAGCGGTGATCGCCGACGTCGACGATCGCCTCAGCCGAGAACGCTCCTACGAGATCAGCGGACTGCAGTTCCTGCCGTTCAACACCCTGTACCAGCTGGCGGCTGAGCAGACCGGCGCGCAATGGGCACGGGTCGCGAAGGCCGTGATGCTACCGGATCTGCTCGCGTACTGGCTGACCGGGCAGCTCCGGACCGAGATGACCAACGCGTCGACGACCGGACTGTTCGACGCGCGCAGACGCACCTGGTCGACCGAGGCGTTCGACGCCCTGGGAATTCCGCGGGACCTGTTCCCGCCGCTGATCGAGCCGGGAGAGGCGGTGGGCACGATCACCCCGGAGATCGCGTCCCGGACCGACCTGCCGCCGACCACGACGGTGATCGCTGTCGGCACCCATGACACCGCGTCGGCGGTCGTGGCCGTGCCGTCCGCCACCCGCGACATCGCGTACGTCTCCTCCGGCACCTGGTCACTGGTCGGGCTGGAGCTGGACCAGCCGGTGATCACCGACGACAGCAGGGCGGCGAACTTCACCAACGAGGGCGGGGTGGACGCCCGCATCCGGTTCCTGCGCAACGAAGGTGGGCTGTGGCTGCTGCAGGAGTCGCAGCGGCAGTGGTCGATCGACGGCGTTGGGCACGAACTCGGCCCGCTGCTCGCCGAAGCCGCGGAGGTCGGTACCGGTGGACCGGTGATCGACGTCGATGACGCGGCGCTCATCGCACCGGACGACATGCCGGCGCGGATCCAGGCGGCCTGCCGCCAGGGTGGGCAACCGGTGCCGAAGACGCAGGCCGAGATCGTCCGGTGCATCCTCGACTCGCTGGCGGCCGGCTACGCGCGAACCGTGGCGGAGGGGCAGCGGCTCTCCGGACGTACGGTGTCGGTCGTGCATATCGTCGGCGGCGGGTGTCAGAACGCCCTGCTCTGCCAGTTGACGGCCGACCTGTCCGGACACCGGGTGCTCGCCGGCCCCGTCGAGGCCACCGCGCTGGGCAATGTCATGGTCCAGGCGCGGGCCGCCGGAGTGGTCGAGGGCGACCTCGAAACCCTTCGGGCGGCAGCGCGGTCAGGGCTGACCTTGCAGGAGTACCAGCCGTCGCCCGATCGCAAGGGGGCACTATCGTCGTGATCGAGGTGAGTTCGTGAAGATCGCCCTGTTCATCACGTGCCTGGCGGACACGATGTTCCCCCAGGTCGGGCAGGCTACAGTGCGACTGCTGGAGCGGCTGGGTCACGAGGTGGTCTTCCCGGCCGAGCAGACGTGCTGCGGGCAGATGCACGTGAACACCGGTTACCAGCCCGAGGCGCTGCCACTGGTCGAGCGGTACGTTCGCACGTTCGAGTCCTACGACGTGATCGTCGCACCGTCCGGCTCGTGTGTGGGGTCGGTGCGCCATCAGCATGCAGTCGTGGCGTCGCGGTTCGGCAGTCCGGGCCTGGTATCCGATGTAGGGCAGGTCGCGGAGCGGACGTATGAGTTGTCGGAGTTGCTCGTCGACCGGCTCGGCGTAACCGATGTCGGGGCGTACTTCCCGCACCGGGTGACCTATCACCCGACCTGCCACTCGTTGCGGATGCTACGGGTGGGGGAGAAGCCGCTGAAGCTGTTGCGCAACGTCGAGTCGATCAGACTGGTCGAGCTGCCCGAAGCCGACCAGTGCTGCGGATTCGGGGGCACGTTCGCGATCAAGAACGCCGATACCTCCATCGCGATGCTGGCGGACAAGATGCGCAACGTGCTCGACACCGGTTCGGAGTTCTGTGCGGCAGGTGACAGCTCGTGCCTGATGCACATCGGTGGTGGACTCACCAGGCTGCGCACGGGGACCCGGACGATCCACCTTGCCGAGATTCTCGCGGAGACCAAGGATGGCTGAATCGCCGATGTGCCCTGAGCGTGTCGAAGGGACGCGGATGTGCCCTGAGCGTGTCGAAGGGTGGCGGATGTGCCCTGAGCGTGTCGAAGGGACGCGGATGTGCCCTGAGCGTGTCGAAGGGACGCGGATGTGCCCTGAGCGTGTCGAAGGGTCGCGGATGTGCCCTGAGCTTGTCGAAGGGCCCTGGCACCTGGAGAAACGTCATGCGTGAACGTCGAGAACCGGTGCTGTTGGGGATGCCGACGCCGCCGACGTCCCCGCGCGGTGTGGGCAACCTGCGCGGCGACGAGACGTTCCCGGTGGCGGCGCGCAAGGCGCTGGGCAACGCGCAGTTGCGCGCGAATCTCGGCAACGCCACGCACACCATTCGGAACAAGCGAGCCCACGCGGTGGGCGAGGTGCCCGGCTGGGAGGCGCTGCGGGAAGCGGGCCGCCAGCTCAAGACCCAGACGATGGCCGACCTGGAGACCTATCTGGTCCAGCTCGAGGCGAACGTCACCGCCCGTGGCGGGATGGTGCACTGGGCCCGCGATGCGGCCGAGGCCAACGAGATCGTCACGGACTTGATCAAGGCCACGGGCGCCGACGAAGTCGTCAAGGTCAAGTCGATGGCCACCCAGGAGATCGGGCTGAACGAGCACCTGGAGGCTGCCGGGATCGCCGCCTACGAGACGGATCTGGCCGAGTTGATCGTGCAGCTGGGGCATGACAAGCCGTCGCACATCCTGGTGCCGGCGATCCATCGGAACCGGGCCGAGATCCGCGAGATCTTCCTGCGCGAAATGGAGGGTGTCGACCCCCATCTCAGCGATGAGCCGGCCGTGCTGGCGGGTGCCGCGCGCAAACACCTGCGGCGGAAGTTCTTGTCCGCCCAAGTCGCCATCAGCGGGGCGAACTTCGCCGTTGCCGAGACGGGCACGCTCGGCGTGGTCGAGTCCGAGGGCAACGGCCGGATGTGCCTGACCCTGCCACAGACCTTGATCACGGTGATGGGCATCGAGAAGGTCGTCCCTCGCTGGAGCGATCTCGAGGTGTTCCTGCAACTGCTGCCGCGGTCCGCGACCGGGGAGCGGATGAATCCGTACACGTCGATGTGGAGTGGCGTCACAGCCGGCGACGGCCCGCAGGAGTTCCATCTGGTGCTGCTCGACAACGGCCGAACGGCGGTGCTGAGCGACGCCCGGGGTCGCGACGCGCTGAACTGCATCCGCTGCAGCGCCTGCCTGAACGTCTGCCCCGTGTACGAACGCGTCGGGGGCCACGCGTACGGCTCGGTCTACCCCGGACCGATCGGAGCCGTCCTGTCGCCTCAGCTGACCGGAGTCGAGGACAACGCCTCCCTGCCGTACGCGAGCTCGTTGTGCGGCGCGTGCTATGACGCCTGCCCGGTCAAGATCGACATTCCCTCCATGCTGGTGCATCTGCGGGCGTTGCACGTGGAGACCCATCGAGCCGAGCACAAGCTGCCCACGGCCGAGAACGCGATCATGTCCGCCGCGTCCTGGGTGATGAGTGACCGGACCCGCTGGTCGGCTGCGGTCCGTGGTGCTCGGGCCGGGCGCGTCTTCGGACGCCGGCGCGAAGCCATCGGTCCCGTCCCCCTCCCGCTGGCCAGCGCGTGGACCGGCTCCCGTGACATCCCGAGACCACCGAAGCAGTCCTTCCGCGACTGGTGGGCCACCGAGCACACCGCCGGCGATCACGAAACGGAAGCCGAGTCGTGAGCGCTCGGCAAGACATCCTCAACCGGATCCGCGAGGCGCACGAGCTGGCTCCGCCCGAAGCGCCCACGTACGACGACATCGACCGCTCGTACCGCGACCAACCCACCCGCTCGATGGACGACGTCGTGGAACTGCTCGTGGACCGCCTGGTCGACTACAAGGCGTTGGTCCGCCGCTGTGCTGTCCGCGAGGTCCCCGCCACCATCGCGAAGGCCCTTGCAGACCGCGGTGTCCGGACGGTGGTGATTCCACCGGGCTTGCCGCAGGCGTGGACCGTCGACGCCGGTGTGGAGCTGCGCGTCGACGAGCCCGAAGCTCCGCTGAGCGTGCCCGAGCTCGACGCGGTCGACGGAGTCATCACCGGCTGCGCGGTCGCCGCAGCCGAGACGGGGACCCTGGTGCTCGACGCATCGCCCGATCAGGGCCGGCGAGCGATCACTCTCGTTCCCGACTACCACCTCTGCGTGGTGGACCAGGACGCGATCGTGCCCGATGTGCCGGAGATGATCGCGCGGATGGATCCCGCCCGCCCACTCACCATGATCAGCGGGCCCAGCGCGACCAGCGACATCGAACTCAACCGGGTCGAAGGCGTCCACGGCCCACGGACGCTGGAAGTCATCCTGGCCACCCGCTAGGGCCCAACCACAACCCACTCTCCGGAAACTGTGCACGTCTGGCAGCGACACGCCGGGCGTGAGTGCAACAGCTGCACAGTTTCCCGGACATGGAACCGGGATGGGCGCTCAGTTGCGCCGGGTCGACTCACGGACGATCAACTCGGGCTGGAACACGACGCTGCGCGGCTCGACAGGATCGCCTGGACCCGCCTGGATCTGCTCGAGGAGCAGGTCGACTGCGGTCCTGCCCATCAAGATCGAGGGCTGGCGGATGGAGCTCAGCGGCACCACCGTAGCGCTGGCGAAGTCGATGTCGTCGTAACCGATCAGCGCGATGTCCTCGGGCACGCTCAACTGCCGATCCAGCATGGTGAACGATTGCAAGGCCCCGACGGCGAGGAGATCGTTGGCGCAGAATACGCCTTCGGGTCGACGGCCGGATGGTCGCTGGGCGACGGAGTCCGCGGCCGCACGGCCGTGCTGCACGGTCAATCCGTCCTGGAGTACGACCTCGAGCTCGACGTCGTCATGTTGTGCGGCGGCCTTGTTGGCACCGAGCAGGCGATCTGCCACCTGCCGGATCGTGACCGGACCCCCGATGAAGGCGATTCGTCGGCAGCCCTGTTCGATCAGATGGGTGACGGCGAGATAGCCCCCTGCGACGTCGTCCACCGAAACCGACGAGAACGGTCTGCCGTCGGCGACCCGGTTCACCAGCACGGTGACGATTCCGTGCGTACGCAATCTCTCCAGACGATCGAAGACGTTTCCGATGGGCGAGACCAGCAGTCCACGGACGCGCTGCTGTTCGAAGAGGTCGAGGTGGGCGGCCTCGCGCTCCGGCAGGTCGTCGCTGTTGGCGAGCAGAATGCTCAGCCCGTACTTCGCGGCTTGCTGTTCTGCCCCGCGGCCGACATCGGTGAAAAAGGGGTTGCGGACATCCAACAAGATGAAGCCGATCGACGTGCTCTTGCCCGCCTTGAGCTGCCGAGCGGCGTCGTTGCGGACAAAGCCGAGTTGCTCGATCGCGGTCAACACCCTTGCGCGGGTCGGCTCGGCCACCTTCTCGGGCCGATTGAGCACGTTGGATACCGTGCCGAGAGCGACGCCCGCCCGTTCGGCCACGTCCTTGATGCTCACCTGAGTTCCCGCCATGACGACATTGTGGCATGTCAGGACACCGCCTCTGAAGCGTTCCATCGTCGCCTGGTCCCGAGGCGACGAAAGCTCCGTCGATCCGTGCTCGTGCCACCTTGCTCGGGTGAGGCCGGGCCTCGGCTGAACGAGGGAGCGTTCGTCGTCGACTGAAGTTACGTTGGCGATATCACGATATATCGTGATAGTATCCTTCAAGTCAGTGGCTCTAGGCCAATTCAGGACTGGAGACCAATACACAGAAGGAGTACTGACTTTGAGATACATGGAAAACGATGTCGAGAAGTTCGGAGCGAGCGGAGATCGTCGTGGCCCAACGCGGGGCGCGTTGCGGCAATCGCCACACGGTCCCGGTCGAGAAGATCGGCCCGGGTGGCAGGCGCACGAAGAGCGTGCGGGACGGGAAGGCCCGCCCGAGGGCCGCAACGGACGTTCATCGCGTGAGGGTGGTCGCGGACGGCCCGGCCGTGGTGGCCCGGGTGGGCCGCGTGGTGGCGGTCGCGGACGGGGTCGCGCTCAGCGCGGCGACGTCCGGACGGCGGTGTTGCTGGTCGTCGCCGACGAGGCGATGCACGGCTACCAGATCATGCAGGCCATGACCGAGCGCACCGGTGGTGCCTGGCGCCCCAGCCCGGGTGCGATCTACCCGACGATCTCCCAACTGGAGGACGAGGGGCTGGTCGCCACGCGTGAAGAGGGCGGCCGTCGTCTGGTCACCCTCACCCCGGAGGGTCGGACCTACCTGACAGACCGGAAGGCGCGCCTCGGCGACCCCTTCACCGACTTCGGTCAGGGACAGTCCGGACCCGATCTGCGCGGCCCGCTGCACGAGCTACACCTTGCGGCCCGGCAGGTGGCCACCAGCGGCACCCCGGCTCAGGTCGAGGCAGCGGAGAAGGTGCTCGCGCAGGCCCGTCGCTCGCTCTACCTGATCCTCGCCGGCGAGAGCGTTACGGAATGATCACCGCACTCCGCACCCGACCCAGACCGGTCGGCTCGACGCGTCTCGTCGTCGATCCGGCCGGCTCCGGGGTGTCGCAAGAGCCAGAGGTCTCAGCCGATCAGGTGCTCGATCGCAAGCTGCTGGAGAGCCACGAAGCCGTAGTCCCGCTCGCCGGCTTTGTCCGGGTCGAACCCGTCTTCTCCTGTCCGGAACGACTCCAGTGACTCGTCGGCGTCGAGGGTCGGCTCCGCGAGGTCGTACACCCCGGCGTAGCGCATGGCTTCTTGGACCCGTTCGTCGGCACGGAAGGCCTTCGCCTTCTCCGCCAATCCGATGTATGTCGCCATGCAGGCACGCGCGGACGCCCAGATGCCGTCGAGGTACTCGGTGCGCGACGGCTTGTAGTCGAAGTGCCGCGGTCCGGTGTAGCGCGGCCCGTCCGGGTAACCCGGGAAGCCGTTCTCGAGCAGGTCCACGGTGAAGAACGCCGAGATCAGGTCACCGTGACCGAAGACCAGGTCCTGGTCGTACTTCAGACCCCGCTGGCCGTTCAGGTCGATGTGGAAGAGCTTGCCGCTCCACAGCGCCTGCCCGATGCCGTGGGTGTAGTTGAGATTGGCCATCTGCTCGTGCCCGACCTCAGGATTGAGGCCGACGATGTCGCCGTGCTCGAGCTCGGCGATCAAGGCGAGCGCGTGACCGGCGGTCGGCAAGAAGATGTCGCCTCTCGGTTCGTTGGGCTTGGGCTCCAGCGCGATCTTGAGGTCGTAGCCCTGTGCCTTGATGTAGCCCGCGACCGTGTCGAGGCCCTCCTTGTAGCGCTCCATCGCGGCATACACGTCCTTGGAGCCGTCGTACTCGCTGCCCTCACGGCCGCCCCACATGACGAAGGTCCCGGCGCCCACCTCGACCGCCAGGTCGACCGCGTTCAGGATCTTGCGCAAGCCGAACCGACGGATGGCCCGGTCGTTGGAGGTGAGCCCGCCGTCCTTGAACACCGGGTGGGTGAATGTGTTGGTGGTGACCATCTCGATGACCAGCCCGGCCTTGTCGGTCGCGTCCTTGAGCCGTCCGACGATCCGCTTCCGGGTGGCCGCGTCGGCATCGAAGCCGAACACGTCGTTGTCGTGGAACGTGATGCCCCAGGCGCCGAGTTCGGCAAGTCGATCGGAGTACTCCCACGGATCCAGCGCCGGACGAGTCGGTCCGCCGAACGGGTCCGTCCCGGTCCACCCGACGGTCCACAGCCCGAACGAGAACTTGTCCTTTGGAGTTGGTGTCCGCATCATCGCCAGAGGTCTCCTCTCTCTACTTAGTGATCACTAGGTAAGGGGTACGGTAGCGTCCGTCGCGAACGCGCGTCAAGGGCGGTGTGGAGGGAGGCAGACCCGTGGGGTTGGCCGGTTCCGACGGCATCCGTCGGCTGCGCCTGCTTCCCGCCGATCGACGAATCCAGGTCATCGAAGCGGCCACCAGGTTGATCGGCGAACGAGGCTTCTGGGGTGTCTCGGTGCACGACATCGCCGATGCGTGTGGCATCACCGACGCGGGGCTGCTGCATCATTTCGGGACGAAGGACCGGTTGTTGATCGCGGTGCTGGAGCGCCGGGACCGGGTGGACGACGAATCGCTGGCCGAGCGGTTGGGCATCGCGCCGGCAGACTTGTACGAAGCGGTGCGGGACCTACCGCTGGCCGACGTATGTGCTGCGGTCGTCGCCCGCAACGCCCAGCAGCCCGAAATCGTCCGGCTGTACTCCGTGCTGAACGCCGAGTCGCTCACCCCGGCTCACCCGGCGCACGACTATTTCATAGCGCGCGAGGCTCGGGTGATCGCGTTCTTCGGCAGCCCCCGCTCGGAACTCCACCCCGATCGGGCCGTACGCGGTCGGCAGGTGATCGCCATGATGGACGGCATCCAGTTGCGCTGGCTTCGCGACCTCGAGCACATCGACCTCGTGGCGGAATGGGAGAGCCTGTTCCGCGAGATCTCTGCCCAGTCAACGATGCCGAACAGTGGCGACCCTCGACCGGGCCAGCCGCGGTTCGCCTCCGAACGACCCACGTCGAGACAAGGAAGTAGGTAGGAGTGTCGTCGTCCAGCGACGATGGGCGACCGATCAGTCGGACCCGGACCCTGCTTCGAACACCCCGGCGAGGGCGGCGATGTCCGCCGGGCCGACCCGGCAACAACCGCCGATGTAGCGCGCGCCCGCGTCCGCCCACTGGAGCGCCAGCGCCGGGTCGAATGCTCCCGGTCCCGACCATCCGCGTGAATCGGCGTCCCAGGTCTCGCCCCGGTTGGGATAGGCGACGGCCGCTCGACCGGTGGTCGCAACCGCCACACGGACGGCGGGCAGGACGTCCCCGGGCGCGGAACAGTTGACGCCCACCGCGATCACCGAGCGGGCACTCGCGGCGATCTCGAAGGCCGCGGTCAGTGGTTGTCCGGCGCGCGTCCGGTCGTCCTCGATCGAGAAGCTCAGCCAGGAGGGAACTCCGAAGTCGTCCAGCAGGCCGGCCAGCACCTCGGCCTCGTCGGCGTCCGGGATCGTCTCGACGGCCACCAGATCGGGCCCGGCCGCGGCGAGCAGATCGAGCCGCGGCCCGTGGAAGTCCCGCAGCTGGGCAGCGGACAGCCCGTAGCGACCTCGATACTCCGAGCCGTCCGCGAGCAGCGCCCCGTAGGGCCCGACCGACGCCGCGACCAGTCGCTGGACGCCGTCGTCCGCCAACTCGTCGCGGACCTCGCGGGCGATCGTCACGCTCCGCCGGATCAGACCCTCGGCCTCGACCCGGTCCACGCCGAGACGGCCGAAGCCTTGGATGCTCGCCTGATAACTAGCAGTCGTCGCCACCCGCGCACCGGCCGCGAAGTAGGCCCGGTGCACTGCGGCGATCTCCTCTTCGCCGTCGCGCAACAGCCGAGCCGTCCACAGCTCACCCGACAGATCGTGACCCCGGTCGGCGAGCACATTGGACAGGCCGCCGTCGAGGACGACGACATCAGGATGCGGCACGAGACCCAGTCTGCCCGTCGTCGGACAAGGCGGCGCTGATCGCCTGCCGGGCCATCGCCACCATTCCTGGATGCGTGTCGAGGTAGTAGGGAAGTGCCTCCAGACCTTGCACCAGCGCCCATCCACGAGCGCGTGCCCAGGACGAGTCGTCCGCGCCCACCGCCTCGCGAAATGCCGGTCTGTCCCGCTGTTCGACAACATGGAATGCCGCCATCACGTCACCCGCGGGATCACCGACCGCGAGACTGCCGAAGTCGATCACGCCGGTGAGTCGGCCCGTCTCGGCGAGCAGGTTGCCGCCGTACAGGTCACGGTGGACCCAGACACCGGGCCCGCTCCACGACGGGGCCCGGTGCGCCGCCTGCCACACCGTGCGCGCTCGGTCCGGATCGACGAGCCCGGGTTCGATCCGCCCGGCGGCGACGAGGTCGAGAACTCCCCCGAGTGCTGGTTCGAAGATGGGTGAGTACGCCATGACGGGTCCGGCTCGTCGGCCCGCCTCGACCGGCGGACCGTCCGGTGCTTCGACGCTGTGCAGCGTACGGATGAACTCCGCGAGCCGGCGCACGTCCCCCGTCGCCAGGCCACCCGCCGGGACGGGCGAACCGGGCAGCCATCGGCATACCGCCCAAGGGAAGGGATAGTCCCTGGTCGGCAGGCCGTCGGCGATCGGCAGCGGCACGGCGAGCGGGAGTCGTGGCGCCAGGATCGGGAGCCAGCGGCGCTCGACGAGGAGGCCGCTGACGGCGGCGGGCTTGCGAGGCAGTCGCACCACCAGTCGGCTGCCCAACCGGAACATGAGGTTGTCGGTGCCCTGTGTGGGCGCCGGCCGGAGGTCGGCTTCGGCAAGTTCGCTGAACTGTGCCCGCAACAACCGGCGTACGAGGTCGGTGTCGATCGGTACCTCGTCGTGGTGGAGTCGCATGGTTCCTTCGACTGTGACATACCCGAAGACAGACCGGTCACCCGGCGTTCGAGATCGGCGAAGAGCCGAGGTTCCACCGGGACAGGCTACTAGGTGGCTGGTGTCGAACGGGCCTTCCCGGTGTTTGCCGTGTGCGAATCTGGAGGCGAGGTGATTGGTGACTGCCTCGGTCTGCCGGGCATTTTGGCCGGTTCTGCCGGTGATCGGGGGCTGTGAGGCCGGGTGGACG